>WHTG01000082.1 GCA_009377835.1 Nitriliruptorales bacterium
CATTTTGGTAGCCCGAATTAGGCATTTTCCACCGTGAGCATGCCGATTTGATTGACATAGCCCCACCGGCGCCCGTAGAACACAACAACATGGTGGACGTGACGATGACGACCCAGCAGCGTGAGACCCACGCGCCGGTCGCCCGCGTCCGCATTTTGGTGGCCGTCATTCTCGGCCTTTTCCTCGCCCTCCTCATTCTCTGACGCCGCGGGGCGGACACACGCACTCGAACCCCCCGCGGAGGCACAGCAGAGGCGCCGCATCGATGAGGATTCGAGGAGACCAGGATGACCGAAGAGCACAGCGTCACAATTTTCGACACGACCCTGCGTGACGGCGAGCAGGCGCCCGGCATCTCGCTGGACGTGAAGGAAAAGCTGGAGATCGCAGAGCAGCTCGCGCGCCTTGGTGTCGACGTCGTGGAGGCGGGGTTCCCCGTCACCTCGCAGGGAGACTTCGACGCCGTCCGCGAGATCGCGACGAGTGTCGGCACACAGGCGGGGGCACCGGTGATCGCGGCGCTGGCGCGGTGCCATCCCGACGACGTGGTACGCGCGGCTGACTCGCTGAAGCCCGCGGACCGCCGGAGGATCCACGTGTTCCTGTCCACGTCGGAGATCCACCGCAACGCCATGCTCCGCGGCGCAAGTGAGGACCAGATCATCGAGCAGGCCGTGGACGGGGTCCGGCGCGCACTGGAGTTCACCGACGACGTCGAGTTCTCCCCGCAGGACGCGACGCGCACCGACGTCGGGTTCCTGATGCGCATCGTGGATGCCGTCGTGGAGGCCGGCGCGACGACCGTGAACATCCCGGACACCGTGGGCTACGCCATTCCCCACGACTTCGGCGCGCTCATCGCCGATGTCGTCGCGCAGGTCGGGGCCGGCGTCGCCGTTTCGGTCCACTGCCACAACGATCTCGGGTTGGCGGTGGCGAATTCCCTCGAAGCGGTGCGCAACGGCGCGAGCCAGGTGGAGGTTGCAGTCAACGGCCTCGGTGAGCGGGCGGGGAACTGCTCACTCGAGGAGGTCGTGATGGCACTCGCGACACGCAGCGACCTCCTGCGGCGACCGACCCGCTTGAACACCCCGGAGATCGCCCGGACGTCGCGGCTGGTCAGCACCCTGACCGGCTACCCGGTGCAGTTCAACAAGGCAGTGGTGGGCCGCAACGCCTTCGCGCACGAGTCGGGAATCCACCAGCACGGGATCCTGCAGGACCGCCTGACCTACGAGATCATGCGCGCCGAGGACATCGGCGCCGTCGGTGCGCAAATCGTGCTCGGGAAGCACTCCGGCAAGCACGCCTTCGCCCAACAGCTGCACATCATGGGTTACGAGCTGGCATCCGAGGAGGTCGGTCGCGCGTTCACACGGTTCAAGGCGATGGCGGACCGCAAGACCGAGATCACGGATGCGGATCTCGAAGCGATCGTGGCCGACGAGGTGTACGCCCCCGAACAAGAGGCGTTCGAACTGCTCTCGCTGCAGGTGTCCGGCGGGACCGCTACCGCGCCGACGGCGACCGTGCGCGTCCGCCGGGTGGAGGACGACACGATCGTCGACGAAGCCGCTATTGGGGACGGCATGGTCGACGCCGTCGGCGGCGCGATCCACCGTGCCGTCGGCATCGACGGCCGGCTGGTCAGCTTCAACGTCGCAGCCGTCACCCCCGGCATCGACGCGCTCGGGGACGTGACCGTCCAGCTTTCCGTCGATGGGCAGCAATTCACCGGCCGGGGTGTATCCACCGACATCGTCGAGGCCAGCGCGCGCGCGTTCCTCAACGCACTCAACAAGTCTGTCCGGCTGCGGCGCCCAGTGGGCGCCGTGGCCGAACCCACACCGTGACATCATTCACCATGACAAGGAAGGCAGCGCCATGACGGTCATCAAGCTGAACGTCGATCCACAGCAGACACCGCAGGAGGAGGCGGAGCTCGTCGCCCGTGTCGCGGCCGCCATGGCCGAGGCCACGGGCTCGGACGAGATCTCCTTCGAGCTGGTCAAATCCGAGAACGTCGAGGTCTCCGGCACGGTGGCCGAGCGGATGAGCTCCTCCGCCCGCTGGACCGCCTGACGCGTGGAGCCGCAGACACCTGGCACCGCGCCCGGCGGCACCGACCGGACGCTGGTCGAGAAGATCTGGGACCGCCATGTCGTCCGGCAAGGGACGGACGGCGAGCCTGATCTGCTCTACATCGACCTGCACCTGGTCCACGAGGTGACGAGCCCCCAGGCCTTCGACGGGTTGCGACTCGCGGGGCGCCGGGTTCGCCGACCCGATCTGACGCTGGCGACGATGGACCACAACGTGCCGACCACCGACCGCTCGCTGCTGCGTCAGGCACAGGGCGATCCGGCGAGCGCCTCCGCCGCCCTGACCGATCTCGGCGCCGACGAGCTGTCGAAGGCGCAGATGGCCGCGCTGGAGGCGAACTGTGCGGAGTTCGGGATCCGCCTGTTCACGATGCGTTCGCGGAACCAGGGGATCGTCCACATCATCGGGCCGGAACTCGGTGTGACGCAGCCGGGCATGACGATCGTGTGCGGCGACAGTCACACGGCGACCCACGGCGCCTTCGGGGCGCTGGCCTTCGGAATCGGCACGTCGGAGGTCGAACACGTCCTGGCGACGCAGTGCCTGCCCCAGGTGCGCCCGCAGACCATGGCGGTGCAGATCGACGGGTCCCTTGGCTTCGGGGTCACCGCCAAGGACCTGATCCTCGCCGTGATCGGAGAGATCGGGGTCGAGGGCGGCACAGGGTCAGTGATCGAATATCGCGGCGCGGCCGTCGAGGCGCTGTCGATGGAAGAGCGCATGACCGTGTGCAACATGTCCATCGAGGGCGGCGCGCGTGCCGGGCTGATCGCACCCGACGAGGTGACGTTCTCCTGGCTCAAGGGGAGGCCTCACGCACCGCAGGGTGACGCGTGGGACGAGGCGCTGGGCCAGTGGCGGGGGCTGCGCACCGATGACGGTGCGGCGTTCGACCGTGTCGTGACCTTCGACGCCGCGAACTTTGCGCCCACCGTGACGTGGGGAATCACCCTGGCGATGAGCGCGCCGATCGACGGCAGTGTCCCGCTGCCCGACGATACGAGGGATCCCGAACAGACCAGCCGCGCCCTGGAGTACATGGGTCTGGCGGGCGGCGAGCCCCTGTCGGAACTGCGGATCGACCGCGTGTTCATCGGATCGTGCACGAACGGCCGGATCAGCGACCTGCGGGCCGCCGCCGCCGTCGTCCAGGGCCACCGGCTGGCGTCCGGCGTGCACGGCATGGTCGTGCCCGGGTCCTACCCGGTGAAGGTGCAGGCGGAGGCCGAGGGTCTGGACGTGGTTTTCAAGTCCGCCGGGTTCGAGTGGCGGGAGCCGGGGTGCTCGATGTGCCTCGGAATGAACCCCGACATCCTGGCTCCGGGCGAACGCTGCGCTTCGACTTCGAACCGCAACTTCGAGGGACGGCAGGGCAAGGGTGGGCGCACTCACCTCGTGAGCCCTGAAATGGCTGCCGCCGCGGCCATCCAGGGGCACTTCGTCGACGTGCGCAACATGGGACGGTAGGGGAGCCGCATGAACCCCGTACAGGTGATCGACGGGACGATGATGCCGCTGGACCGAGCGGACGTCGACACCGACCAGATCATGCCCAAGCAGTTCCTCAAGCGGATCGAGCGCACCGGGTTCGGCGAGTTCTGCTTCCACGACTGGCGCGCCGAGCCGGATTTCGTGCTCAATGATCCCCGCCGATCGGACGCGAGGGTGCTGGTCACGGGACCCAACTTCGGGTCAGGATCGTCGCGCGAACACGCCCCGTGGGGGCTCCAGCAGTGGGGGTTCGAGGCCATCGTGGCGCCGAGCTTCGCCGACATCTTCAAAACGAACTGCGCGAAGATCGGTCTGCTGACGGTCGTTGTCCCCCCGGAGATCTGTAAGCGGCTGATCGCGCAGGCGCAGGACGACCCCCGGGCTCGCTGCCGCATCGACCTTGCCGCGCAGCGGGTGGTCGCGGGTGACATCGAAGTCGGCTTCGACATCGACGAGCACACCAAGCGGATGCTGCTCGAAGGGCTGGATGACATCGCGCTGACGTTGCGGCACGCGGAGCAGATCTCGCGGTTCGAGCAGCGGCGGCCACGGCACCTTCCGATCACCGCATCCGCATAGTCGGTGGCCGTGCCGCAACACCACCCTGGTGACCATCGGCGGGAGTTTCCCCGCGTCCCGGCATACGCCTGGGCGTGGCTGCAGCGGTCGCGTCCGGTACTCGCCGAGGTGTCACACCGCCTCACGGGCGACCCCCCTGGGACGGGATTTGTCGACTACCTCCAGGAGCGGTTTCCACACGACGCCTTCACACGCGACATCGTGGTCGGGGTCATCGCTGACGTCGCCTTCAACGGGCGGATACCGCGTCACCGCCCCGCCGGCGCCTCCTGGGACCGCGGCCTCACCTGGTGGGCCGCGGCGATCGCGGGTGTGACACCTCAGGAGTTCGATGCCGCGTCGCCCCCGGTGGTGCAGACGCGCCTGTTCGGTGTGGAGGAGCAGCCGCCTTCCCGTCCTGGCCGCGGAGCGGCCGGCAGGCGAACACCCTCCCCGTCGGAGCGGGCCGCCCTCGTCGCCGCACTGCGCGATCTGGTGCGGACGGCCCAGGGTGACAGCGTGCCGGTCAGCGCGATTCGCGAACTGCTACGGCAACTGGAAGGACCGCATTCGGCGGAACGGCGCGACCGGCAGTAGCGTGGCGGGCTGCCCATCGCGCCCGGAGGTCATCGCTGAAGCGCAATCCGCAGGTCACTTTCCTGCCCGACGCCGCCGTGCCCTCACGAGGCCGCGTCGTCGTCCATGACCCCGCCGGGGCGACGGTGTCACCCGCAGACTGCGCCGCCATCGGGCTCCCGGCGGGTGAAGCGGGAACCGCAGGCGTCGCGGTGCGACGCGACGACGCCGCCGGCATCGCAACCGTCGCGGCGCGCCTGGTCGGGCTCGATGAGGCGGTCCCAGCCCTTCTGCGTGTTCCGACCGGTGCGCGTCGCGGGTTGCACCGCGCACCCGACTCGCTGCGGGCGTGGGCTGTCGCCACACGTCTCGCCGTCGGTCTGGTCAGCGCGCACCGCGTCGTTCCCGCGCTGTCAGGCGGCGGGGACGCTGTCGCCGGCTCCTGGCGCGCCCTTGTCGACGAGGACGCGGACGCCGCCGCCGCGTTCGCGCACCTTGCGGCCGCCATGCCTGTCACCGGGTTCGCTGTGGCGCTGAGCGACCGCCGGGTGTGGGAGCCCGCCGCGTTGCTCCGCGCCTACGCGGACGCCGTCGCAGACCTGTTGATCCGGCTTGGCGGGCCGCCCCCCAGGCCGGGACGTCCGCGCGCGCGGCTGCTCCCGTGGACCGCGCGGTGGGCGGAGGCCCTGGCGGATCCCCAGGACGCGTCGGTGCCGCTGCGCGACGAGGCCGACGAACTCGTCGCAGGTGTCACGGGGTGGCTCGGTGGCGCCGCTGACCGGACCGCCGGCATCGTCGAGCTGCACCTGGCGTCCGCGGCGCAGCAGAATGAGCCCTGGCCGCTGCGATTCACGCTGCGCACGGATGACGGGACGCTGCTGGACGCCGCCGACGTGTGGCGGGGCGACCCGGACGATCCCGAGACGGTGGTGCGCCAGGAGACACTCCTGAGGGGCCTCGCGCGATGTGCTCGTGTGTTCCCCCCGCTGGACGGGGCGCTGAGCGAGCCCGAACCGGAAGCGGTGGACCTCGAGCCCGCCCAGGCGTGGCAGTTCATCTGCGACGCGGCGCCGCTGCTGCGCAGCGCGGACCTCGTCGTGGTGGTCCCGCCCGACGTCGCCACCGAGGACGTGCGCCTTCGTCTCCGCCTGGCGGCGCCGTCCATCGCGCCCGAGGACGACGGGGATGTCACCGCGGAACAACTGCACGGGGAATCCGCCGGCTACGAGTGGGAGATCTCACTGGGGGACGAGCCCCTGGAGGACTGGGAGCTCGACTCGATCCTGGACGCCGGGTCCCCACTGGTGCGATGGCGTGAGCGGTGGGTGCGCCTGGACCCGGACGAGGTCCGACGCCTGCGCGGGCTCGGCCCCGGGGGATCCGTGACTCTGGTCGAGGCACTGGCGCTGGGGCTGGCGGGGTCCGCGACTGTCGGGGATTTCCTCGGTGAGGGGTCGCCGTTGGCGCGAGAGCACGCCGAGGTCGTGGTCGACGGTGCCCTCGGCTCTCTGCTCGACCGGGTGCGGGCCGCCGCGGACCGGCCGCCGGCGGCCGACGATCCGGAAGGGTTCGTGGGAAGACTGCGGCCGTACCAGCGCCGCGGGGTCGCGTGGCTGCAAGGGATGGGCGACCTGGGACTGGGCGCGATCCTCGCCGACGACATGGGTCTGGGAAAGACGATCCAGTTCATCGCCTATCTGTTGCTGCGCCCGCAGACGGAACCTGTGCTGGTGATCTGTCCCACGTCGGTGGTCGGGAACTGGCAGCGGGAGATCCACCGCTTCGCACCAGGGTTGAGGGTCACCCGGTGGCACGGCGTCGACCGGCCGGAGAATCCGGACGAGGCGCAGGATGTCGTGGTGACCACCTACGGAACCCTGCGCCGGGACGTCGATGCGCTGGCCAGCCGGCAGTGGAGCATCGTGGCGCTGGATGAGGCGCAGCAGATCAAAAACCCGCAGACGGCAGGCGCGAAGGCGGTGCGCCGGCTGCGACGCCGTCAAACCGTCGCCCTGACAGGCACGCCGCTGGAGAACCGCCTCGCGGAGCTGTGGGCACTGTTCGACGTGACCAACGCCGGGCTGCTCGGCCGGCGCGCGGACTTCACACGCCGCTTCGTCAAGCGCATCGAGCATCATCACGACCGCGCGACCGCGGTGCGGCTGCGGCGGCTGGTCGCACCGTTCATCCTCCGGCGCGAGAAATCCGATCCTTCCGTCATCGCCGACCTCCCGCCCAAGATCGAGCGCACCGTCACCTGCCCCCTGACGCCGGAGCAGGCGCGGCTGTACCAGGCGGCGCTGGACCGCGTGCTGGACCGGGGCGGCCTGGAGCAGGCCAGCGCGATGGAGCGGCGCGGGCGGGTCCTGGCGCTGCTGACGGAGTTGAAGCAGATCTGCAACCACCCGGCCCACTACCTGCGGGAGGACTCGTCGTCGCTGATGGGACGGTCGGGCAAGCTCGCCGCCGCCCGCGAGATCATCGCGGAGGCGGTCGCCGGTGAGGAACAGGTCCTGCTGTTCACGCAATACGTGTCGATGGGACGTCTCCTGGTCGACCAGCTGCAGTCCGATCTGGGGACCGAGGTGCCGTTCCTGCACGGTGGACTCACCGCGCCGGCGCGAGACAGGCTCGTCAGCCGCTTCCAGGCACGCATCGAGGGGGAGGGCGACTCGCTGGGTGACCCGCCCCCCGTGCTCGTCATCAGCCTGCGTGCGGGCGGGACCGGCGTGAACCTCACGGCCGCGACGCAGGTGATCCACTACGACCGCTGGTGGAACCCCGCCGTCGAGGATCAGGCGACCGACCGTGCGCACCGGATCGGCCAGCGCCGCACGGTTGAGGTCCACAAGCTGGTCACGGCCGGGACGCTGGAGGAGCGGATCGACGACCTGCTCGGTTCCAAGCGCGCGCTGGCGGCGACGATTGTAGGCGCCGGAGAGTCGTGGGTCACCGAGCTCGGGGACTCCGAGCTGCGCGACCTTCTGTCGCTGTCGGCCGATGCGGAAATCGCCGAACTCGACGAGGATGCCGGCGACCTCGTCGACGCAGGGGTCGGGCGGTGACCAGCCGGTGGGCGCAGCGTTGGATGGAGGTGTTCGACGACGCCAACCCGCAGATCGCCCGCCGCTTCGCGCAGGGACACAACCTGGTCAGATCCGGGCGCGTGAGTGGCGTGCAGGTCGGCCGCGGCATCGTCACCGGCAGCGTTCAGGGCTTCTCCGCCACGCCGCTGGCCGTCGAGGTCGGCGTTCCGGCGTTGCCAGACGAACAGTGGGAGCGGGTGGTCGAGGCGCTCGCGTCCCAGGTGCGCCATCGCGCCCGGCTGCTGGCCGGCCAGGTGCCGGACGGTCTGGACGTGCAACTGGAGGCGCAGGGGCTGTCGCTGCTGCCACGCGCGGACGAAGTCGATGTGACGTGCCGCTGCGGCGACGCCCTGGTCCCGTGCGTCCATGCGGCCGCCGTGTGGCAGGCGCTGGCCGGCGAGATCGACGCCGACCCGTTCGTCCTGCTGCGCATCCGTGGTCGCGGGCGGGAACGGCTCCTGGCAGAGAGCGCAGCGGTCCGGGCGGTTGCGACGCCGCAGGAGGAACCGGGCCGCGACATCGCTGCCCTCGACGCGCGCTGGTGGGTGCACGCGCCGAAGCCCGTGGACGACCTGCTGGCGCATCCGCCGGAGCCGCCCAGGACACCCGCGGGGCCGCTGCGGCTGCTTGGTGATCCGCCAGGCTGGACGGGCGGCGTCAGCGCCGGCGATCTGTTCGCACCGCTGATCCAGCGCGGCGCGGCATGGGCGCTGGCTCTGCTCGACGAAGAGCCTGGCTAGGCGGACACATCCTTCAGGCCAGGCGGCAGGTTCCCTGTCGCCTTCTCCCAGGCGCCGGCGACACCGCGGGTTGCCACCAGCCTCGCGATACCGACACCGATGCTGGTGGCGAGTGTCCAGGCGAGCGCCTCGCCCCACGCGGTGTCACGCGCCGCCGGGTTCGTGGGAGGGTTTGTCTTCCGCGCCGCGCGCCAGGCGGCCATGAGTGACTTGCGGGCAATGAGGCCGGCGACGACGCCCGCTCCGGTCGCGGCGATTTTCCAGACCGTCTTCTCTGCCGTCTGACCCATTTGCGCGCGCACCTCCGAGTTCAGCGTGTCCAGGTCTCGCCCCAGCTTCTCCCGTGCCGCCTGCACCGCGGCAAGGTGGGGGGACAGCCCGTTGTCGTCGGGCTTTCCCTCGGCGCCGCTGAGGGACCAGCCCGAGGGTTGCGTGCCACTCATCGCTTCAGGTGTGACTTGGTCCACTCCACGTCCTCCTCGACATTGGCCTTCGTCGTCTCCAGCGACACGGGGGTCTGCATCTTCGACCTTCCCACAGCGGCGGCGATGCCGGCGGCGATCAGCAGGACGGCTGTGACCACCAGCGCCGCGGCCCACCCCGGCATGACCAGCGCGAGGGCGAATCCGATCGTGATCAGCAGGCCTTGCAGTCCCAGCCATCCCAGAATCGCCGCTGCACCGAAGGCGCCTGCCCCGGTGGCCTTCGCCTTGACGCCCTTGCCCACCTCTGCCTTGGCCAACTCGACCTCGGCCCTGACCAGCGCGGAAATGTCTTCCGCGACGGTCTTTCCCGCGGCACCAACACCCACCGTTGGCCGCACCCCCAGGTTGACCGGGCCTACGGACCGCGGGGTGCCGGGGACAGCCTGTTCAGCCTGGGTTGCCATACCGATCCTCACGCTTGTGCATTTTTGGCGCGTTGCAGGATTCTGGGCATCCCTACCCGAGCCTGCATGTCATGACACCGCTGGACCGATACAGTTGCTGACGGGCAACAAATCGCTTTACAGCGGTGGGTAGGTTCGTCGTACCCTTGTATTCACAGGTCGAATGTCTGAGCCCTGAACTGAAATGACCCTCCGCTGACGCCAAGCAGCCAAACCCTGCCATGCGACTCGCGGTCCAGCAACGTGAAAGGCCAGTCCCCCGTGCCACCGGTTGTCGAGGAGATGCCGCTGCACGATCACGTGCAGCTGTACCTGCGGGAAATGGCCCGCACCGCGCTGTTGACCGCCGAAGAGGAGGTCGACCTCGCGAAACGCTACGAGGCGGGGCTGGAGGCCGAGCGCCTGATCGCGGAACGCAAGCGGATCGCGGCGGGGCGCAAGCGCCAGTTGAACCTGGTCGACCGGGACGGTAAGCGCGCCAAGGAGCGCCTGGTCCAGGCGAACCTGCGCCTTGTGGTATCGGTCGCGAAGCGCTATCAGGGGCAGGGCCTGCCGCTGCTGGACCTGATCCAGGAGGGAAATCTGGGCCTGCTGCGTGCGGTCGAGAAGTTCGACTACCGGCGCGGGTACAAGTTCTCGACCTATGCCACGTGGTGGATCCGTCAGGCGGTCGGTCGCGGCGTCGCCGACAAGGGCCGCACCATCCGCCTGCCTGTCCACATGATGGAGCGCGTCCGCCGCGCGTTGTCGATGCAACGCGACCTCGCGGAGGCGCTGGGGCGCGAGCCCACCATCGAAGAGCTGTCAGAAGAACTGGGCGAGGACGTCGCCACCGTCGAGGAACTCCTGACATACGCGAGGACACCGACATCGCTGGAGACACCGGTGGGCGAGGACGGCGACGCCGAACTGGGGGACTTCATCGAGGATCGCAACGCCGAAGACCCGCTGGAGATGGCCGCGAAGGGCCTGGCACGCCAGGAGCTGCTCGACGTCGTAGCCGGACTACCGGAGCGTGAGCGGATCATCCTGGAGCTGCGGTTCGGGCTGCTCGACGGCGAGGCGCGCACGCTCGACGACGTCGGCCGCTACTTCGGGCTCACCCGCGAGCGGATCCGCCAGCTGGAGGCGCGCGCGCTGTCCAAGCTGCGCCATCCATCGCGCGGACGGGCGCTGAGCGACACCGCGGCTTAGGCGGGGCTGCAATCCCGACGGCGCTCCGCTGGGGGATCCTCGGCGCAGGTCTGGTCGCCGACGATGCTGTCGCACCCGCACTGCGCGAGGCGGGTCACGACCTCGCGGTGGTCGCGTCCCAGTCGCTGAGCCGTGCGCAGTCCTTCGCCGCCCGCCACGGCGTCCGGCGCGCGAGAGGGTCCTACGACGAGGCACTGGCCGCCCGCGACGTCGACGCCGTGTATGTGGCGTTGCATCCCGCCGCTCACGAGGAGTGGGCGGTGGCCGCACTTGAGGCCGGCAAGCACGTGATCTGCGAGCGGCCGCTGTCCACCGACGCTGGTTCGGCTGCCCGTATCGCCGCGGCCGCCGTTGCCAACGGCTGCACGGTCATGGAGTCGCAACCCGCACGGTTCCACCCGAGGACACAGGCGCTGCTGGAACTGGTCGACGGTGGTGACATCGGTCAGGTGCGGCTCATGACGGTTGCGTTGAGCCAGAGGATGCGTGACCTGGACAATTTCCGCGCCCGTCCTGAGCTCGGCGGGGGTGCGCTGCTGGACCTCGGGACGCCCGCGATCGCGATGGCGCGTTGGCTCGCGCGCGAGGAGCCGGAGGGTGTCCAGGCGGTGTCCCGCCGCTGGCGCACCGGCGCCGACGGCGTCATCGCAGCGCTGCTGTCCTTCCCGTCGGGGGCGGTGGCGTCCGTCGCCGCGTCGTTCGAAGGCGCCGCACACGAAGTGCTCGAGGTGAGTGGCACGTACGGCGCCGTCGGCACGCAGCTGGCGTTCAACGCCGGCGCGGACGACGAGGTGACCTTGGTGCGCGACGGACGTGAGATCGGCTCGTGGCGCGCCGACCCCTATCCGCGGATGCTGGCAGCGTTCGCCGACGCCGCGGCCTCGGGGCGGGAAGCGCCGTTGCCGGTGGAAGACGCGGTCGCGACGGCGTCAGTCGTGGATGCAGTCCGAACGGCCGCCGGATGAGGCGGCACCGGAAGGAGACGTGATGGCGAGGTTCGTTGCCCTGTACCCGAAGCCGGACGACGTCGAGGCGTTCGACGAGTACTACCGGACGACACACCTGCCGATCGCGAAGTCGTGGCCAGGTATGACGGCCTACACCGTGACGCGGTTTTCGGCCACGCCCCGTGGGACGGAAGCGCCCTACTACCTGATGGCGGTGGCGGAGTGGCAGACCGACGAGGAGATGGCCGCCGCGCTGCGCAGCGACGCGGGGGTCGCGTCAGCGCGTGACGCCAAGATGATGGCCTCCCAGTTCGGTGTCACGCCGACGATGATGCTCGGCGACGTGTTCTAGCCGATGCGATCCACACCGCGACGCGTCGTCGGTGTCGCGGCCCTCGCCGCTGTGCTGTGGGTCGCGATGGCCGCTCCCGCCGCGGCACACGGCCGGGGTGTCGAGGCGTCGAACTTCATCAGCACGATCCTTGACGCGCCCGAGGTCGACGGCGTGACGTGGAAGATCCTGGGGGGAGACCAGTACCTGTCGGTCACGAACACGTCGGACACGGCGGTCATCGTGCCCGGATACGACAACGAGCCGTACCTGCGGGTCGGCCCCGACGGGGTCGAGGAGAACCGAGCATCCCGCGCGACCTATGAGAACAAGGACCGCTACGCCGAGGTGGCGGACACCCCGCCGAACGTGGGGCCGGCCCAGCCGCCCCGCTGGGTGCAGGTCTCGGACACGCCGACGCACGCATGGCATGACCACCGGATCCACTGGATGTCCCCGGCGCTGCCGCCGGTGGTGGGGGCCGATCCGGCGAAGCCGTCGCTGGTCAGCCGGTGGACCGTGCCTTTCACGCAGGATGGCCGGACCTACGGGATCAGGGGCGAGCTGCGCTGGGTGCCGGGGCCCTCGCCTCTCCCGCGGTTGGGGCTGGCCGTCGCGCTGACCCTGCCGGCGCTGCTCGGGCTTCGGCGACGCGGAGGCGGGGACTGGGTCACGGGCGTGACCAGGCCGGCCGCTGCCGTGCTGGGCGCCGTGGCCGCGCTGAACATCACGCACCTGATCGACGACGTCCTGGCGCTGCCCTTGCCGCTGGGTGACGTGGTGCAGTCAATGGTACAGACGGCAATGTTCATCGCGATCGGTATGTTCGGTGCCGTCATCGCGTGGCGGGGCAGTGACGGGGCATTCACGGCGCTGTTCGTGGGATCCCTCGCGATCTTCGTGGGCCAGGGGCTGCTGTACTTCGAGGCGCTGCGTTCGTCGGCCTCCGCCAGTGTCTTTCCCGATTGGATGGCGCGGGTCGTGATCGCCCTCTCGCTCGCCCAGATCCTGCCGGTGGGGGTGACCTCCTTCGGCGGGAACGCCGCATCGGTCGGCTCTCCGGGTCCGACGACCCGACCGCCGAGGGGGTCGCGACGATGTCACCCGGCACCTGAGGCGCCGAGGCTACGGTGGAGCGGCGATGAGACACCCTTTGGCAACCTCTTTCTCAGGCGGCTCGTTCTTGTGGTGCGTTGAGTCGTCCGAGGGCGCGGTTGCGG
>WHTG01000189.1 GCA_009377835.1 Nitriliruptorales bacterium
GACGAGGTCGTCAAGGCGGCAGGCGCCGCAGCGGAAGCCCTCGAGGGCGGCGACACGGGCCGCGCAACCGAGCTGCTGACCTGGGCCAAGAGCGTCGCGCCTCGCAGCGCGACGCTTCGCGAGGCGCTGGGCATCACGCACTACACCGCGGGACGGTATCCCGAGGCACATTCCGAGCTGCTGGCCTACCGGCGGCTGTCGGCGGCGCAGGATCAGAACCACCTGCTGGCGGACTGTGCGCGTGCCGCGGGTCGCCACGACAAAGTGCACGACTATGTGGAGCAGATGTTGCAGGCGGGCGTGGACCCGGCGCGTGCCGCGGAGGGCCTGATCGTGCTCGCGGGTGATCGTGCGGACATGGGTGACCACGAGGGCGCCCTGGCGACCTTGAGGCGCGCCGACCTCGATCCCGAAAAGGTGCAGCCCTGGCACCCCCGCCTGTGGTACGTGGCGGGGGACCTCAGCGAACGTCTCGGCCTGCCGGACCAGGCGCGGGAGTACTTCGAGGCGATCCTGGCGGTGGACGACGAGTTCGGGGACGTCGAGGAGCGGCTGGCGGCGCTGAAGTAGCGGGGTGCCTCACGTCGCGGTGCGGCCTTCGTCGCGCAGCTTGAAGTAGCGCAGCAGCCCCGCCGCGTTGGATGCAAAGCCGGACAGCAGCGCGACACGCTCCTCCGCCTCCGGGTCGGCGGGATCAGTCACGACCTCGTCGGCGAAGCGCCGCGCAAGTGTCTCGGTCACGTGGTCGAGCTCGTCATGCTCGTGGTACGCCGCCTCCGCGGTCTCAGACCACACCCTGAGGCGTTCCGACGCCTCCTGCAGCGCCTCGATCGGTGGCTCCACCGCCCCGTAGTGAGCGAGGTAGACGACGGACGGCTCAAGGTCGCGGTACCGGCTGAGGGTCTGTTCCGCCAGGACGAGGTCGAAGTCCGGCGGTGGCGTCGCCGGACGGATCGTCTTCATCCCCGGCAGCTTCACACCCACACTGTCGCCGACGAAGAGCGCTCCTGTGTCGGCGTCGTACGCGGCGATGTGGTGCTTGGCATGCCCCGGCGTGTACAGGAGGTCGAGCACGCGGCCACCGCCAAGATCGAGGCGCTCGCCGTCCGCGACCCCCCGTACCCGCCCGGCGTCGATCGGCGTGCAGTCGCCGTAGACGGAATCCATGAGGTCGCCGTACACGCGTCGTGAGCTGGCGTTCAGTCGCTCGGGTTCGACCAGGTGGCGGGCCCCGACCTCGCTCACCACGACCGTCGCGGACGGGAACGCCTTCGCGACATCACCTGCGCCGCCGGCGTGATCCAGGTGGATGTGCGACAGCACGAGGTACGCCAGGTCGGCCGGATCCATGCCCAGCTCGCGCAGACCTGTGATGACGTTGTCGATCGACAGCGCGGGCCCGCACTCGACCAAGGCCGGTCGGGGGGCTTGGATGAGGTATCCGGCCGTGACCTTCGTCATCCCGGCAGTCATCGTGTCGATGGCACGGAGCCCTCCGGGGAGAATCTCGGCTGGTGTCATGTGGGCGCCTCCTGGGTCTGTGCGCGGTCCGCCCCCGGCCCGACTGGGTCGCCGGGCAGTGCGACCTCGTCGAGTTCCGCAATCAGTTCATGGCGCCGGACGTAGGTGGAGAGGACCGCCTGGATGATCGCCGTTGCCGGCAGGGCCAGAAGGGCACCCGGGGCACCGAGCAGCGTGCCACCCACCAGCACGGACACGAACGCCACCGCCGGGTGGACGTCCATCGTGCGCGACTGGACAGCCGGGGCGAGGACGTAGTTCTCGATCTGCTGGTAGATGGCAATGAAGATCGCGAGCCACAGCGCGTCGATCGGATCGTTCACCAGCGCGACCAGCAGCGCCAGCACACCGCCCAGGTACGTCCCCACCACCGGGACGAAGGCGCTGGTGACGCCGACGAACAGCGCCAGCGGGAGCGAGAACGGCACGTCGAGGACCAGCAGGACCACGAAGTGCGCCAGCGCCGACGCGGCCGCGAGGAGAATCCTGCTGTAGATGTAGCCACCGGTCTTGGCGACTGCGAGCTCCCAGATCGCGAGCATCTCCCGCTGGCGCTCCGGCGGCAGCGGACGAGCGAGCGCTCTCCGCAGCCGCGGACCGTCCGCGACGAGATAGAAGGTGATCAGTCCGATGGCCAGGAGCTGGAATATCGCGCCCAGTGCGGTGGCGCCGAGGCTGACGACGTCACCGGCGGCGCCCATAGCCCCGGTGCGCAGGCGTTCGCCCAGGTCGCCGCCCAACTGCTCGAGTTCGGACCGCAGCTCGGTGGTCACTTCGATGCCGGGTACGAACGGAAGTGCCTGGATCAGCCGGTTCAGGTCCTCGACCGAACTCGGCACGCTCTCGACAAGCTCGCTGACCTGCTGCACGACCAGCGGGATCATGGCGACGACGATGGCGGCGACGAGCAGAATGGCGAAGACGAACACGGCGCCGGTGGCAAGACCACGGCGCATGCCTTTCCTGCTCAAGAACTGCACCGCCGGCTCCATGGCGAATGACAGGAACAACGACACCAGCAGCATCACGAGCACACCACGCAGCGCCCGCACGATCACCAGCGCCCAGTACGTCGCCAACAGGACCGCAACGAGCGTCAGGAGGCGGGTCGGCGTCAGCCAACGGTCATCGCGGCTTCGGGCACTGGACGTCATGTGCCAGAGTCTAAGGAGCGCATGACCACACCCGCCCGCGGCTTGGGGCGGAACCAGGTGGATTTCGCCGGCATCGCCTCGCCCTCCAGCGCGCAGGAATAGACGGTTTCAAGGGGTGGTGGGCGGACGAGGAACAACGCGGAGCCCGGGCGGAGGGCGCCCTGTGATGCACCGTCGCCTGCGCGGTATGTGATCTCGGCGTCCCCCAGGACCGGACGGACCAGGTACTCGAACACCGCGGTGTCCAACCGTCGCCACGCGGTGCTGCGTTCGCGGGGCATGCGGCGAACCAGCTCCGCGTCATGCGCGATCAGCAGCCATCCCTCGTCTCCCGCCGTCCGCCACCCGAGGGCGGGCCCATGCACGGCGGCAAGAGCATCCTCGAGGGCCTCGATCGGCACGGGGGTCACCGTCGACACCTCGCGCAGCCTGCGTGCCAGGTCCCGGGGCACCCGGGTGGCGACACGGTGGACCGGCAGGAGCTGCGGGCCATACGCGGTCGCGTCGACGAGATACGTCAACGTGCGCCGCTGCTGCGGTTGCAGTCGCTGCAGTTCGACCGCCGCCGCGAAACGGTGGTGGCCGTCGGCGATCACTGCTCGTACACCGCGAAGCCCCATGGCGAGCGTGTGGTGCGCGTCCGACTCCGTCACAGGCCAGATGCGATGGTCCGCGCCGACCTCGTCGGTGAAGGCGATCAGCGGCGGCGTGTGCGGCGCCGCGTCGACCACGTCACGGAAGTCTCGTCCTGCCGCCGTGTGTACCGCGAACACCGGCGCGAGGTCTGCAGGAACCGCTGCCAACCGGCGGAGCCGGTTCTCGATCCGATGTGACTCCACCCGTTCGTGCGGCAACAGGGTGTCGCCCGTCACCGCGACGGCGGCGAGCACACCACGCAACACAGCCGGCACGGCACGGCGCAGCTCGTGGATCTCGTACAGGTAGAAGGCAGGGTGCGAGTGTTCGACCAGGACGCCCGTACGGAGCCATCGACGGTACGCGGCACCGGCGCTTTCGTAGCCACCGCTCTGGTCGTCACCGGCGCCGGCCAGCAACTCGAGGACGGTGTACGGACTGGCTGTGCGGTGCTGGGCGTACTGGAACCTGCCCAGATCGTCGTAGGCCGGCGCCGACGTTGTGGCCGGATCACCCGCAATCGCAGTGTCGTAGCGCAGTGCTCGGAATGGCGCGGCGTCCACCACGGGCGCGGTCGATCCCTCCGTCGTCGGGCGTTCGCGGATCGTACTGTGGGGGGACAGTGGCCGGGAGAGGTGAGCATGACGTACGACAACGACGACATCGTCTACACCTTGTACGCCCAGGGGTGTCAACGCCTCGACGGCGGCAACTTCAGCGGCGCTGCCGAGGTGCTGGAGCTGGCAATCGAGCGGGAGCCGACGAAGGCGTCGCTGCACGAGGCGCTGGGGCGCGCGTATTTCGCGTCGTCTCGGGTCGAACAGGCTCGACGTCAGTTCCAGCGGGCGGTCGAGATCAACCCGTCCGACGACTACGCCCACTTCGGGGTCGGTCGTTGCTACGAGCGTCAGGGGCGGCTCCCTGATGCGGCCAAGCACTACAAGCTGGCGTGCGCGCTGGCTGATCGCAGCGACTACCGTACGGCTCTCGACAGGGTCCTGGAGCGCCTGGAGGCCTAGCGGCGCACGGGCGGCAACCGCGGTTGCGGTTTGCGGTGGCCCAACCATCTGGTGATCAAGAAGCCGGCAACGAATCCGGCGACGTGCGCCAGGTAGGCCACCCCGCCGCCGGACATCGGGTCGATGCGCGTCTCGGCGAGCTGGAGGAAGAACCACAATCCCAGGACCAGCAGGGCGGGTAGCGTGAAGGGCAGGAACCACAGCGGGAGGACGATCACGGTGATTCTCGACCGCGGGTACAGCAGCAGATAGGCACCGAGCACACCCGCGATGGCGCCCGACGCCCCCACCAGCGTCGCGGGGCTGCTGGGTGACGGCAGTACGAAGACGACTGTCGCGATCGCGCCGACCAGCAGGTAAAACCCGAGATATCGCAGATGTCCGAAGCGGTCCTCGACGTTGTCGCCGAAGATCCACAGAAACAGCATGTTGAACAGCAGGTGGGCCCAGCCGGCGTGCAGGAACATCGCCGTGATGATCGACCGGTAGACTGGCTTGCCCTCGATCGGCGACAGTGCGCACCCCGCCGGGGTGGTCAGGGCGATCTCACGGGCGTCGAGCGGCTCGCCCTGTGTGAGTTCTGCCGGTATGGCGGCGTGCTCCAGGAAGAACGCCTGCTGCGTGCACGCGTCCGGTACGGCCCACGGCTGCAAGAAGACGAACACGGCGACGTTGGCCAGGACGAGCAGGCGGTTCACCCAGGGGGTACGGCGGGTGGGGAGGCGGTCGCGCAGCGGGATGACCATCGCGCCAGCGTACGGGCCGCTGTCGCCTGCACGGGCAGACGTCGTGCCGCGTCTATGCTCGCTGCTGCCACAACCGCAGGTCCAGGAGGACGGCCGTGGACAACGCTTGGAAGAAGTACCTCGACACTGCTACCGGGTTGACCGAGGTCACGAAGAAGGGGGCCGAGCGCATCGTGCGTGGGCTGGTGAAGCAGGGTGAGGTCGCCGCTGACCAGGTCGAGCGCACGGTGGATGATCTGCTGAAGCGATCGGAGAGCAATCGCAAAGCGATCGCGTCGATTGTCCGTAGCGAGGTAGAACGCACCGTCAACCGACTCGGCCGCGGGCCGCGTGACAGCGGCCGAACGGCGCCGGCCGGTCCGAGGCCCACGACGACGGCGACGGCGACGGCGGCGAAGGAGACACCGCGCAAGTCCGCGGCTGACAAGCGCGCGGCCGCGGCGGCACGCAAGGCGTCGGCGGCGCCCGCTGCCGGTGTCGGTTCGGCGTCGGGCACCGGCGGCAAGACAGCCCCCACCAAGTCGGCAGCGGTGGCGAAGAAGGTGTCGAAGTCGCCCTCGAAGAGGACTTCCGCAACGAAGACCACGGCGAAGAAATCGACCGCGGCCGGGACGAACAGGGCGGTGAAGAAGACGTCCACCGCCAAGACGTCCACGGCGAAGACGTCCACGGCGAAGACGTCCACGGCGAAGAC
>WHTG01000150.1 GCA_009377835.1 Nitriliruptorales bacterium
ACCAGGTGATCGCCCGCGCCGCCCGCGCGACGCCCGACGACGTCGACCGCGCTGTGCGAGCGGCGCACGACGCTTTCACCGCGGGCGACTGGCGCCGAGCGAGCGCACGGCGTCGCGGCGACGTGCTCGGCAACGTCGCACGGCTGATCCGGGACAACCGAGACCGCCTCGCCGTGCTGGAGTCGCGCAACGCCGGCAAGCCGATCACCGCGGCGCGCGGTGAGATCGATGGCGTCGCAACCACGTTCGCGTTCTACGCGGGCGCGGCGGACAAGGTGCACGGCCAGACCATCCCCGGCCGCCCCGACGGGACGCTGCTGACCTTCCGCGAACCACTCGGTGTGTGCGGGGCGATCGTCCCGTGGAACTTCCCGCTGCTGATCCTGTCCTGGAAGGTGGCGCCGGCCCTGGCGATGGGCAACAGCGTGGTCGTCAAGCCGGCGGAACTGACGCCCCTGACGGCGCTGGCGCTCGCCGACCTCGCGACCGAGGCCGGGGTGCCGCCAGGCGTGCTCAACATTCTTCCCGGCAGCGGCTCCACCGCCGGCGACGCGCTGGTCCGCCACCCGCTCGTGCGCAAGATCTCCTTCACCGGCTCGACCCAGGTCGGCACCCGCGTCATGCAGGCTGCCGCCAAGGACATCACCCGCGTGTCGCTGGAACTGGGCGGCAAGTCGGCCGGCATCGTGTTTGCCGACGCAGACGTGGACGCATGTGTCGAGTCGTCGGTCTTCGCCGTGTACGACAACGCCGGACAGGACTGCTGCGCGCGCAGCCGGATCCTGGTCGAACGGTCGATCCACGACGAGTTCGTCGATCGGTTCACCAAGCGGGCGCAGAAGCTGCGGCTGGGACGCACCGACGACGACACGACCGAGTTCGGCCCGCTCATCAGCCCCGACCAGCGGAACACCGTCGAGGGCTACGTCGACCTCGGCAGGAGCGAGGGCGCGACGCTGCTCACAGGCGGGCAACGGCCCGACGGCGACCTGGAAGACGGCAACTACCTCATGCCGGTTGTGTTCACAGACGTCCGGTCGGACATGCGGCTGATGCGCGAAGAGGTCTTCGGTCCGGTCGTGGGCATCCAGGCGTTCGACAGCGAGGACGAGGCGATCGAGTTGGCCAACGACAGCATCTACGGGTTGTCCGGCTCGCTGTGGACGCGCGACGTCGGGCGCGCGCTGCGCGTCGCGCGCGCCGTCGAGACCGGGATGCTCTCGGTGAACTCCAGCAGCAGCGTCCACATCGAGGCGCCGTTCGGCGGGATGAAGCAGAGCGGGCTCGGACGTGAGCAGGGGATGGTCGCGCTGGACCACTACAGCGAGTACAAGACCGTCTTCATCGCGGACACATGAGCACCGACGATCCGCGGATCTCGGTGGGCGTGCTGGAATGCGACCACGTCCCCGACCAGCTCCGCGACATCGCCGGTGACTACTCGGACATGTTCCGTGGGCTGCTGGCCGGCGCCACACCCCCGCTCGAGCTCGTCACCTACGACGTCGTGGCCGGCGAGCTCCCCGACCCGGCGCGGCACCCCGCCTGGCTGATCACCGGCTCGTCCTATTCCGTGTTCGACGACGAGCCGTGGATCGGCGATCTGCTCGGCTTCATCCGAGAGGTCCACGCGGGCGACCAGCGGCTGGTGGGCGTGTGCTTCGGTCACCAGGCGATAGCGCACGCGCTGGGCGGCTCCAGCGCCCGGTCCGAGCGCGGCTGGGGTGTCGGCGTCCACGCCGCGGACGTCGTGGAGCCGCGGCCGTGGATGCAGCCGCCGGCCGACCACCTGCGGCTGGTGATGAGCCACCAGGATCAGGTGCTCGCGGTGCCCGACAACGCGACCGTCGTGGCCCGCACCGAGCACTGCGACGTTGCGATGTTCGAGGTCGGTGACCGCCTCCTCGGGATCCAGGGACACCCCGAGTACACCACCGAGTACGCGGCCGCGGTGCTCGAAACACGCCTGGATCGCATCCCCCACGACCTGGTCGCCGCCGCCCGCACCACGTTCTCCGATCAGACCGACGCCGCCGCCGTCAGTGAGTGGATCGCCCGCTACCTCGGCCAGGCACGGCCTGTCATCTGAGCAGCCCCACGAAACCCGCGGTCAGCTCTCGGCCCAGGCGCTGCTGCGTCTGAAGATGCAAGGCCGCCTCGGCGAGCAGCGCGTCCTTCGTCGTCCCCCACACGTCGCGCAGCACGTCCGCAGGTGTCTCGTCGCACCACGCGCGAATCTCGGCGGTGGTCACCTCGAAGTGGAACTGGACTCCGTAGGCACGTTCGCCCGCGCGAAACGCCTGCACGGCACAGTCGTCGTTGGTCGCCAGCAGCTCCGCCCCGTCGGGCGGTTCGCACGTGTCCTCGTGGAACTGGAAGACCAGCGACGAGGGGGCGAAGTGCCGCAGCAGTGGATCGTGGTCGCCGGAGGGGAGAACATCGACCTTGCGGAACCCGATCTCGCGGACCGCGCCGGGCAGCACGGCAGCGTCCAGCGCCCGCGCCAGCAGCTGCGCTCCCAGGCACACGCCCAGCACCGGCACGTCCTGCGCAACGGCGTCGCGCAGCAAGCCGCGGACGTCCGCCAGCCACGGGTGCCCGTCGACCGCGTCGGCGTTCATCTCGCCGCCGAGCACGATCAGCCCGCTGACGTCGTCCACGGCCGGGACGGCGTCACCCCGCCACGCGTCGACGTAGCGCCACGGCACGCCGGCGCCGTCGAGCACATCGCCGATGACACCCAGCGGGGCGGTCAGCTGGTGGCGGACGCAGGCGAGCGGCTTCATTGCCGCCAAGGTAGCGGCGAGGCCTAGGTCTTCAGGCGATACAGGCGGAACGACCACTGGCTGGAGCTGCCAGACGGGCGGGAGCAGGCGGTCGGGGCGGGTCAGACGTCACAGACGTCCGGCGGTGGATGCCACCAGTTCCATGCCCACGTGCACAAGGGGCAGATGAACGACGTGGGCACCGGGATCTCCCCCGCCGGACCGAGCGTCGTCACCCTGCACGGCACGCCACCCGGTGAGGAAGGGTCGGCGCAGCCTTGCGACTGACCGACGGGCCGCGGCGTGCCCGGTGCACTCAGGCGCCGGGCGCATCCGCGCGGGCGCTGCGGCGGAACGGTGCCCGGGTGAGGGCGCCGGCGATCAGCGCCAGGGCGATGATCGTGAGGAACGGGATGTCGCTGGCCGGCGTGCCGCCCAGATCGCGGTCCACGATGTGGGCCAGGAGATGGGCCGTGGCCCCGACGGCGACGCCTGCCAGTGCGACGAAGAGGGCGTCGCCGAAGAACGCCGCGAGCAGCAGTACGCCTCCAAGCCCCATCTGGAACGCGCCGATGTCATGGATGAAGTGCTGGTTGTACGGCTCGAACACCGCGACCGTGTCGTAGAACGTGCGGGGGGCGGCCAGGGCCCAGACGCCGAACGCGATGAAGATTGCCCCGACCACGATCACAACGAGCCGCGGGAAGCGCTGCCCCGGTCGGCCGCCTGCGTCATTGGTTGCCGCCGCCATGGTCCCCCTTGGTTCAGTCGGTGAGCGGCACAGTTCATCACAATCGTGGCCGCCCACCGGCGCAGCTACCCCTCTCGCAGCGGAACGTCGTCGTGCAGCGTCGCGTCCGGAACGACCGGCAGCGAGTACGCGCTCTTCTCCGGACCGGTGTGGATCGTCAGCTGTGCCTCGTGGTTGAAGATCGCGTGGTGTCGGCTGGCGCTGGAGATCTCCATCACCAGTGACTGGCCGGCCGGGATCCAGCTCGCCGTCGTGAAGCACGACATCGGCAGCGCCATCTCCGCGCCCGGCACGACGGGCGCCACGTCATGGACGCCGTAGCGAAGCTGCGGCTGGATGGCGCAGAAGTTGACCGGCTCACGGTTGCCGTCGGCGTCCTGCCGGTACAGGGTCACGATGAGGTGAGCGATCTGGCTGTTCGTCTGTGACGCGTTGAGCTGCAGACGGGGCAGGCCGAGGAGCACAGTGTCCTCGGCGACGGGCTCTGACGTGAAGTTCACTACCGCCGTGGTGTGGGCCACAACCGCCGAGCCGGACGTCATGGTCGCGCTGCCGTCCCCGTCCGGCGGCGTGAGGCCCAGCGACCCGTCACGCGCGTACAGACCTGGCGCACCGCCGGCTTGCGCCACGCGTCGGCCGTGAAGACCTTCGTGCCCCACGTCTGCGGGTCGGACACCGACCGCACTTTCAGCGGTTCCTCACCGTTGAGGAAGGCCTCGACCGCGGGACCGGTGTTCACGTCGCAGATACAGATCGGCGCCGTCGAACGCGGCCAGCCGCACCTCCTCGGTGACGGTCTCGGGGTACTCCGGCTGCGACAGCGAGCCCTTCTGCGCGATGTAGTCCACCGGCGCAGAGGAGACTGTCCAGGGGCCGGCCCCGCCGCCGCCGCCGTGCCTGCCCTTGCCCCCTCCGCGGCCGTCCTTCGGTGCCGCGAACGACGCCGGCATCCCGGTCGCGAGGAGCGCAACGACCCAGCTAGTCAACGAGCCATGCGACAGCCGGTTACGGCCACCGTCACCGGGGTGGTTGACATCCGGCTCGATATGCCAGCCGGTTGTCAACCGCCCCGGCCACGCAGCGAGTTATCAACCACCCCGGGGCGGGGGGTCAGCGGGGGGAGCGTGCGGCGGAACAGAACGCCCCCGCCGGCCGGCGGGGGCGTTCGACGTCAGCAACCAGGGTCAGTCGCCGTTGCCACCACGTCGTTCGGCGTCCGCCCTGTGCTCGTCCGCATTGGAGCCGGAGGTGCCGGCCTCGGCGGATTCGTCTGAACCGTCAGACGCCGTCTCGTCGTCGGTGGTCGCCGGGCGGGGCTCGGCGGCGCTCGCCTGCTCGCCCTCCGGCCCACCGGTGGGATGGGCTTCGTCCTGCCACGCAGGGGGCGGGGTTTCGCCGGCATCTCGCGCCGCGTGCACCTCGGCGGCTCGAACCTGGCCGAACGCGTCCTCGTTCGCCGCGACACCTATCTCCGAATCGGTTTCGTCAGCCGTGGACTTCGCGACGCGCGGCTCGGAATCGCCGTCGTCGGAAACGGCGTCGTCTGACTCGTCCGACTCGACGTCGCCCTCCTCCGCCGCTTCGGCGTCCTCGGCTTCTGCGTCGCCCTTCTCGGTTGCCTCCTGGGAGTCATCGACGACCGCCGTGGCAGCGACGTCCTCGAGGTCCGGGCCGCCCTGCGCCGCTATGGCGGCGGCGCCCAGCGCGAGTGCAGACAGCGCTGCGGCCAGGCTGACAAACAACGTCCGCATTGGAAAAGCCTCCTGTGCGGGTTGGGTTCATGACTGCGCACCCGACATGTCAATGCCGGGTGACGGATGCCTACCCAAGACGGCATCAACACCCCGCGTACCTGACCATCCGGACATGGCCGCAGTGGCGACGGCTCAACGGTTCGCGTTCTGCGCCTCCAGCGGACAGTGGCCCAATCGTGTCAGTCACGCCCGCTGCGGACGTGCCGGACGAACGCTTGCAGCTCCCCGGAGTGAGACCCCTCCCAGTACAGCTGGCCGCACGACCCGCACTGGACGAACACGTCGTGGTCGCGGCGGGTCCCGGGCTGGAGCAGGTGGTCGATCCGGGCCTTCGGCACCGGTGCCAGGAGCCCGTTGCAGTTCGCGCAGCGGGTGAGCGGCTCGACCTTGCCGTACAGCTCGAAACGACGCATCACCTCCGCGACCTGCAGCGGCGGGTCGTCCGAGCGGATCAGATACCCGTGCACCACGGACGCGCGCATCAGCAGGCCGCGGTCGCGCGTCAGCAGCCACCGCCGGTCGTGGACCGATTCCGCCGCCAGGTCGGCGTCGTCCGCGTCGTTGCGGTAGGACGCGTCGAACCCGAGCAGCCGCAGACGGCCCGCAAGCCGCCCGAGATGCACGTCCAGAACGAACCGCTCCTCGTCGAGTGGGTCGGGACGCACCATCGAAGGGACGTCGAGGTTGACGAACAACGGGTACACCGCGACCCGGTCGCCGGCTGTGACCGCATGACCGAAGTCGACGCTGGTGCCGTTGACCAGCACCAGGTCGACCTCCGTGTGCGGCACCCCGCACGACTCGATCGCGTCCTTCACCGACCGCGGCCGGTCCACGGGGACCCGTGCCAGGCCGTCGCGGTCGGCGTCCCACGCGACCTCGGCGAGGTCACCGTAGAAGCGGATTGTCGTGTGGCCGAGCATCCCGATCAGTGTGCGCCTCTCCACAGCCGCGACAAATTTCTCACCGCCAGGCGGCCCCGGCACACATCCTGTTCGGCACACACGAAGGGGAACGCCATGACCGACGAGCACGCGACGGGCCACTCGGCAGGTCCGTTGCGGTTGATCCTTCCGGTCGCGGCGGACCGGCTGGCGTGGCGCTGTCCACGGCGCAGCGTCGCGGCCGACACGGGTGAGACGGTCTTCCACTACGAGCACCAGCGCACCGGACGCTGGCTGCGTCTGGACCAGTCGGGCCGCGTGTACGGGCAGGACCCCCAAGGGGTCGTGCGGCTGTTCGGGCGCGGCGGCGCGCTGGCGCTGGCGGTGGCGCTGAACGCCGTCTACGACGGGATGGATCACCACCGGCCGACGGAGGTCGTCCTTCTCGGCGCGGCCACATCGGAGGGGGCACGATCCCGTCGAGCTTCCCGCGGCTGACAGCGAGATCGCCGAATCTCGATGCACGGCAGACCCTCCCCGAATTTCGATGCACGGCAGACCCTCCGGGCAACAGACGGCGGGGGACGCCGGGCGTGCTCCTGCTGCTCGCGGGCACGTCGTGATGCTGCGCCGCCGGCGCCTGCGACCCCACCTAACACGCCTGCGACCCCACCTAACAAAGGGTCGACACGCGCGTTGCGCAGGAGTCAAATGACGCCCTCCTCGGGTGCCGCCGCGCCCGAACCGACGGGCGGGAGGTCGGCACATGTTCGTGCAGTTCATCACGGGCAGAGCCAAGGACGCGCAGGCGTTACAGGCACGCTTCGACGACTGGACACAGAACCTGAAGGGCGGGGCGCACGGCTGGCGGGGCACAACGGCCGGCGTAGCGGAGGACGGCACGTTCGTTGCGGCCGTGAGGTTCGAGTCGCCCGAGGCGGCGCAGCGCAACAGCGATCGGCCCGAACAGGGCGAATGGTGGGCTCAGACCGAGCCCCTGATCGAGGCCGCAGAATTCACCGACTCGGCGGACGTCATCGAACTTCTCGGCGGCGCGGACCCGGCGGCCAGATTCGTGCAGGTCATGCGGGGGCGGGTCCTGGACGCGGCGGCCGCGGCCGAGATGATGGATGGGATGGAGGACGGCATCCGTCGCACGCGTCCGGACGTGACCGGCCTGCTCGTTGCGACCCACGGCGATCGGTTCACCCAGGTGGTGTATTTCACCGACGAAGCGGCAGCGCGCGCCGGCGAGAGCCAGGATCGCCCGGAAGATGCTGACATGGAGGCGATGGCGCGCGTGTTCACGGACGTGACTTATGTCGACCTAAAGGCGCCGTGGCACGCAGCGTCATAATTCAGTTGCTCAAGGCAACATATCCCACTTTTACTGCATAATACGCGCAGTTCTCGTGCTGTCACGTCTCGTAACAGAGCGAATTGTCACTGTCTGACTACATAAAGTAGTAGTTTTTCACAGACCGTTTTCTTTCTCTCGAACCGGGCAACACGACGATGACCCGGGGTGACAGTCGATCACATCCCCGGCGGCCAATTATCCGGCAGACACCGCCCAGTGCGGAATTCGAGGAGGTCGCCCGTGAACACTCTGCTTTGCCATGCCCGAAGATCCGCCCTTGTGGTACTGGCGTTCGTCGCGTTGATTCTCGCGCTCATGCCAACGGCCGGCGCCGAAACGTGCGGGGACACCGCACACCCGTCGGGAAAGGACAAATGTGAAGAGGCCGGAGGGTCGGGGACGCAGGGCACGCCGGCGTCCGACCCTGATGACGACGGCAAGGGCCCAGAGCGTTCCAACGGCGGTGCAGACAAGGCCGGCGGACCGGGCGGCGTGAACCAGGAGGACCAGGACGGGAACAACGGCTGTGGCAACGACCAGGACTTCGAGGACGACAACGAGGGTCTGTGTGGCGGCGTGCCCACGACCCTTCAGACGCCCCCCGGCGGCGACAACGGCAACGGCGACAACGGCAACGGCGACAACGGCAACGGCGACAACGGCGACGACGACGACGACGACGACAACGGCGACAACGACGACAA
>WHTG01000190.1 GCA_009377835.1 Nitriliruptorales bacterium
CAGCGCCCCGGCGGGTACTGCGCAGACCAGCGCGTCGACAGCCACGGGGAGATCCGAGACCGACCGGACGACCTCCACGCCGTCCATGCTGTCGGCCTTGGGGTGCACGCCGAATATGTCGCCGGCGTAGCCCAGCGCGCGGAGGTGGCGCAGCACGCGTCCGCCATGCTTCGACGGGTCGGTCGACAGACCCACGATGGCGACGGACCGGGGCTGCAGGAGGCGCCGGATCCCGTCGCTCGCCACCTGCGTCTGCGGGAGCAACTCCGTCATCGGTGCCGCTCCGGTGTGTTCACGCCCGCGCGGGCCAGGATGCGCCGGGCGATCCGCGCGTTCGCCGGGTCGACCATCCGGCCCTCGTGCCGGATCGCGCCCCGGCCCTGCGCCGCGTCGAACGCCGCCAGCATCGCAGCGGCGTCCGAGATCTCCCGCTCGGAGGGCGTGAATGCGTCGTGGATCGTCGGGATCTGCTTCGGGTGGATCGCGAGCTTGCCGTCGTATCCCATCACCCTCGCGATGCGGCTCTCGCTCGCCCAGATCCCGGGATCGTCGAGGAACATCGAGACCCCGTCGATCACCAGCACGTCGGCGGCGGCGCGCACGTCGCACAGGAACCGGCTCCGCGGGTAGTGCAGTGCCACGCCATCCGGCGTCCACCGCCCGCCGAGATCCGCCATGAAGTCGCCCTCCTCGCCGCTGGAGAACACCATCGCGTTCACGCGTGACGAGGCGCGCGTGATCTCGTACGTCAGCCGCAAGCCCTGGCAGCTCTCGACGAGGGGGAGCAGGGCGGTCGCTCCCGCCGCGATACCGGCCGCTGCCTCCAGCTCGTCCATGACCGCTGCCGCCGCGGCGACGTCCTGCGGGCCGTCGACCTTGGCGAGCATGATGCCGTCCACGGCCGGACCGACGACCGCTTCGAGGTCCGCGCGCATCGCCGGATCGCTCGCGTTGTGCACGCGGACGACGCGGCGCACACCCGTCACGTCCTGCAACGCCCCGACGACGTTCGTCCGTGCGCGTTCGAGGTTGTCCGGCGAGGTCGCGTCCTCCAGGTCGACGATCACAGCGTCGGGCCCGGCAGCAACTGCCTTCGGGATGCGTTCGGGCCGGTCGGCGGGGACGAACAGCAGGCTGCGCAGACTCCACCCGGCTGCGGTCACGAGGCCACGTCGACTGCCGTGCTCGGCCACACCTTCGCAACACCCTTCTCGGCGAGGTGGTCGACGTCCACGTCGGACAGACCCAGCTGGTCGGCAAGGACCTCACGCGTGTGCTGGCCGAGCATCGGCGCGGTCCGATTTGGCATGCGCCACCCCGAGAACTGCATCGGGCTGGGGACGTAGCGGATCGCGCCGAGCGTCGGGTGTTCGTATGTCTGCACGAGGCCGCGGGCCAGCACCTGCGGGTCGGAGAAGACAGCCGGCAGGTCGTTCACCGGTGCCGCGGGGATGTCGTAGTCATCGAGGATGGCCATCCACTCCGACTTCGACTTCGTCAGGAACGCCCCCTCCAGCACGCCGACCGTGAACAGCCGGTTCGCCACGCGGGAGAGGTTGTCCGCCGTGCGGATGTCCTCCTTGAGATCGGGTCGGTCGATCGCGTCGCACAGGCGGAGCCAGAACTTCTCCTCTCGCGCGGCGATCACGATGTAGCCGTCGCTTACCGCAAACGCCTGCCACGGGACCATGTAGGCATGCGCGGTGCCGTGGCGGTTGACGTCCGTGCCGCTGTTGAGGTGGTGAAGTCCGTCGTAGGACAGCATCGACACCAGCGAGTCGAGCATCGCCACGTCGATGTGCTGCCCCGTGCCGTGGAGCAGCTTCCCGACGAGGGCGCCGAGGATCCCCATGCATGCGTACAGACCGCCCGCGATGTCGGCGAGCGGTACCCCGACGCGGGCGGGGGGTCCTTCGGGGTCGCCGGTGATGTGCAGGTGCCCGCTGTACGCCTGGACCACGAGGTCGAACGCGGGGCGGTCCTTTGACGGCCCCGTCTCGCCGAACCCGGTGATCGTGCACGAGATGATGTCCCGCTTGACGGCCGCAAGGCCGTCGTGGTCGATTCCCAGCCGGGCCATGACGCCAGGACGGAAGTTGTCGATCACGATGTCCGCGTGCGCGACCAGGCGGCGGAACAGGTCGAGGCCCTCTGGGTTCTTCAGGTCGAGGCCGACGCTGCGCTTGCCGCGGTTCATGAACAGGTGGATCGCGCTCTCCCCACGCAACGGGGCGATCGCGGGGTTACGGGCGGCGTCGCCACGCGGCGGCTCGATCTTCACGACGTCGGCGCCCATGTCCGCGAGGATGATCCCGGCGTAATTGCCGGCGATCACCTGCCCGAGTTCCAGCACGCGGACACCCGCCAACATCGCGTCTGCCATATCAGCCCCCGGATCCGTCGAGCCGCACGACCTCACCGCTGACGACGGACTCGTCGATGGCACGACCGATCGCGAGGGCGTTGAGCCCGTCGCGTCCCGACGCCAGAATCGGGTCGCGCCTGCCGGTCCCGACGCTGTTGATGAACGCCTGCGTCTCGTCGCGCATCGGGCCGACGTACTCGCCCTGGGCCCAGTCGCCCGGCATGTTCGTGCCCAGCATCGCGGCGTTCACCTGCGAGGTGGGTGTGTAGGGCGACGGCACCGGCTTGTGGGAGACCAGCAGGTTCTCGCGGTGGTGGTCGTCCACGCGCATCACACCGTCACGTCCGAACAACTCGAACTCCATCGAGCAGTTGAACGCCGGATGAAACGCCGGCAACTCCCAGCTCGTGGCGAGCTGTGCGACGGCACCGTTGTCGAAGGTCACGAGCGACCACGTCGAGTCGACGACGTCGAACTCGCTACCGATCCGGCCTCGGTTGCCCTGCGCGTACACGCTGACCGGCTGGGCGCTGCCGCCCAGAAACCACAGCAGCAGGTCGATGCTGTACGTCAGCGTGTTGATCGCGGGCGTCGTCGTCCCCGCACGCGAGATGACCGCGCGGCCGACCGCCTGCGTGAGGTAGATCTTCGAGGTCGCGGCGGTGATCTCCCCGAGGTGGCCCTCGGCGACGTGCTCCTTGACACCGAGGAACTTCCGGCGAAAACGCTGCGTGAATCCGGTGTACATGAAGACGCCGTACTCCTCGGCAGCGGCGAGCAGCTTCTGTCCCTCGCCGCGCTCGATCGTGAACGGCTTCTCCACGAGTACCGCCTTGCCGGCCTGGATCGCGGCGAGTGAGGGCTCGAAGTGCGCATCCTCCGTCGTGGCGACGATGACGGCGTCGATCTCGTCCCGCTGCACCAGTTCCACGGCGTCGGCCGACCAGGCATCCGCTTCGACATCGACGGCCAGTGACTCGGCCTTGTCCGTGTCGAGATCGCACACCGCGAGGTGGTCCACCGACGGATGCCGGTGCACATTCTGTGCGCGCAGCCGGCCGATGGTGCCGCAGCCGATTACGGCGACACCAATGCCGTCCTTGATCTGTCGACTTCTCGTCACGATGTCTCCCTGTGCCGTCATGGTCGTGATTGCTAGGCGTCCGCGGTGCGCGCGGCCGCACGCCGGGCCGCTTCAGCGCGTGCCAGGACGCTGCGGGCCACCCTGGCCACGGCGTAATCCACCATCTTCCCATCGACGTTGATGGATGCCGAACCCTCCTTCAGAGCGGTTTCGAAGGCATCGACGATGTGCTGTTGGTGCGCGACCTCTTCGTCCGACGGCGTGAAGACGTCGTTGATGATCGGGACCTGCGCGGGGTGGATCGCCGTCTTGCCCTCGTAGCCGACTCGCCGCGCCAGTTCACACTCGGTGCGCAGCGCCTCGTCGTTACGGAAGTCCATGAAGACGGCGTCGAGGGGCTGCACCTGCGCTACGCGGGCGGCCAGCACAACCTGCGAGCGCGCCATCAGCAGCCCCGCGCCGTCAGGTGTCCATTCCACGCCGAGGTCGACCACGAGATCGCCTTGCTCCCCGGAGCCGAACAGCAGCCCCCGGATCCGGTCGGCGCTGCTGAGGACGGCATGTGCATCGAATACACCCTTCGCGCTCTCCATCAGCGGGATCACGTCGAGCGTGCCCGGCTCGAGGCCTCGGTCAACCTCGATGGCCGTCAGCGCCCCGTCGATCTGGCGCATCACGTCGGCGTCTTCCGCCTTGGGCACCACGATGCCCGCGACGTTGGCGCGCGCCGCGGCGACGACATCCCTCCAGAACCAGGGGGTCGTCGGGTCGTTCGTGCGAACATACAGCGGTACCTGCGAACTCGGAAGATCCGCGAGCATCTCGCGCGTCTTCGGCTTGGAATCGGCGGGTACAGCATCCTCGAGGTCGACGATCACTGCGTCGGCGCCGGACTTGACGGCCTTCGCCACGAGGTCGTGGCGATTGCCGGGGGAGAAGATCAACGAGCGCAGAGGTTCCAACGGACATCCTCCTCGGTGACGTGGTTCAGCGTCCCGCGCGGACCGCGTGCGCCCAACGCCCCCAGTTGCCAGTGATGGATGTTGCAATATATGAAATACTAGTGGCTCATCGAAATGAGTGAAAGGCGTGTCCAATGGCCGAGCCCGTCCGTGTTGGTGTCGTCGGCCTTGGCTGGTGGGGACACCGGTTGTGCCAGGGCGCGGCCGACGGCAAGGCGCTGACCGTCGTCAGTTGCTATGCCAGAACGCCGCAGACACGGGACGCCTTTGCCGAAGAACTCGGGATCCGCGCGGCCGCATCCTTCGACGAGCTGCTCGCCGATGCCGACGTCGAGGCGGTCATGCTGGCGACGCCGCACTCGACGCACGCCGAGCTGATCGAGCGTGCCGCACAGTGCGGCAAGCACGTTTTTGTCGAGAAGCCCCTCACCCTCACCGTTGCGGAAGGGGTCCGCGCCCACCAGGCGGCCCTCGACGGCGGTATCGTGCTCCAGGTCGGCCACAACCGGCGCCGCCAGCCGGCCAATCGACGGATCAGGCAGATGATCGACGCCGGAGAACTTGGCATGGTGCATCTGCTGCAGGGCAGTGTGACCGTGCCCAAAGACCAGGTTCCCCGCCCGGGATGGCGTTCCGACCCGAGTGAATCTCCGGTGGGCGGCATGACGGCGCTTGCAATCCATCTCGTGGACACCTACCGCTACCTCGCCGGACCGATCGAGCGGGTCGCCGTGTTCTCCAAGCAACTGTGGGGTGCCGGGCGGCTCGACGACATCACCGTCGTGGCCCTGGAGTTCGCGCGCGGGCCGCTGGGTTACCTCGGCACGTCCATCGTGCTGCCCAGGACACACACCATCACCGTGATGGGGACGTCGGGAATCGCCTGGAGCGATGACGACGGCGAGCATCTGTATGTGCAGGACAAAGAAGCCTCGTCGCGCACGTTGGTGGAAACCGAGCCGCTGGACACCATCGCCGACGAGTTGGCCGAGTTCGGCCGGGTGATCCGCGAGGGTGGACGCCCCGAGACGGGTGCCCCCGAGGCGTTGCACGCCGTCGCCGTACTGGAGGCGGTGGTGGAAAGCGACCGCCGCGGCGGTGGCGTGGTCGACGTCCGGGAGTTCGGCGGCTGAGTCGCTGCGCCACCGTGGGGTGGTAGCGACCCCGCCGATCAGTCCTCCAGGACGTGCCGCGACTCCTCGAGCGTCTGAAGGGTGAGGTCGAGATGACGCCGCGACAGTTCTCCCGCGTGACGGGCGTTGCCGTTGCGCAAGACGTCGAGAAACTCGCGATGGTCCTTGTTGGCGACCTCGGTCTGGCCCGGCCGCTCCTGAATGGCCACGCCGACATACATCGCG
>WHTG01000095.1 GCA_009377835.1 Nitriliruptorales bacterium
AACTGTGGCGAACGCGCTACGGAGACGAACAGGTCGAGGTAGTTTGCCGGGATACCAGGAGCGGAGGGTCCGCCTCTGCCTGCGACGATGACCTTCACCCAGTGTGGTGGCAGTCGAGCAGCCAACTCACGCCCTGGGCTATCCGGGGATCTCAGAGGTTGGGGCGCTTCTCACGGAACCACCCGAGTTCTGGGTATGTCACGGGTCGACGGCGCGCGACAACCGTGGCAGGTTCAAACGGATCAGTGCAACACCTCGTCCACAGTGACTTCGGTGACAGCGACGAGGGGTTCGACTTCCTAGGCTGGCGCATCCAGCGTCGGACCTGGCGAGGTCGGGACGGCAAGAAGGCGGTCCACACCTACCCGTCCAAGAAGGCGCTGCTTTCGGTGACGGACAAGGCGCGGACCCTCGCCCGCCGCCGTAACCTCTTGTATAACTATGTGCATGACTACGCAGTTAGTTGAACCTGAACGCCTGTCTGTGGCAGTCGCCACCTTGAAGCTGTTGGCGGACGAGACACGGCTCCAGATCCTGTGGGCATTGGTCCATGGCGAGCACTCTGTCGGCGATCTCGCGGCCCATGTGGGTGTGCAGCCCGCGAACGTTTCACAGCACCTTGCCAAATTGCGCTTGGGCCGTCTCGTCAGGACGCGACGCGATGGCAATCATGTGTTCTATGCCGCCGAGAACGTTCATGTTCGACGCCTGGTCGAGCAAGCGTTGTTCCATGCGGGCCATGTGCATCAGGGCCTGCCGGATCACGACGATGCGACGGAACAGCGGCGAGTGAAGGCAACCCGCGGTGAGTGACCCTGCGACCACCCGCCAGACCGAAGCTGAACACAGACACGACCACGATCGCGACGGGTGGTGGACGAAGGTCGGGAAGCTCTTGTGGCTCCATCACCCTGACCATGCGCAGGCAGCGATGGCGCCGACGGGCGAGGGCGTTCACGCGCTGAAGGTGTCCTTCGCCGCGCTCATGTTGACCGCTGTCATCCAGAGCGTCGTGGTCGCGATCAGCGGGTCGGTTGCCCTCCTCGCTGACACGGTGCACAACCTCTCCGACGCGCTCACGGCGGTGCCTTTGGGCTTTGCGTTCTGGCTTGCCCGGCGTCCTGCCAACGCGCGGTATCCCTACGGGTACGGCCGTGCGGAGGACCTTGCCGGCGTCTTCATCGTCGCGATGATCGCGGTGTCGGCGGCCGTGGCCGTATGGGAATCGGTCCGACGGTTGCTGGACCCCAGCGACATCAGCAACGTGGGCTGGGTCATCGCAGCCTCGATCGTCGGCTTCGCGGGCAACGAGCTCGTGGCGTCGTACCGCATCCGCGTCGGCCGCCGCATCGGTTCAGCAGCGCTCGTGGCCGATGGTCACCATGCGCGCACTGATGGCCTGACGTCTCTGGCCGTACTTTTCGGCGCGGTGGGCGTGGCCCTCGGCTTCCCGCTCGCCGATCCCATCGTCGGCTTGCTCATCGCTGTCGCAATCCTTTTCGTGCTCAAGTCGGCGGCTCGCGACATCTACCGCAGGCTCATGGACAGCGTGGACCCGCCACTCGTGGCGGAAGTGGAGCACGTGCTGACGGCCACACCAGGCGTTCGAGCGGTCGAATCGGTCCGTCTTCGGTGGATCGGTCACAGGTTGTTCGCCGATGCTGGGATCAGCTGCGACGCAGGTTGCTCACTTGCCGAAGCTCACGCCGTTGCCATCGACGCCCACCACCGGCTGCTGCACGACATTCCGCACCTCGCCGAGGCAGCGATCCACGTCAGCCCCGCCGGTGAGGAGGGCCACCAGCATCACGCCGTTCTGGATCACCACCGCGTCGCTCGGTGAATTGTTCGTCGTTCACCAGTGCAGTTCGTCGCAACCCTGATGGTCATCGGGCTCGACCTGCAACGTCGCGTGCGTCACGCCGTAAGTTCCCTGGAGCAGGTCCCGCGCTCGGTCGAGTGTGGCGTGAGGATCACCTCCAGCCGCGATAACCAGGTGTGCCGACACCACTTCCATTTCGGAGGTCAGCGTCCACACGTGCATGTCGTGAACGTCGAGTACGTCTTCGATTCGGGAGAGCTCCTCACGTACTTGCGCCACCGGAAGGTTTGCGGGCGCCGCCTGCAAGAGGATGCGCAACGCCTCGCCGCCAAGGCGCCATGCCCGAGGTGCGATGAACACGCCGATGCCAAGCGCAACGAGGGGATCCGCATAGGCCCAACCGGTGACGACCATGATCGTGCCTGCCACGATGGCACCGATCGAGGCAAGCGTGTCGGCCATGACTTCGAGGTAGGCCCCCCTGACGTTCAGGCTTTCGCTCGCACCCTCGCGCAGTAACCGGAAGGCCGCGAGGTTCACGAGCAGCCCACCGACCGCGACGACGAGCATCGGCCCGGCCGTCACCTCTGGCGGCGCGGCCAACCGGCTGACCGCCTCGTAGAGAACGTAGCCGGCGACCCCCAGCAGCAGCACAGCGTTCGCGAGCGCAGCCAGTATCTCCAGGCGGTACAGGCCAAAGCTGCGTTGCGACGACATCGACCGTCGACTTGCAGCGGCGGTGATCGCCGCAAGCGCCATGCCCAGGCCAAGCACATCCGTCAGCATGTGACCCGCATCGCCGAGGAGGGCAAGGGACCCCGTCCACAGCGCGGCAACCAGCTCCACGACGAAGAACGTTCCGATCAGGACGAGCGCGCGCGACAGGTTGCGGCGGTGCCGCGCCCCGCCGCTGGCGTGGCGGGCTTCCCCGTGGCTGTGGCCGGTCACGGCCAGGCTGCGCTGCGTCGGCGAATCATCTCACGACGATCGTTGCAGTGGTCGACACAGCCTGCCCCTCGACATCCGCCGAGACTCGCATCTCGTACTCACCCGCCGACGGGAATTGCTGTGACAAGACCGTGTAGTGGCCTGGGCCTGCGACGAGCAGCTCGGCGTCGAGTGTCTCGCCGCCGCCGGTGAACGTGAGGGATGGCTCTTCGACTTCCCGTTGCGTTCCGTCGCTGGCGAGGAAGTAGAGATGGACGAGGTTGCCACCGACCTCGGCCGGGTCGACGGTCACGTTGATCTGGCCGTCACCGAACTGCGAGACGACCGACTGGATCCGGCTCGCCGCCTCGGCGTCGGCGGGGATACCGGACGCAAGTCCGGCCGCGAGACCGAACGCAACAGCCATGACGCCGATCTCGGCTGCGGCGAGCCGGCGGAACGCTGAACGACCCGCGCCGCCGCTCGCGGCGATCCGCGGGAGGAGGCTATTGCGGTTGCGCCACGCGAAGGCGCCGATCACGGCGATAGCGATGAGCTTGCCCACCACCAGTCTTCCCCACGTGGTGTCCCACAGGTTGGCGACCGCGCCCATGTGCAGCGCGGCGTTGACCACGCCGGTGAGCACCACGACCGTGAACGCGATGCCCGCAAGGCGGCTGAAGCGTTGGGCGGACGTGCCCGCGTCGGCGTTGCTGTGCCGCAGGAGCACGATCAGCATGACGAGTCCGCCCACCCACGTTGCGACGGCGACGATGTGCGAAAGGGCGCTCGCGAGCGCTACGGCAGTCAGCTCATCGGTCCCGGCATGCCCCCACCACGGGATGGCGGCCGCTGCCACCGCGGCGAGACCCGCCACCGCCACCGCCATCGTTCGGGTACGCGCCATCACAGCCAGCACTGCGCAGACCGCGGCCAGCACGGTTTGCGTCAGAACCGTCAGGCCGAAGCGTGTCTCGAGGAAGCGTGTCACAAGGTCTGCGTTGACGGCCTCTGGCAGTGGGCGCGCCGCTACCGACGAGAGTCCGAACGTGAACAGGGCCAGCGCTGACACTGCCCACAGTCCCGCAGCCCATGCCGCGCGTCGCACCCACCGACGATGGTCGGCGCCAAATCCCGCCGGCAGAAGATACAGCGCAGTGACCATCATTCCGGCGAGCGCCGTGAGCGCCGTGTAGTTGAGTAACCGAGCGACCCACAGACCAACAGCGGTACCCGGTCCGGCATCCTGCAACTCAAAGACCACATCCGCGTCTGGTTCGTTGGTCGGCGTGACTGATGGCGTTTCCGTCGCCGCTGCCTCAGTAGCTCCGGGAGACTCGGTGGGATCGGCGGCGACGGTCTCCGTCGGCTCGGGAGCCGGTGCGTCATAGGTGAAGCGGAACTGTGACCTGACGGGGTGGCCATCGGCGGAGATGATCCTGAACACGGCCGTGTAGCGGCCCCCGGGCAGGTCGTCGATGAGCGGGACGATGACGCGTTCACCGTCGACGCGCGCTTCGCCGGACTCGACGCGCTGGCGATCAGGGCCGAAGACCTGAACGCCCGCGAAGGTAGTTTCAATCGCCTCGGAGAAGGTCAGGCGGACGGACTCTGGCGCTTCGTCCAAGGTGGCGCCGCCGGCCGGATCAGTCGATATGAGCCTGGCGTGCGCCGCCGCCGGACCGGCGAACGTCACCAGGGTGAGTGACGCCGCGAAAGCGGCACCGATCACAGCGATGAGCCGACGTACGCCGGGTGGACCGAAACGTCGGCGACTCCGTGCAAACAGACGGTGCGCTTCGGTCACGGCGAGGGCTCCTGCGGTTGCTCGAGCCGGTACACGACATTCCAGGTGCGTCCACGGTCCGTGGATGCGACGATCCCGGTTCCACCTGCGGCGGCCATCACAGAGTCATCAGTGACCAGGAGTGCTTCCGGCGGGCCGGGCAGACTCCGGCGCTGCTGCCACGTGTCACCGTCGTCGTTGCTCACGACGACCGTCCCGTCGGGCCACGCTCCATAGATGGTCTTGCCCCGCCACGCCAGGACCGCCAGCGGCGACGTCTGGAGCTGGTTCCAGGTTCGGCCGCCGTTGCGGCTGCGCAGCGCGCCTGACCCGCCGGTGGCGATGATCACCTCCGAGTCGCTGGGCGAGACGTCGAAGTCGGTCACGCCTGGCTGGCTGCGGGTCGACCAGGTCTCCCCCCCGTCATCGCTCACCATGAACCGGCCGCTGGTCGCGTCGGCGCCGTAGACGGTGTCGCCGCGTACTTCCAGCGCGTGGAAGTCCACCTCGCCGAGCAAGGAGATCGGTACCCACGACTGGCCGCGGTCGCGGGACTCGACAAGACCCAGCAGGGGCGGCTTTTCCGCGACCTCCAACTCGGACGTTCTGAGGTCCGGATGGCCACTCGCCAGAAAGTCGCCCTGGTCAGTGATGGTAAAGCCCATCAGGTCGTGGAAGTGGTCCCCGACCCGCTCGGCGACTCCATCACGGATCCGGAACAGTCCTGTGTGGGTGGCGGCGTAGACCTCGGCGCCGTCCGGCTCGACGGCGAGCTCGTGGACATGGATCAGTCCGGGATCCTCGGCGGCGGCCTGCGAGCGGGCCGACATCGGTGTCGCCGAGCCGGTGCAGGCGGGGACCAGCAGCCCCAGCGCCAGCAGCGCCGCAGCTGACCTGTGACACGGGCGGTGTCGGCGGAGGAACGTCATCACTGATCTCCGGGATTGGCAGGGCGCTCGTCGGCATACGCCGCGACGAACGCGTCCAGCGCCTCCAGGTCCACGCCCTCGCACTGCTGAACCACGCCCCACCCTGTGAACGCGACCTCGCCCTGACCGAGCTTGTCGTATGACGTGACGGCCACGCGCCCGGCGTAGCGTTCGGCGACACGCTGCTCGAGGGTCACTTGATCGCCTCCGTCGAGGTTGTTGACCGTCACGACGACGCCTCCGGCTTCCAGCACAATGACCTGCTCGGCTTCGGTGAGCGGATCAGCCGCCGGCTGAATCGCGATGTCGAAGGCGCCCGACGAGTGCCACCCCGACGTGGGTGGCGTCGAGCTGTACGGCACGGGCGGCTCGCGATCACCGATGAGGTGCTCGCCGCCTTGCAGGTCCGGCATCTGGACGGCGTCACAACGGTCGGTCGCGCTCGGCGGGCTGCTGCCGGCCGGCGTGGAACACACTGCCGACATCGCCGTGAGCGCGATCACCGCCAAGACTTCCTTCACGCGACGGCCTGGACCATGTTCTCCACTTGGTCCTCCAGAGTCATCAGTGGGCCGTCGCTGCGGTTGTTGATGCGGCCATCGGCGTCGATCGTGAACAGCCACGGCTCGCTGGGCAGCTTCCACTCCTTGACCGGCTTAGCGACGGTCTGACCGGCGTCCGTGAAGATCTCGCAGTGGATGAACGCGACATCGCCCCAGGCCCCGGTTGTCCGAACCTCCTCGACGACGCCGACCGACGGTCCGCATACCGCGGTCTGGCAGAACGCGGGTGTCGCGAAGGCCAGCACGACGGGACGCCCCTTCGCCAGCGCGTCGTCGAGGCTGATGTCGTGCATGCCGCACGGCGGGTCCAACGTGCAGATCTTCTCGAAGCCGAGGGGCTTGTCCTCCGTCGGTGTCGCGACGGCGACGGCCTCCTGGCCGGGCGCCGGGATCTGACTGCTCTCAGGCGTCGCCACCTGGATGTCGTCCGCCCCCGCGCGACCGTCGCCTGTCACGGCGACGAACGACGTCGGCCCGGCTTCCGTGAGCTCGACCTCGGTGACGTACAGGCCGAGGGGTTGTCCCTCCACCTCGTGGTAGGTCGTCGTGAATGGGCCCGCCGGTTCGCCGGTACCGCCTTGCGGCACGACCCACAGCTCTGCGTCGGCTCCGGTGACGGGTGTGTTGTCTGGGCCGACCAGCCCGAAGGCGAATGGCCGGGTCCCGGTCAGCTGCTCGTACGAGGCCGAGATGACGTTGAGCACCGGGTCCGCGTCCGGCGCCACGCGGGCGACAGCCGGGGAACCCGCTGCGGGCGGCGACGCGGCAGCGGTGGCTCCCGCGCCTGGCTCCGCCGGCTCATTGCCGCAGCCTGCCATGACGCCGGCAGCGCCGGCGCCAGCCATCAGGCGAAGGAACACACGACGGTCCATGATCATTCTCCAGTCGGATCGAGGTCTTTTCACCCAGCATCACGTCGCTTCGGACACCGCGGTTGTGGCGTCATCGCCGGGCGCGTCGACAGGGGCTTCTTTGCGAAGGACGTACGCCACCGCGAGCAACACCGGAGGCAGGGCGGCGATGTTCGATGCGACAACCGCTCGCGTGAACGCCGCCGGCAAGGTCGAGGCGACCTGCGAGGAGGTCAGCGATCCCAGGTGCGTCAAGCCGACGCCCACGAACAGTGCGCCGGCGCCTATCGCCAGCGCCGTGGGGCCGCCTTCGCCGCCACGCCACCCGCGGACGGCGCCGAAACCACCCATGCCGATGAATATCAATGACTGGGCCAGGGCGTAGAGGTTCTCGCCGAGCGTGGCTGGCACGGCGAGGACGTCGTCGATCGCATGCACCACGTTGAGGAGCACAAGAACCCCGACAAGTCCCGCGCCCACACGTCGGAGACGCACGGAGCGGCCGGCGCCCCGCGCCGTCACGAACGCGGCGCCCATCGTGAGGATGCCGATGATCGCCGCTCCGATCAGCCATGGCCAGGGCGGCGGCGGCGGTACCCACTGCAGCTGTCCCTGCACCGAGAGCTCGTTGCCGCCGAGCGTGAACGGAACGGTCCAGTCCTGGATGACGTGCACCGCGCGCGGGTCGGTCTTGACCTGCGGCGGCTCCGTCTGCGCCATCCAGTGGATGCGGTGGTCGTGCCATCGATACACCGGTTCGGCGCCGACCTCGACCCAGTCGGGCTCGGCGTTGGCCGCCACGCCGGGCGGCACGGGCGTTTCGGCGAACCGGTCGTTGTTCAGATACACCGCCGGGGAGTTGCGGTTCTCAAGGACCCGGTCCGGGCCGATCCGCAGGTAGGGCTCACCCTCGTAGCCGTAGACGAGCAGCTCTGCGCCGGAGCGGTTGGACACTTCCAGGTAGGAGTCCAAGGCGCGCACACGCCACGTCACACCATCGAGTTCGACCGGTGACGCCGCGGCAGCGGTGCCATCGCCCTCGACGACACGATCGACTTCGCTGCGGAAGTTGGTGGCGTCCGAGCCACCGCCGCCATGCGCCAGCGCGGGGGCCGCCGGCGCGATCACGGCCAGGGCTATCAGAGCGGCAAGCGACAGCAGTCGTCGGACCATCAGTGGTTCTCCTCGGCGTGGCTTGCGCCGTCGTCGGCTGGTGATGTCGCGTTGGGGGACACGTCGTTCAGCATGCGCATCAAGACCTGTTGCTCGCTGGCCTGTGCCGTGGCCACCGCCTCGGCGAGGCGGCGGACCACAGGCTCATCGGTCCGTTCGAGCGCCGCCTCCGCCATCGCGACCCCTGCACGGTGATGCTTGATCATCAGACGCAGGAACAACGCATCGGCTTCATCTCCACGCAGCCGCCGGAGCCGGTTGATCTCGGCGGTCGTCGCCATGCCTGGCATCCGTCCGTCGACCGGATCGTGCATCCACGCCATCCGAGGCCCAGCGGATATCGGCGGGTGACCCCAAATGTCGAGCCAGCCGCACATCTGGCCGATCTGCGCCTGCTGTGTCAGTGCGATATCTACTGCGAGCTGTCGAAGCTCGGGGTCTCGCGTGCGGTCGCGGACGAGCTCAGCCATCTCAACCGCCTGCGCGTGGTGCACGGACATGTCACGCGCGAACCCGACCTCCACGGATCGCTGGGCGGGACGCGGCGCTCCGGTGGGGGGCGCGCCGGCGATCAACCACACCAGCACAACTCCCAGGAGCGCTCCGGTCCCGACTTCGATCGCAACGGCGGGGAACGGCGTTCGGCGCGGCGGCCGCGGCACAGCGACGTCCGGCTCGATTATCGTTTCGCTCATCCGACCGGTTCCCCGATGCCACCAGTGCACGGTGCACCGGGTTCCGGCGTCTGCGGTCCTTGGGCGAAAGCCGTCACAAAGCCGTTGAGCCGCTCCGTGTCAACGGAGTCCAGCGTCATCTGCTTCGCCCAAGCCGACGCGACGACGCCCGCTGCCACCTCGGGGTGTGGGGACACCAGGATGTATGGGTTGGCGGCTATGGAGCGCAGCGCCTCGACATCCGACGCTGCGAGCTCCGGCGCCTGAGTGATCCAGACGGCGCCATGCTCCATGGAATGCACGGCGTTCTCGTTCGCTATTGGCGTGTCGTAGGCGCCGCAGTTCTGCCAGGCGGCGGCGTGTGGACCGCCGACCGGCGGCGTCTGGGCATAGGTGACCGGTCCCTCGACGTGCGATTGGTCGGTCACCTCGTACGTCTCGACGCCTTCCTCGGCGCCCACGGACTCAGCGTCTTGCGTCGCCGTGGAAGGCTCGGACGCCGAACGCCTGAGCGCGAGCGCGGCCGCCGCGAGGGCGACCACCGCGATGACGGCCACCGTCCAAACGGCAGAGCGGCGCTGCGACGACCGTCTGTCGTGTTGCTCCGCTACACCTCGTTCTTCTGCGCGCCGGCGTTGACGGTCGCGTTTTGTCGAAGAGTAGTCGCCGGGGTTGTCTGGCATCGCCTGGTCCTTCTCTCACTGCGGGCGCCCATGGCAGGGGCGCGACTGACCGAGGTCAGACAGCGCGAGGAGGACGTTCGATGCCGCCGACTATCAGCGCCGCATTGGGCGTCCACGTAAGCGGTGGAAGCGATGCTGCTGTCAACGAATGGCGAGCCGGGTTCGGCACCTCTTGGGCCGGCAGAGCAAGGAGGCCACCACCGCCGAGATGCAGTGCGCCTCCGCCACCGCACGCGTGGTCGTGCAGACACGGGTCGTGTTGTGGCACGTCGTGGCCGTCGTCCAGAGGGACCTCATGGTCGCACGGCCCGTGCGGGCACCAATCCGGCGACGCCAGCGCCGGCGACACGTTGCCAATCAAGGCGACAGCGACAATGACCGCTCCGAGAAGAGCGGTGAGCAACCGTCGCTGGAGGCCTGTCACCGCCACCAAGGCTAGCCTGAACCGCACTCGGCTTCCTGGAGGCTGAAGCCCACAGTCTCCATGGAACGTGGGGCGGTTCACTGTTAACGGCAGCGGTCACCATCAACGCTGCAGATGCCCGCCCAACTGGACCCTCCGCCGCGACGGCGCCCCCCTGGGAACGTGCTTGGGCTCCTTCGGCGTGGAAGGGCCCCCCTATGCACCACGGCAACCGTGACGACGCCGAGAAGCTGGATGGCGTCCAGCCGTATGGGCAGCGAGCCCATGGGCCACGACACTCATGACAACCGTGCGCGCCTACGAGCCCGGTACGTGATCTGGACCTCACCTACCAACTCCCGGATTCTCATCGGGGAAACGCCGCGCACATCCAGGATGCACAGGGAGAGGGGCCGGGCCACCGCCCGGCCCCTCTGCCGCGAGCGCTTACCTGATGGCCGACGGCCCGACGAAGTCGAACCCGTAGGCCTTTGCCGCCTCGCTTGCCCGGGACGTGCCCTGGACGGCCGACTCGGTTTGGGCGAACGTCCAAACGGCGTGGGCCGCGGCGTCGGACATCTCATCCAGTGCCAGGGTGTTGACATTGCCGACAAGGGCCCCGTCGTACGCGGCATTCAGCGCCTCGTACAGCGCAGCGTCGTCTGCATCCAGGTCCTGGTCCAGCTCGTCGCACCGCTCGTGGTAGCACGGGTCGTACGCAACGGCCTCGGGCTCGGCATCGCCGGCGCCGTCCGGGTCGAACGTCGCCAGCCCGCCGTAGGTCTCGGCCTGCGCTGCGGTCTTGGCGCCCTCAGCCCCCGTGAACAACCCGCCGGCCGGAATGCCGGCCTGGATGAACGGACCGTAGTCGGAACGGCCATCAAAGGCGGTGGGCGCCGATTCCAGGCCCTCGGACGCGAAGTACGAGGTGAAGACACGCTCAATCTGTCCGGAGCCACTCGGGCCGCTGGCACCAGTCGCAGAGCCATCGCCGTCGTAGACGAACCTGACGTAGTTGGGCGATCCCACCATGTCGAAGTTGAGGTTCAAGAAGATGCGGTTCAGCTCCTGCTGCGTGCTGGTGGCGACGTAGTGCTCGGAGCCCAGAAGTCCCGACTCCTCGGCGCCCCAGAACGCGAAGCGCACACGGTTCCTCGGCGTCTGCCCGAGCTCCGCCATCTGCAAGGCGATCTCCAAGATGGTGGCCGAGCCGCTGCCGTTGTCGTTGATGCCCGGGCCTTCCGGCACGGAATCAAGGTGTGCGCCGACGACCATCACACGGTCCGCGCGTCCGGTGGTTGTCTCGGCGATCACGTTCTCGGTGCTTCTGATCTCCGACAGCGTGTCGGCGAACAACCGCACGACGACCGGCCCTGTCTGCGACAGCTGATACAACTCTTCGCCCACAGCAAAGGAAGCACCGACGACGGGGATGGTGGACTCGGGTGCCCCCAGAGTGCCGTTGACCGTGGCCGTCCGGCCGTCCTGCCCCTCGTTGAAGATGATCACGCCGACTGCACCCGCGTCCTCCGCGTTGAGCGCCTTCTGCGCAAACGTGCAGCTGCCTCGCTGGATGAGTGCGATGGTGCCAGTGAAATCAGCGTCCGAGAAATCAGCGGCTTCACAGCCGGCCGTGGACGTGTCCGCCCCGCCAGGTGGAATAACGATGTCGTTGACGGGTTGCACGACCGCGGTGACGTCGCCCGCCCCCGAGTACTCCATGACCAAGAAGTCGTCGCCTTCGACGTACGTCTCGGGATCCGGTGACACACGCTCGAACTCCGCCGGGGAGAGCTCCTGGAAGAACGGGAACTCAAAGGACTGACGAGTCAACTCATAGCCCGCAGCGCCGAGCAGATCAGCCACGTAGTCGGCCGACGCGTCGTAACCGGGTGTGCTGCTCGCGCGTGTGTCGCCGTTGGCGTCGGCGATGGCCTGGAACGCCTCCAAGTGCTCCAGCACCCCAGCGGCCGTTACCGCGTCACGCACTGCCGCTGTATCGGTCCGCAAGC
>WHTG01000031.1 GCA_009377835.1 Nitriliruptorales bacterium
GCGGAGCCGCACCATATCGACCGGGGCTATGCGAACCTCACCAACCGCCTGCGCGCGCTCGGTGGCGATGTGCGGCGTGCCGATGTCGCCGGTGCGGTCCCCGCCGGCCGTTGAGCGACCCGCTCCCACAACCGTCCACCGAGGCGACACCAGCCGATCGGCCGCCGATCAGCGACGTGCCGTGGAACATCGGCGATGCCCTGCTCGTGATCGGCATCTGGCTGCTGACCGGATTCTTCGTCGGCGGCGCGATGCTGATCGGCCTGCAGCAGCTCTTCCCCGAGATGGAGGCGCAGGCGCTGTCGCTGCCGATCACCCTGCTGATCATGATCGCCGTGTCGGTGGGATACGTCCAGCAGCGGTACCCCGGTGCCGCCGGCCGGCTGTTGGGCCCCGCTGCGCGCTCGTGGCAGGCGCTGGGCTGGGGCGTGCTCGCGGGGATCTTCGCCCTGCTGGTGTTCGCGGTCGGGCTCGGAACCGTGCTGGAACTGCTGGCCCGCCTGACGCGGGGCACCTTGCCCGAGGTGCAGGAGACGTTCCGGGACATCGCAGCGGACCGGTCGGCGGCGCCCGTGCTGGTGTTCGGTTCTGTACTCGTCGCCCCCCTTGCAGAAGAGCTGTGCTTCCGCGGACTGCTGTTCAGCGCACTGCGGAAGCGCTTTCCGTTGTGGCCCGCCATGGGGTTGTCCGGGCTCGCATTCGGCCTGACGCACGTCCAGACCACGCTCGACGGCTACCTGCTGGTGCTGCTCATCGTCATGCCGCTGGGGATGTTCCTGGCCTTCACCTACGAGCGCAGCCGGACGCTGCTCGTTCCGATCACCGCGCATGCCGTGTTCAACCTGGTGCAGGTCGCCCTGCTCATCCGCCAAGGATGAGCCCGTCCGGGCGTCGGGCCGCAGGCTTTAGACTCAGTGCCCGCGAAGCGCGGATGCGTGCCGGGGACCAGCCGGCACGCGCACGTCGGGGTCCCCGCCGGACAGGGAGAACTGGATGGAAATCGCCAAGGTCGGCGTGGTCGGCTGTGGAACCATGGGTTCCGGAATCTGTGAGGTCGTCGCCAAGGCCGGGCTCACAGTCTCCTTCGTCGAGGTGACGCCCGACCGCGTCGAGGCGGGACTGGACCGCATCAGGGGGTCGCTGCGCCGGGCCGTGGACCGCGGGAAGCTCAGCGAGGGAGACTTCGACGCCGTCGTGGGACGCATCAGCGGTGACACGTCCTACGAGACACTCGGCGACGCAGACCTGGTGGTCGAGGCCGTTCCGGAGCGACTGGCGATGAAGCAGGACACCTTCCGCCAGCTCGACGCCGTCATGAAGCCCGACGCGATCCTGGCGACGAATACGTCCTCGTTGCCCGTCACCGACATCGCGGTCACGACGCATCGTGCCAGCCGGATCCTGGGGTTCCACTTCTTCAACCCGGCCCCCGTGATGAAACTGATCGAACTGGTCACGACGGTGGTCACCGACGAGCAGGTCATCGCGGACGCGAAGGCGTTCGCCGAACGGATCGGCAAGACCCCCGTCGTCGCGAAGGACCGCGCCGGCTTCGTGGCGAACCTGCTGCTCTTCCCGTACCTGAACCAGGCCGTGGGAATGCTCGAGTCGGGGTACGCCACACGCGAGGACATCGACGCGGCGATGCAGTTGGGGGCTGGGCATCCGATGGGGCCGCTGGCGCTGATGGATCTGATCGGCCTCGACAGCGCCTACGCGATCATGATGCGGATGTACGAGCAGTTCGGCGACACGCGGCACGCACCACGGCCCGTGATCCGGCAACTGCTTGCAGCAGACTTCAAAGGGCGCAAGGCCGGGCGTGGCTTCTACGACTACATCAAGCCGAACCAGCCAGCCGTCGAGGATTTGCGGGGCAGCGGTGCGCCGACTGACCCGGATGCGATCGCCGCGTGGAGCACGATCGGCGTGCTGGGCACCGGCACGATGGCCACGGGAATCGCCGAGGTCAGTGCGAAGGCCGGCTTTGACGTCGTCCTGCGTGGCCGCACCGTCGACAAGGCCGACAAGGCGAAGGGAGTCGTCGACACGTCCCTGGGTCGGGCGGTCGACAAGGGCAAGCTCGACGCCGACGCGCGGGACGAGGCGCTGAACCGGATCGCAACCACAGACGACGTGGCCGATTTTTCCGGCTGCGACCTGGTCGTCGAGGCCGTGGCGGAGGACCTTGCCCTCAAGCGTGACTGCTTCGCGCAGCTCGATGCCGCAACGAAGCCGGAGGCGGTGCTGGCGACCAGCACCTCGAGCATGTCGGTCATCGACTGCGCCATGGCCACCAGCCGGCCCGAGCGGGTGGTGGGCCTCCATTTCTTCAACCCCGCCGCGATCATGCGCCTGGTCGAGGTGGTGCCGACCGTCCGGTCCGACGAGCGCACGGTGACAGAGTCCCGCGCCTTCGCGACGAAGGTGGGCAAGCACCCGGTGCTGTGCCGGGATCGCGCCGGCTTCATCGTCAACGCGCTGTTGTTCCCGTACCTGAACGATGCGGTGAAGATGCTCGACGAGGGCTACGCAACCGTCACCGACATAGACCGCGCCATGAAGCTCGGCTGCGGCCACCCGATGGGCCCCTTCGAGCTGATGGACATCGTCGGTCTGGACGTCACGTTGGAAATCGTCAAGGCACTCCACACCGAATTCCGCGAACCCGGATTCGAGCCCGCCCCTCTGCTGCGCCACATGGTCTCCGCCGGGTACCTGGGGCGGAAGGCCGGCCGCGGCTTCCACGTCTATGGCTGATCCGATGTCCATGGTCCCGGGGCCCCCGCGTGGACGTCGCCGCGAAACCATCGGCGACGCCCTACGCCGCGTCCAGTCGATGCGAGACCGTGAGACCGAGTCGGGCAACGCCGCAGTCTGGGTGTTGCGCATCGTCGGCGACGTAATCTTGTTGCTGAAGGATCTCGCGACCGACTCTCGGGTTCCGCGGTCAGACAAGATCGTGGCCGGCATCGCAGCTGCGTACCTCGTCACGCCGGTGGATCTCGTTCCCGACTGGATCCCGGTGTTCGGTCAGGCCGACGACCTCGCAGTCGTGATGTTCGCGGTGCGGCGGTTGATGGCCGGAGCGGGATACGACGTCATCTACGAGTTGTGGCGAGGGACTGACGAAGGGCTGGCCCTCGTTTTGACCCTGGCCGGAGTCGAGAAGTAGTCAAGCCGCCGCGGCAGCGGTGGCGGAAGGCAGTGCACATGAGCAAGGGCGCCCGCAAGAAGAGAGCGACGAGGCCGTGGCAGGACCCCGCCGCCATGCGGAATTTCGGCGACCTGCTGGCGCCGTCTGGCGACATCGACGACGAGCTCGAGCTTGACGGCTACGAGGTGAAGCGCGTCGATCCCGGCCGCGCGCAGAAGGACTACGTGTGCCCCGAGTGCGGCAATGTCGTGCCGGCGGGGGAGAGCCACGTCGTGGTCTGGCCGTCCGGCGACCCCGACCTGCGGCGCCACTGGCACCGCCACTGCTGGCGCCTGGAGGTCCGCCGCTCCGACGGCGGGAGTAACTGGTGAATCAGGCGCGGCGCAAAGTCGCGCTGGTCACGGGCGCGAGCCGCGGCATCGGGGAGGAGACGGCGGTGGTCCTCGCCCGCGACGGGTTCGACCTCGCGCTGGCGGCGCGGTCCGTCGAGGAGCTGGAGAAGACGGCGGCCCGGTGCGGTGAGCACGGCGCACGCACCATCGTCATCCCGACCGACATGACGCAGGAAACGCAGGTCCGGCACATGGTCGAGAAGGCCGAGAAGAACCTCGGCGCTCTGGATGCCCTGGTCAACAACGCCGGGGGCAGCCCGTTCATGGCCGGCATCCTCGACCTGCGTCCCGACGGGTGGGAGAAGCTGCTGCGGCTGAACCTGACGTCCGCCTTCTGGGCCACCCAGGAGGCCGGAAGGCGCTTCGTGGCACAGCAGTCCGGAACCGTCGTGAACATCGCATCCGTCGCTGGTCTCGCAGCTTCGCCGGCACTCATCGCCTACGGCGCCGCGAAGGCGGCGCTGATCTCCATGACCACGACCGCTGCGGCTGAATGGGGACCCAGTGGTGTGCGTGTCAACGCCGTCGCGCCGGGCTGGATCAAGACAGATCTCAACCGATTCGCGTGGGAGAACCCGGAGGCGGAGAAGTCCTTGGTTGCTCGTGCGGCGCTCGGGCGGTGGGGTGAGTCACCCGAAATCGCAGAGGTCGTGGCGTTTCTGGTCTCGGATCGCGCGTCGTACATCACCGGCCAGACGATCGTGGCCGACGGCGGGATGACCACCGCCGCTCCATAGGACCGCAGACCGTCCACGAACTCAACCACCTGCCCAAGGAGTCGCCCCCGTGCGAGGGAAGAAGGCCAAGCAGCTTCGCGTCGACCGGACGGCGGAGCGTGCGGCGGCGCGCCGGAAGCAGCGCCAGCAGACGCTGTTCACGGTGATCGTGATCGCGATCATCGTCGGCATCGGGGGTGTTCTCGTCGCTGTGACGATCAACGAGGAGCGCCAACAGGCCGCCGACACGGCGTCCGAACTCCCCACCGACGGCAGTGAGGCTCCCGACGAGCGCCCCGTCGCGTGCGGTGCCGAACGGCCGGCGGCGGCCGACGAGGAGAAGGGCACCTTCGAAAAACCCGAGCAGGTGCTCGAGGACGGCACCAACTACGGGGCCGTGATCAGGACCAGCTGCGGACGCCTCAGCGTCGACCTCGACGAGGAGCGCGCGCGCGCAACGGTGAACAGCTTTGTGTTCCTCGCCGAGCAGGGGTTCTTCGACGGCCTTGAGATCTTCCGCAACGCCACCTCGATCGGCGCGCTGCAGACCGGCTCCGGAACCAACGAGGCGTCGTGGGACATCGGCTACACGCTCAAGGACGAACTGGCTGCGGCGAAGCAGGACGGCTACCCGCCGGGAACGCTCGCCATGGCCAACGCCGGCGCGGACACGGGGGGAAGCCAGTTCTTCTTCGTCTACAACGACCAGTTCCAGCTCGAACCGAACTACGCGGTGTTCGGCATGACCAACGACAAGGGCGTGAAGGTCCTGGGGGAAATCGGCGCCATCCCCGTCATGGCACCCGACGGCGACCCGTCTGACCCGAACGCCGAGAAGCCAAGCGAGGTCACGTACATCGAGTCCGTCAAGATCACGACCAAGTAAGGGTGTGACCATGAAGCAGTACTCGCAGGCCGAGCAGGTCCTGGAGGAGGGCAAACGCTACGGCGCGACCATCTCCACCACGCAGGGGGACATCACGATCGAGCTGTTCCCCGGCGAGTCGCCCATGACGGCCAACAACTTTGCCTTCCTGGCGAAAGACGGGTTCTACGACGACACCGTCATCCACCGTGTCGTGCCCGGCTTCGTCGTGCAGATGGGGGATCCCACCGGGACGGGCACGGGCGGCCCGGGCTACAAGTTCGACGACGAGCTCGCCGCTGCCCGCAACCGCGGCTACGACCGCGGCATCATGGCCATGGCGAATGCCGGACCCAACACCAACGGCAGCCAGTTCTTCATCTGCCTGGACGACGTCGGCCTGCCACCGGCCTATGCCGTGTTCGGCGAAGTGACGGGGGGCATGGAGGTGGTCGACGAGATCGCACGGCAACCTCGTCGGGGCGAGCTCCCGGACCCCGAGATACGCGTGCGGTCGGTCAGGCTCAAGGAGCTGTAAACCGCAGGAAGGCCATCGTGGGACACCTCAGCGGGCGGCTGACGTGAGGTGTCCCGGCAGCGTGGCTGCCGCGGCGACGCGACGTCGAACTTCCTCGGCCGGGCCGGCGGCCGAGACCCCTTTGCGTGTCAGTCGCGCTCAGGGTTCTCGATGATGTCGAGCGGCGGGAGGTCCTCGAGGCCAATCCGTTGCTGGCGCACGCCGCGCTCGTAGTCACGCATCCGCTTGGGATAGCCGACGATGCGGGCGTCGTAGAGCGGCACGCCGTGCTCGCCACACAGCCGCTTCGCCTGCTTCTCGTCCTTCACCGGCTGGCGCAGGTATTCGCCGTCGGCCGCGACCAGGCACAGCGACATGGCGTACACGGACGTCGGCGGTTCGACGAATGCCTCGACGCCCTCCCGCGACGTCATGAACTCCTTGAGCCGTGACTGCGCCTGCGCCGACGGGCCAGGACCACCGGGCTTGGCCCTGCGGCGACGAAAGCGGTCGAACATGCTCACCACGCCGAGTGTAGCCCCCGCCATCCGCCCGCCCCCCGGCAGGAGCGCCGGGCGGCGGTGGTGGACAGGTCGAGCACCCGAACCCCGTCAGCGGGCCGCGCGGAGGGCTGCTCAGGCGTCGTGGATCGTGTCCGTGGCGGAGTGCGCCAGAGCGGGATCCTCGACCAGTTCCACCAGCACCCCCAGCGCGGCCTTGGGGTGCAGGAACGCGACCATGCAGCCGCGCGATCCGTGGCGCGGCACCTCGTCCACGACACGGACACCCTGGCCCTTCAGGTCCCTCAGTGCGGCATCGACGTCCTGCACGCCGTAGCCCACGTGGTGCACGCCCGGACCCCCGTTGCGCTCCAGGAACTTCGCCACCGGAGAATCGTCGCGGATCGGCTCGAGCAGCTGCAGGAAGCTGTCACCGACGGCGATCAGCGCCTCACGCACACCGTCGCGGTCCATGGTCTCGCGGTGCGCCACCTCGGCGCCGTACAGCCGCTCGTGGTGGCGAATCGCCTCTTCCAGGTTCTCGACGGCATAGCCGACGTGGTCGATTCGTCGCAGCAGCATCGTGACTCCCGTTGGGTGGTCAGATGGCAGCAGTCTGCCAGCCTCGTGCGAAGATCCATCAACGACCTGCTCCACGTCGACAAGGGTGTCCGGTGCTGATCCGCTTGGCTGCAACTGTCGCGGGCCTCGTGCTGGCAGCCGGGTGCGCGTCGAGACCCCCGGCTGCTGCCCCGTCCGGGCCGGATGCGCAGAGCGAGGCTGCAGCCGCCCTGCCCGCGTGCGGCAAACCGCCCAGTCCGGCGCCGGACGCGCCACCCGGGGGCGCGGTGATCCCGCCGCGCACCCGCCTGACAGCGGTACGCGAGAATCCGCCGCTGGCCCAACTCAACGGCTATATCGAGTCCACGCCGGCGGAGGTTCGGCAGTGGGTCGATTCGCAGGAGGAACTGACGGTCGAGCAGGCGCACGCCACGAACCACGAGTCACAGCTGCTCGTGTCCGACGGTGAGCACACCGTGTTCATCAGGCTGTCCGCGGTGTGCGACAACGCCTTGCTGCTCGCCGAGGTCATCGCACCGTCTGACGAGGCCGCCGCACTGCCGACACCTGCGGGAGGGAGCCCGGCGTCATGAACGTGCCATCCGTGCCACCACCTGCCGGACTGTCGTTCCTGCTCGGGACGTGGGCCGGTGAAGGCGTCGGCGAGTACCCGACGATCGAGACGTTCCGCTACGGCGAGGAGATCCGCGTGTGGCACACGGGCAAACCGTTCCTCGCCTACTCGCAGCGGACGTGGGCCCTGGACGACGGGCGCCCGCTGCACAGCGAGGTGGGGTACTGGCGCGCGACACCCGACGGCGGCGTCGAACTGGTCCTGGCGCATCCCACCGGAGTCGTCGAGGTGCAGGAAGGAGAGGTCGCCGGGCAGGCGGTGCGGCTGCGCAGCACGTCGATCGCGACGACCGCCACGGCGAAGCACGTCGTCGCCCTGGAGCGCGACGTCGACGTCGTCGGCGAGCAGCTGCGCTATGCCGTGCGCATGGCTGCCGTCGGCGTGCCGCTCACACATCACCTCGCGGCGACGCTGCGCCGGCAGCCGGAATGACCACCGGCCCACCGGCCGTGAGCGGCGGCCGGCGACGGGGCTCCACCGCTCACAAACCGTCGAGGTGCGCGAGCCACGCGCAGGTCGAAGCTGGGCGAGGTGCTCGTCGGCGTGCGTCACTCCGTGTCGCGACGGATCAGAACACGACGCGGGCCGCGACCGCCGCGTTCGCGGCGCCGTCGTCATCGGCGACCACCGCGGGAGCGTTGTTTCTGCCGGCGAGGCAGCGCATGTACTCCACCGCGTCGGCACGCACCGTGCAGGATGAGCGTCCGGATCCCAGCGCCCAGCTGTCGCCCGCCAACAGCCGCTGCTCGCCGGTGGCAGTGTCCACTGCGAGCAGACCGCGATGACGGTCGCTGGGGTCGGTGACGCTGCGCCAGACGTTGGTGACGACCGTCGTTGCGTCGGACGTGACGTCGAACTCGGTCCAGCGTGCGCCCGGGTTCGGGCAGCAGGTCCGCGAGGCTCACCGATGGGTTGGTCGTGGTCGTCGCACCCCCAGGTCGGCGGATGGCGAGCCGCGGAGGCGAAGTGAGAGAATGGCTCCAACGGCATCCGGACCACCGCGAGGAGCCTCTGTCATGAACGACGCTGTCATCGTCGGCTACGCCCGCATCCCGATCGGCAAGTTCAACGGAGGGCTGGCGAGCATGACGGCCATGGACCTCGGCGGCGCCGCGATCAAAGGCGCGCTCGAGCGCAGCGGCGTGCCCGGCGACGAGGTGCAGTACGTCGTGATGGGACATGTCCTCCAGGCGGGGCAGGGGCAGATCACCGCGCGGCAGGCGGCGTTCCGCGCCGGCATCGGGATGAACACGCCGGCGCTCACCGTGAACAAGGTGTGCCTGTCGGGGATGTCCGCCATCGCGCTGGCCAATCAGTCGATCCAGCTCGGCGACTACGACGTCGTCGTCGCGGGCGGTATGGAATCGATGTCCAACGCGCCGTACCTCCTGCCGAAGGCGCGGACGGGATACCGCATGGGCAACGGGACGCTGGTCGACGCCATGATCCATGACGGCCTGTGGTGCGCGTTCGACGACGGACACATGGGTGAGACCAGCGACAAGGTGAACACCAAACTGGAGATCTCCCGCGAGGCGCAGGACGAGTGGTCCGCGGCCAGCCATGAGCGCGCCGTCACGGCGTGGAAGGACGGCAAGTACGCGGACGAGGTCATCCCCGTCGCCGTCCCGCAGCGCAAGGGTGATCCCGTCACAGTCGACACCGACGAGGGAATGCGCCCCGGCACGACGGCCGAGTCGCTGTCGAAGCTGGTGGGCGCGTTCAACCGTGAATCCGGCACGATCACCGCCGGCAACGCGTCGCAGATCTCCGACGGCGCGGCCGCGGTCGTCCTGATGAGCCGTGCGAAGGCCGAGGAACTGGGCATCGAGCCGCTGGCGCGCGTGCTGTCGTACGGCACGGTCGCCGGTCCGGATGCGTCGCTGCACCACCAGCCCGCACTCGCCATTCGGTCCGCGGCCGCCAGGATCGACGCGGACCCCTCGGGGTTCGACCTGTACGAGATGAACGAGGCGTTCGCCTCCGTGGCGATCCATTCCGCCAACCTGCTCGACCTGGACGCCGAGAAGGTCAACGTCAACGGCGGCGCCGTGGCGCTGGGGCACCCCATCGGCTGCACCGGCGCGCGCATCACGATCACGCTGCTGAACGAGCTGCGCAACCGTGGGGGCGGCCGCGGTGCGGCGGCGCTGTGCGGCGGCGGCGGCCAGGGCGACGCGCTCATCCTCGAGACCCTCTGACCCAAACCCGAAGATCTTTGGGTTCGTCCCCTCACGGACACGGATCCGAAGATGTTCGGGTTCGGCCGGCGGGTGTGCTGTTCGACGCCGGCGGCACGCTGGTCCAGGTCCACACCGAGCGCCTCGCCGAGGCGCTGCGCAAGCGCGGGCACGACCCCCACGATCTGGATGACGCCTTCTGGAAGACCCTGGTGCTGCTCGACCACGAGTTCGCGCCCGAGGCCGGCGTGTGGGAGGACTGGTTTCCCCGCTGGATAGGCCGGATCGGGGCACACGGCGGTGTGCCCGAGGACGTGATGCTCGACGCCTGGCGCGAGGCCGACGACCCGCTCTTTCTGTGGGACCGGCCGATCGCCGGCGCTGCCGAGTGTCTGACCGCCCTGCGGGCACACGGTGTGGCAGTCGGTGTCGTCTCCAACGCCGACGGCCGTGTCGAGGCGGCGCTGGAGCGGGCGGGGTTGGCGCACCTGTTCGACGTCATCGTCGACTCCGGCATCGTCGGCGTGGCGAAGCCGGACCCCGCGATCTTCGGTTTTGCGCTTCGCGCGCTGGGGCTGTCGCCGGCGGAGACCTGGTACCTGGGCGATACCGTCGCCTACGACGCCGTCGCAGCCGAAGCGGCCGGGCTCACGGCGTGGGTCGTTGACCATCGCGGTCTGCACACCGTCGAATACCCGCGCCGTGTGAGCAGCCTCGGCGAGTTCACCGAGCGCGTGCTCAGGTGAGGTGCCCGTCCTCGATGTACAGGACGCGGGCACCCTCCGAACCTCCCGCTGCCTGCTGACCGGTTCCAGAGCGTCTCCGCGGTTCGCCGCAGCAAGCACCACGCCGTAGCCTTCGCGCACTCATGGAGTCGTCGGAACTGGTGGAACGTCTGCTGCGGGGCGAACGCCGCGCCCTCGCGCGACTGCTGACGCGCGTCGAGGACGGATCGGTGGACCGCCTGCGGGAGGTGGTGCGCCTCCTGCACCCCCACACCGGGAGCGCGATGCTCGTCGGTCTGACCGGGTCGCCCGGGGTGGGCAAGTCGACCTTGACGAATGCACTGGTCGCGGTGTGGCGGGGACAGGGCCGGCGCGTGGCTGTGCTGGCGGTCGATCCGTCGTCCCCGTTCTCCGGTGGAGCGCTGTTGGGAGACCGCGTGCGGATGCAGGACCACGCACTGGACGACGGTGTGTTCATCCGGTCGATGGCAAGCCGCGGGCATCTTGGTGGGTTGTCGTGGGCGACACCGCAGGCGCTGCTGGTACTCGACGCGGCGGGGTTCGACATCGTTCTGGTCGAGACCGTCGGGGTCGGACAGGCCGAGGTCGAAATCGCCTCCACCGCCGACACCACGGTGGTGGCGCTGGCGCCCGGCATGGGTGACGCCATCCAGGCGGCGAAGGCCGGCATTCTGGAGATCGCTGACGTGTTCGTGGTCAACAAGGCCGATCGTGAGGGTGCCGAACGCACCGTTCGCGAGTTGCGGGAGATGCAGAAGCTGGGCCACGGCGACTGGCTGGCCCCGATCGTGAAGACCGTCGCCTCCACGAACGACGGCATCGAGGAGCTCGCCGACGCGATCGAACGGCATTACGCCTGGCTGCGCGACGATGGGCGGCTGGACGGCCGACGGGTGGAACGCGCCCGGGTCCAGCTGCGCGAACTCGCGCTCGGCACGGTCCGCGACCGTTTCCGCCAGGTCGGCGACGGCGAGCTGGTCGAGGAACTGGCCGCCTCCGTGGCTCAGCGAGAGACTGACCCGTACTCGGCGGCCGACCGCCTGGTGGCGTCACTGGAGGAGTAGGCACGTCGCCGCTGATGCGTGGTGGCGCCGCGGTCGGGTAGGATTCTGCAGCAGTCGGGCAACGCTGGACGCGGTCTGCGCGTCTCACCGTACGCCCCTTCCTCCCGACTTCCGGAGTCTCCACGCCGATGTCGCGTCGTCTGTTGCTGTCCATCCTGGTTCCCGCGTTGCTGGGGACGATGGTGGGCGTCGGTGCAGCCACGCTGCGCCCGCCAAACCGCGCCGCACAGGCGGAGGCCGAGGCGTCAGCTGCGCCGGTCGCCGACCAGCCGAGCAGTCCCTTCGAGCTGGGATTCTCACGCCAGCCGTCGGGGCTGAAGGAGACGGAGCTGGCGCGGGCGAAGCCGAAGCCGAAGCCGAAGCCCGAGAAGACGCAGGAGTCGGCACCGGCCTACGACGTCGCGGAGGTCCAGAAGCGCCTCACCGCGCTGAAGTACTACGTCGGTCCGATCGACGGGCAGGCCGGCTACGGGATGGCGAGCGCCGTGATGGCGTTCCAGAAGGTGCAGGGGATCCCCGCCGACGGTGCCGTCGGCCCCGCGACGCTCACGGCTCTGGAGGATCCCGTGATGCCGTCGCTCAAGGGCGGTGCCGCGAGCCGAATGGAAGTCGACCTGACCAAACAGGTCCTGTACTTCGTCGAGGGCGGGTCGCTCGCCCGAATCATGCCGGTGAGTTCCGGTAGCGGCTCGACCTACACGACCGCGTCCGGCGGGACCGCCCGCTCGCTCACACCTGTCGGCTCCTACGCGGTGCAGCGAAAGATCCCAGGCATCCGCGAGGCGCCGCTGGGCAGCCTGTACGACCCGATGTACTTCTACCAGGGCTGGGCGATCCACGGCTCGAACTCGGTGCCGGCGTATCCCGCCAGCCACGGGTGCATCCGGGTGACCCGCGCCGACGCGCTGTGGCTGTATCCGCGGGTGCCGGTGGGCTTCCCCGTCATGATCTACGGCGGCACGCACACCTTCTCCGCCGGCAGCAGCGCCCCCGGCACGACCGATCCCGCCGGTGACACCGACGGCACGGAGCCGAAGCCCGAGGAGCCGAAATCCAAGCCGGAACCGGAACCGGAGCCGGAACCGGAACCGGAGCCGGAGCCCGAACCCGAACCGGAGCCGACGAAGGCACCCAAGCCGCAACCGTCCCCCAAGCCCAGTGCCGTCCCGGATCCCACGTCCAGCGACCCGCCGTAGCGTGGTGCCCGCGCGCGTTGCGCCCGGGGTCAGGTGCTCTTGCCGTGTATCAGCCTGGTCGCACTCGCCATCAGCGACAGAAGGCGAGGGTGACGGTCGAAGCGCGCCGCGTCGGCCGGCACATGGAAGCGCTTGACCGTCATCGCGCGGGGACGCGAGAACTCGCGAAGACCGTCTTCACCGTGAATCCGACCGAATCCGGACTCGCCGCGACCGCCGAAGGGCAGCGACGGAACCGCGGCGTACGTCAGGACGGAGTTGACGCTGACCATGCCGACGTCTAGTTGGCGCGCGATGGACATCGCGTCCTCACCGGCATAGACGGCAGCACTCAGGCCGTAGAGGGTGTCGTTGGTGCGGCGTACCGCCTCCGCGAGGTCCGCGACCTTCACGATGGGCAGCAGGGGCCCGAAGGTTTCCTGGCGCATCAGACGGGTGTCCTCGGGAACATCGACGAGGACCACCGGATCGACGAACGGGCGCCGGATCGATTCCCTGCCGCCGACGACCGCGGTGGCGCCGCGCTCGAGCGCCTCGAGGAGGTGGTCCTCGATGATGTCGATCTGCGACGGGAGGGTGATCGGCCCGAACGCGTCGCCGTCCTCGCGCCCCGCCTTCAGTTGCCGTGCGGCCTCGACGGCCTTCGCGACGAACGCGTCGTAGACGGCGGCCTCGACGTACACCCGTTCCACACCCGCACACGTCTGCCCGGCGTTGGAGCATCCGCCCCACACGGCGGCGGCAGCGGCGGCGTCGAGGTCGGCGTCGGCGGCGACGACCATGGCGTCGTTGCCGCCGCACTCCATGAGAACCTTCGTCAGGCTCTCGGCACACGCGGCCATCACCTTCCGCCCGGTAGCGGCCGAACCAGCGAAGGCGAGCATGTCGATCTTCGCCCTGGACAGGGCAGCGCCCGCGGAGCCGTCGCCTGTCAGCAGTTGCATGACCGGGTACTCCGCGACGACCTCGTTGAAGGTGTCGACGATCCATTCGCCGCACGCTGGCGTGTACTCACTCGGCTTGAACAGCACCGCGTTGCCGGCTGCCAGTGCAGAGGTGATGGAGCCCATCGGTGTGTGCAACGGGTAGTTCCACGGACCGATGACCCCGACCACTCCCATGGGGAGATACTCCAGCGAGGCGCGGTGGTTGAGGTAGTAGCGGGAGGGTCTGGTGCGCCGGCGCCCGAGCACCTTGTGCGCGTTGCGAGCACCCCAGTCCAGATGGTCGATGGCGAGAATCAGTTCGATCCGCGCGTCGTCGAAGGGCTTACCCGTCTCCCGGTGGATGAGGTCGCACAACTCGTCCTGCCGCTTGGCCAGCATCGCCTTGAAGGCCCTGAGCCGCCTGGCACGGCCGTCGAACCCCAGCCCGCGCCACCACCCCGCCGCGCGGCGGGCCTGCGCAACCGCCGCATCGACGTCGTCAGCACCGTGCACGGGGTACGTGCCGACAACCTCGCCGGTGGCCGGGTTGTGCGTGGAGAAAGTCCTGGCGACGGAAAGGTCCTCGTCAACAGTGCTCATCGCGTCCTCGCGGATGTGAGGCGGGGAGCGCGATTGTCGCAGAACTGCCAGTGGCACAATGAGCGCCTCCCCACCCGTCATTCCCGACGCCAGGAGCCACGCGTGACAGCCGACGAGATGCGCCAGGAGTGGGAGCTGCGCTATGGGGTGATGCCGGATCCTGGGCGTGTGGCGGGTGGCGACGGCAACCGCGAGTTCACGACGTTGTCGGAGGTCGAGGTTCCGGCGTTGGTGGGGCCACACAACTACACGCCGGACCTGGAGCGGATCGGGTACCCGGGGGTGTTTCCGTTCACCCGTGGGGTGTATCCGTCGATGTATCGCGGACGGCCGTGGACGATTCGCCAGTTCGCGGGGTTCGGATCGGTGGAGGACACGAACCGCCGGTATCACGACCTGTTGCGGGCCGGGCAGCATGGCCTGTCGGTGGCGTTCGACATGCCGACGTTGATGGGCCGGGACTCCGACGAGGCGGAGTCCGCGGGTGAGGTGGGCCACTGCGGGGTGGCGGTGGACACGGTGCACGACGTGGAGCGGCTGTTCGACGGCATCCCGCTGGGTGAGATCACGACGTCGATGACGATCAACGGTCCGGCGGTGGTGCTGTTCGCGATGTATGCGGTGGCTGCGGAGCGCCAGGGTTTTGCGATCGAGCAACTGGCGGGGACGTTGCAGACCGACATCCACAAGGAGTACATCGCGCAAAAGGAGTGGCTGTTCCCGCCGGAGCCGCATCTGCGGCTGATCGGTGATCTGATCGAGTTCACCACGGCCAACGTGCCGCGGTATCACCCCATCAGTGTCTCCGGCTATCACATTCGTGAGGCGGGATCGACCGCGGCGCAGGAGCTGGCGTTCACGCTGGCGGCGGGCTTTTCCTACGTGGAGCTTGGGGTGTCGCGTGGTCTGCATCCGGATCAGTTCGCGCCGCGGCTGTCGTTCTTCTTCGATTCCCACATCGACTTCTTCGAGGAGATCGGCAAGTTCCGCGCCGGCCGGCGGATCTGGGCCCGGTGGATGCGCGAGCGCTACGGCGCCACGGCCGACAAGGCGCTGCTGATGCGCTTCCACACGCAGACGGCGGGGGTGTCGCTGACCGCGCAGCAGCCGGACAACAACATCGTGCGCACGGCGCTGGAGGCGATGGCGGCGGTGCTGGGGGGCACCCAGTCGCTGCACACCAACGCGCTGGATGAGGTGCTGGCGCTGCCCAGCGATCATGCCGCGATGGTGGCGCTGCGAACGCAGCAGGTGATCGCCGAGGAGACCGGGGTGACCAACACCATCGACCCGTTGGGTGGGTCGTGGTTCGTGGAGTGGATGACCGACAAGGTCGAGTCCGACACCGAGGCGTACTTCGCGAAGATCCTCGAGCTGTCGCCTGATGACACGATCACCGGTGGGCTGCTGCGCGGCATCGAGACCGGCTGGTTCATGTCCGAGATCGCCGACGCGGCGTTTGCCTACCAGAAGGCGCTGGAGAAGGGCACCAAGCGCATCGTCGGCGTCAACGTGCACAGCGACGACGACGAGCCGGAGCTTGAGATCCTGCGCATCTCCGCCGAGGTCGAGCGTGCGCAGAACGCACGCCTGGCCCAGTGGCGCACGAACCGCGACGGCGCTGCGGTCGACACGGCGCTGGAGGCGTTGCGTTCGGCCTGCCGCGGCGATGACAACCTGGTCCCGGTCATCATGGACGCCGTGCGCGTCGACACCACCATGGGCGAGATCTGCGGCGCGATGAAAGACGTCTTCGGCACCTACCGGGAGCCGCCTGTCATCTGAGCCGCGACCCCCTCCAGCCGCCGGCACACCGCGCCGGAACCAACTCGGCCCGGACGGTGTAGACAACAGCAGACCGACAGAGATGGGTCGCTGCTGACCGATGCCGAGCTGGTCCGCCGGGCGCGCGGCGGTGACGCCGCCGCCTATGAGGACCTGGTGCGCCGGCACCAGGCCGTGGCCCAGCGCGCCGCATGGCTGATAACCGGATCGTCCGAGGATGCCGCAGACGCCACCCAGGAGGGCTTCGTGAAGGCGTGGCGCGCGCTCGACCGCTTCCGCGACGACGCGGAGTTTCGCCCATGGCTGTTGCGGATCGTGGTCAACACCGCGCGCAACCGCCGGCGGTCGGCGTGGCGGTTTGACGCGTTGCGGGTGCGTGCCGCTGCGGCAGCCGCTGCGGAGATGACTCCCACTCCCGAGGTGGCTGCGGTCGCACACGATGAGCACGACGCCCTGGTCGCCGCGCTGCGGCGTCTTAGCAAGAAGGACCGGGAGGTGGTCGCCTGTCGCTACCTGCTGGATCTGTCGGAGGCGGAGACAGGGGAGGTTCTCGGATGTCCCCGGGGCACGGTCAAGTCCCGCCTGTCCCGCGCGTTGGACCGTCTGCGCGCTGAACTCGACGCGGTGCACCCCGCCGCCGCAGGGGGTGTGTCGTGACCACCGCGCAGCTCGAGCGTGACCTCCGGGCGTTGGCCGAGGTGATCGATTGGCCGGAGACGGCCGACCTGGTCCCGGGTGTGGCCGGCGACCTGGTGCGGCGCCCCGCAGCAGCGGGGCGGGCGACCACGCCGTGGCTGCCGCGCCTTCGCCCCGTGCTCGTCGCGTCCGTGGTGACGATCGCGCTGGCGGCAACCGTGCTGGTGGTCTCGCCGGGCGCGCGGTCGGCCGTCGCATCCTGGTTCGGGATCGGCGGTGTCCAGGTCGAGCGGCAAGAGGAGGCGCCGACCCCCGCTGCTTCCGGGCGGGCGGTGCCGCCGCCGGCCGCCACGCTGGAGAACGGTCTGGGAGTGCCGGTCACGCTGGCCCAGGCACGTGAATTCGTCGACTTCGATGTCCGCGTGCTCGACCTGCGGGCAGACCTGAACCGCACCGGCGGGGGCGTGTACTTCGACCAGTCCGTCGAAGGCGGCATGGTCCACATCGTCTACCACGTGCAGGCAGGGCTTCCCTCGACGGACTCGAAAGGCGTCGGCGCCCTGCTCACGCAGTTCCAGGGAGGCGACGAACCGACCTTCACGAAGGAGGTCGTGCGGGGCCAGGACGTGCAGTTCCTGGAGTTCGACGGTGGCGTTGCGATGTGGGTGACCGGACGATCGCACCTCCTGCTGAGAAACGCGGCCGGCGAGCCGCTGCGCCACACGGCCCGCCTGTCGGCGAACGCCCTTGTCTGGGTCGACCGCCGCGGCGTCACCTACCGCTTGGAGACCGCGCTGGATCCCGACGCGGCGATGGAACTCGCGGAGACGCTGAAGTAACCAGCGGCGTGCGCGCGGACCCGATCCGACGGGTGCGGGAGGACCGGCGCGGACGCGTTGCCGGCGCTACTGCACATCGACGGGCTCGCGCGTACCCAAGCGTGACGCCAGCCACTGGGCGTCATACACGGCGTGTCCGTGCCAGTCGTTGTTGAAGTACGCGTAGACGTCGCACCCCTCGGCCAGCCACGTCTCGATCCGCGCGGCCACCGGCTCCAGTCGCTGCGGCCCGTAGCGGCCGAAGTACTTCTCGCTCAGCGCGTTGGGGCCGTGGAACCGGACGTAGGACCAGTCCGTCGTACGGATCCACGGGTGGTCGGGGAGCAGGTCGTGGATGCACAGCGCCGCGCCGTGGCGGCGGAGTACCTCGAAGACCTCGTCGTGCAGCCACGACACCTCCCGCATCTCCACGGCCCACCGCAGGTGTGACCCCGCGACCGTGAGGAACTCGTCGAGGCGCTCGGCGTTGCGCTTCCACCTCGGCGGCAGCTGCACGAGCGTCGGCCCCAGGTGGTCCTTGAGGCGCGCGACGCGATCGAGGTGGTTCGGCAGCCACGACGCCGCGTCGTTCAGCTTCATCCGGTGCGACCCGAACTGACCGAGTTTGACGGCGTAGACGAAGCCGTCAGGGGCCTGTGCCTCCCACGCCTCCGTGGTGGTCGGCGGCGGTAGCCGGTAGAAGGTGTTGTTGATCTCCACCGTGTCGAACAGCGTCGCATAGTGCTCGAACCACCGACGTTGCGGCAGCTTCTCCGGGTACACCACCCCCCGCCAGTCCTTGTAGTTCCAGCCGGAACAGCCGACGTGTGTTCTCCCTGTGCGATCCGTCACGGTTGGGGCGTACCCGATCGCCCGGGAGGGGGAACCGGCCGCGCGTCCGCGGTGTAGTGGAGGGTGTGCGGCCGGTCCGAGGCCGCGGAAGGCGAAGGAGCCATGAATCGGGTCGTGCGCGTCGGCATCCTGCTCGCGATGACACTGCTGTGGAGCGTTCCGGGGGCGCCCGCTCGGGCGGGCGGTGGTTGCCACGGCGTCAGCTTGACCGACGTGGCCACGACCACGGTCAGGACGCAGGCAGCGTGCTTCGTGCCGACCGTCGCACGGGTTTCTCCCGGTGACGCCGTCACGTTCGTCTCCGGCGACGGGGTCGAGCACAACGTGACGGGTGTTCCCGCCCCCTTCAACGCACTCCAGAAGGAACAGGCACTGCGGTCCGGCACCGATCTGGCCTTCCGCTTCCGTGAGGCTGGGGTCTATCCCTACGTGTGCACCCTGCACCCGATGATGGCCGGCGCGATCGTCGTCGCTGACGGGGGACCGGCGGGGCGCGACGCGGCTGTCCTCGCGTCAAACGCCGAGGGCGGCGGCGGGACCCTGACGCCGTGGCAACCCGCAGCCGCACTTGCTGCTGCAATCGTCGCGGCCGCGGTGTTGGCAGCCGTCACGCACGCCGCCGCTCGACGCCGCCGGGCCCAGCCCCTGAGCTGAGCACGACCGCTCAGTCGTCGTCCTTGTCCGGCCCCTTGCCCTTCCCCTCGCCCTGGCCGTTGCCCTGGCCGTTGCCGTTGCCATTGTCAGGCGGCGCCGTGGCGGCGATCGGGTCGAGGAGCGAGATTGCGAGCTGACCGACGCTGGGGTCCAGTTCGTCCTTTTCCACCCACTCCGCGATTTTCTCCTGCAGGTCGTCCGCCTTCGACGCCTGCTCAGCACCGTCGAGTTCCTGTACCTCTTCCAGCCCCTTGAGAAGGTCCTTCTGCGACTTGCCGAACTGATCCGGGTTCTCCTCCAGGAAACTGATCAGCGACGGGAGGTCAGTCGGTGGCTGCTGCTCCTCGTCCTCGGGTTGCTCCGTGGGCTGCGGTTGCGTCGTCGGCTGCTCGGGTTCCGGTTGCTCCTGTTGCTGCTGTTCCTCCGCTTCGGCGGGTGCGGTCCGCTGCGGATCGGTCGTCGGCTCCTCGCCGTCGAGCATCGCCAGCAGGGCGAGGAAACCCAGCAGCGCCGCGAGGGCGAGCAGCAGGAGCGGCCATGGTGAGCGCTGCGGGGATCGCTCGCGGGGAAGCACCTGTGTCGTCTCGGCGCGGTCGATGACAGCGGTCGCCGCGGCGCCGCCCGCCACGACGGACTCGCCGGCCAGCGCGCGCCGCATCTCACCGGCATCGCGGTACCGCTGCTGGGGATTCTTCGTCAGGGCGCCCTTGACCACCGCGGCGACGCCAGGCGAGGTCCCGGGTGCCACGCGCCGCAGGTCGGGCACTGCCTCACGGGTGTGCGCCAGCGCGATCGCGATCGCGCTGTCACCGGTGAACGGCGGATCCCCGGCGAGCATCTCGTACAGCACGACACCCGTCGCGTAGACGTCGGAGGCGGGGGTTGCCGGGTGACCTTCGACCTGTTCAGGCGAGAGGTACTTCGCCGTGCCGATGATCTGCCCGGTGGACGTCAATCCCGCGGTGGCCTCCTGCACGCTCTTCGCGATTCCGAAGTCCGCCAGCTTCACGCCACCGTCGTCGAGCAGCATGATGTTGCCTGGTTTGACATCCCGGTGCACCATCCCGCCGCGGTGCGCCGCCTCGAGCGCGGCGAGCACGGCATCGGTCACCCGCACCGCCTCTCGCTCGCCCAGCGCCCCGTCGGTCACCAGCCGTGCCGCCAGGTCCCTGCCGCGGACGAGCTCCATGACGATCCACGGCTGCCGACCGTCCTGACCGGTGTCGTACACAGCAACCGCGTTCGGATGGTTGAAACGGGCGGCGGTCCTGGCTTCGCGCAGGAATCGCTCGCGTACGGACGAATCGGTCGCGATGTCGTCGCGCAGCAGTTTCACGGCCACGCTGCGGTCGAGGACGGGGTCGTATGCCTCGACGACCCGTGCCATGCCGCCGGCGCCCAGTGTGCGTCCGAGCTCGTAGCGGCCACCGATGGTCTCCATCCGCCGAGCCTAGCGAGCGTCGAAGACGGTCCCGGCGCAGGCCGCGGCCAGCCGCAGCGCGAATTCAGTAGTCGGCCAGCTCGCGCAGCTGCTGTTCGGACAACATCCCTGGGACGAGCGTTCTCTGGACCAGCAGCGTGGGCACGCCACCCACACCGTTTCGCCGGTGGGCGGCCGCGCGACGCCGCACGTCCGCAACGAATCCGGGGCGGCGTAACGCGTCCGCGACGTCATCGCCGCGCAGTCCCGCGTCGCGTGCGAGATCGATCAGGATCATGTCCTCGTCGATGGCGGCGTCGTCGGCCCAGTACGCGCGGTAGCACCGCAGCCGCCACGACGCCCCGAGGTCGTGTCGCTCGGCGATCTCGCCGATGGCGTGTGCCTTCGCGGTGGGCGGCGTCCGTGAGGGCCGCCGCAGCACGACCCCTTCTGTTGCCGCCTCCTCCTGCAGGTCGTCGACCGCGACCAGGACGTCCAGGGGCGGCGGGATGGCGACGTCGACACCGACGGCTTCGAAACCGACGAACTCCACGTCGATGCCCTCGTCTGCCAGACGCTGCACCCGGGACACGGCAACCGCGGATGCGGGCGACGTGTAGTCGTGGAAGAGAGTGAGAGTCACTCAGCCGGCGAAGACCGTCGATGCCAGCCGGTCGCGGTGCCAGCGGGCGGATCCGTAGGCGTTCGCGAGCGACTTGCCGCGCTTGAGCCACAGGTGCAGGTCGTGCTCCCAGGTGAAGCCGATGCCACCGTGGCACTGCAGCGACTCGTAGTTCGCCTTGAACTCGGCATCCGTGACGTAGGACTTGGCGACGCTGACGGCGTTCGAGCGGTCGGGTGCGTCCGTGGCGATGGCGTACGCGGCGTACCAGATCGCCGCCTTGGCGCTGTCCACCACCAGCAGCGTCTCCGCGAGCTTGTGCTTGATCGCCTGGAACGATCCGATCGGGCGGCCGAACTGCTGCCGCTGCTTGACGTACGCGACGGTGAGGTCCAGCTCGGCCTGCGCGATGCCGCCGAGGAGGGCAGCGGTCGCCCACGCCGCCCGGTCGAATGCCTTCGCCGCCGAGTCCGCGCCGCCCACCATGAGAGTGTCGCCGCCCGTTTCGGCCTCGACCGTGAAGACGCGCCGTGCACCGTCCATCGACGGCTGGAAGACGGCGTTGAACCTGGCGCGCGGCACGGCGTGCAGTTCGTCGCCACGCTGGCAGACCAGCAGGTCGGCAACGTGGGCGTCGCTGACCAACTCCTGGCCGGCGAGCTGCACCGTCACGATGGCGTCGCCGGCGGCGATGCGCGGCAGCCACTCCGCCCGCTGGTCGTCCGTGCCCGCCTCCGACAGCGTCGGGGCGGCGACGGCGGTCGTTTCGAGCAGCGGCTCGGGCAAGGCGACCTTGCCGGCCTCCTCGAGGATGAGGACCAGGTCGACCTCGTCCATACCGAGCCCGTCGTGCTCCTCGGGGACGGTCAACCAGACGAAGCCGATCTCTGCCATCTTCTTCCACAGATCCGGCGATCGCCCGGTCTCCGAGTCCCACATCGCACGGACGTGCGACGTCGACGACTCGGAGGTGAAGAAGTCGCGCGCCGCGTCGCGCAACTGGTACTGCTCGTCGGTGAAGTCGAAGTACATGCTTACGCCTCTCTGCAGCCGCTACCGCTTCGCTGTGTGAGCGGACGGCTCTTTCGGCAGGCCCAGCACCCGCTCGGAGATGATGTTCTTCTGGATCTCGGTGGTGCCGGCGTAGATGGTGGAGGCGCGGGAGTACCAGTAGCTCTTGTGCCAGTGGCCCTTGTCGGGGGCGGCGTCGGCGTCGGGGGACAGCTCACCCAACTCGCCCATCGCCTGCATCCCCGCCTCGTACGTGCGCGCTTCCATCTCCGACCAGTACAACTTGTTCAGGCTCGCCTCGGGACCGATGGGCTTCCCCCCCGCAAGGCGGGTGAGCGTGCGGTACATGTTGTGCCGATAGACCTCGGTCTCGACGAAGAGCTTCGTGACCTGGTCACGTGTGACGGGATCCTCCGCGAGCCC
>WHTG01000148.1 GCA_009377835.1 Nitriliruptorales bacterium
CAGTGTCTCGAAGAAGCTGTTGTCCCACTGGATCGGCGTTGGCGTCCACGCGCCCTCGAGACCGCTGGAGATCGTGTCGGAGCCCTTGCCGCTGCCGTGTGCGCTGTGCCAGCCAAGGCCCATTCCCTCGACAGGGCAGCCTTCGGGTTCGGGGCCGACCAGGTCCGGGTTGCCTGCGCCGTGGGTCTTGCCGAACGTGTGCCCGCCGGCGATCAGCGCGACGGTCTCCTCGTCGTTCATCGCCATGCGGGCGAACGTCTCGCGGATGTCCCGAGCGGCAGCCAGCGGGTCCGGCTTGCCGTTGGGACCCTCCGGATTGACGTAGATCAGGCCCATCTGCACGGCGCCGAACGGACCGGACAGCTTCCGCTCCTCGCCCTCGTCGTAGCGCTCATCACCGAGCCACGTGTCCTCGGATCCCCAGAAGATCTCCTCGGGCTCCCAGATGTCCTCGCGGCCGAAGCCGAAGCCGAAGTGGAGAACCCCATCGACTCCATCGCGCAGTTGCCGGCGAAGACGAGGAGGTCGGCCCAGGAGATCTTGTTGCCGTACTTCTGCTTGATCGGCCACAGCAGCCGGCGCGCCTTGTCGAGGTTCGCGTTGTCCGGCCAGCTGTTGAGGGGGGCGAAGCGCTGCGCACCGTCACCGCCACCACCGCGCCCGTCGGCGATGCGGTACGTGCCCGCGGCGTGCCAGCTCATGCGGATGAACAGCGGGCCGTAGTGACCGTAGTCGGCCGGCCACCAGTCCTGTGACGTCGTCATCAGGTCGAAGATGTCCTGCTTGAGCGCCTCGACGTCCAGGACGGCGAACGCCTCGGCGTAGTCGAACTCCTCGCCCAGCGGGTTCGACCTGGGCGAGTGCTGGTGGAGCACCTTGAGGTCCAGCTGGTTCGGCCACCAGTCCTGGTTCGTCCTGGGCCGGCCGGTCTTGGGCTCCGGGGCGTCGATGACAGGGTTCTCGCTCTCGCTGTTGCTCTGTGTCTGGTCCTTCGGTTCGGCCACGGCGCGGTCTCCTCTTTCGTTGCTGTCGCTGGCTGGTTCAAAAAATGGCTGCCGCACAGTCGGAGCAGTGGCCCCAATAGACGACTTCGGCCTCGTCGATCTCGTAGCCCGAGTCGTCGGCGGCGGTCAGGCAGGGTGTCTCGCCGACGGCGCAGTCGACGTCGACCATGCGACTGCAGTGCCGGCAGACGAGATGGTGGTGGTTGTCGCCGACGCGGTGCTCATAGCGGGCCGGGGACCCCGCGGGTTGGATGCGCCGCAGGATGCCTTTGCCCGTGAACGCCGTGAGCGCGTCGTAGACCGCCTGGCGTGAGAGGGCACCGATCTCGGCACGCACGGCCTTGTAGATGTCCTCCGCAGTGCTGTGCGGTCGCTCGGACAGCGCCCGGAGGACACCCAGACGCTGGGTCGTGACGTTCAGACCGTGCCGGCGAAGCAGCACATCCGATGGCTCCCTGGACACACTCGCGACCTTATCGGCGATTCTGGAGCGAGTCCAGATCTCGACGTCACCATTCCGACGGATCGGCGAAGGGTGGAGGCATTGATGAACGTCGATGCGTGTGGCAGAATGACGCGGGACATCGATAGACGTCGATAGATGAGGGGGAGAGCGTATGGCTGCTGAACCAGCGGGCTGCTGCGCGCCGCTGCGGGCCGCGACGCTGTCAGACGACCAAAGCGCTGCCACCGCCGCGCTGTTCAAGGCACTGGCCGACCCGCACCGCGTCCGCATCGTGAATCTGCTGGCCACCAGCGACGAGCCGGTGTGCGTGTGTGACCTGACCGAACCGCTGGGCATCGCGCAGCCCACCGTCAGCCACCACCTCAAAAAGCTCGTCGCCGCCGGCCTGCTGCGGCGAGAGCAGCGCGGCGTGTGGGCGTACTACTCCCTCGACACCGACGCCATGCGACGTCTGGCCGACGTCGTCAACCTGCAAGGAGCACTGACATGAGCACCACCGACCACGACCAGCTGCTGGGGCAGGTGCGAGACCGCTACGCCGCCGCCGCCATCTCCGTCAACGACCGCACGGCCGCCAGCTGCTGCGAGAACAGCTGCTGCGACGTCGATGCCGGCGAGGGGTTCGGCGCGGCGCTGTACACGCTCGACGATCAGGCCGAGCTGCCTGATGCCGCGCGTCTGGCCAGCCTCGGCTGCGGCAACCCGACCGCCGTCGCTGCGCTGCGCGACGGCGAGACCGTGCTCGACCTCGGCTCAGGCGGCGGCATCGACGTGCTGCTGTCGGCCCGTCGCGTCGGTCCGACCGGCAAGGTCTACGGGCTGGACATGACCGACGAGATGCTCCACCTCGCCAGGCGCAACGCGGACGCGGCCGGCGCCACCAACGTCGAGTTCCTCAAAGGCCGGATCGAAGCCATCCCCCTGCCTGACGCCAGCGTGGACGTGATCATCTCCAACTGCGTCATCAACCTGTCCGTCGACAAACCCGCCGTCCTGGCCGAGATGCACCGCGTCCTGCGCCCCGGCGGCCGCATCGGCATCAGCGACGTCGTCGCGGAAGACCGCCTGTCCCCCGCCCAGCGGCAGGAGCGGGGCAGCTATGTCGGTTGCATCGCAGGAGCGCTGTCGCGGTCGGAGTACCGCGACGGACTGGCGGCCGTCGGCTTCGACGACATCGCGATCGAGTTCACCCACCAAGTCGCCGACGGCCTGCACGGTGCGATCGTGCGTACGAGCAAGCCGCGCCCGCGATAGCCGACCCTGCACCAATCCGGCAGTCAGCGTGGGTCGAGTTCCTCGGCGAGCGCCCGACGCCGTCGCCGACCGGTCGAATGACACCTTGTCCACCCGACGACGGAGACCTGCACGCCGTCACACGTCAGGGCCCTCGGAGCGGCGTTCGCGGGGGGCGGTTGGGGATGTTGATCCGGTAGCGAACGCCGATGAGACGAACCAGCAGGCACAGTGCGGCGCCGACCAGCGCGTAGACCCCGTTGTCGCTGCCTGCCGCAATGTGCCGTGGCAACGACGGACGCTCCGGCGAGAGCGGGGACGGCATACAGCTCGCTGCGCAATACGGTCGGCACCTTGCGGAGCAGCACGTCGCGCACGATGCCGACGCCGCCGCCGGTGATAGCGCCAAGGATGGTCGCCTGGACCGGTCCAAGACCCAACGCGCGGGTTCGTGCGCTGACCGCGGAGCAGGATCACAGCGACGGAGACTAACCGCGGTCCAAGTGCTTCCACATCACCGTAAGCCTGGGGACGTCTACCGCGGTTGGCGTCGGACACGGGAGAGTCCGCGGCGGTCGCGTGGTCGGCGGAGAAACATCAGCAAGCCTGTGTGCCGTCACACGGTGGCTCACACGCCCTCCGGCCATCGTGCGGTTCATCAATGACCGACGACGGAGCCATCTTGATCCACAGTGCACCCTCAGAGGGCCTCGTCGAGGGCGTCTGGAACAACCCGTCCGAGAAGGCCGAGTTCCGGCAGGCCGCGCCTATTGACAGAGCACAGGAACCTGGTCATGCTCTGAGTCGGTCGATCGACCGAACGAAGCGACCGCCCGCAGGGCGGCCCATGGCGGATCAGGACGGGGCGCGGATGGCACGGATCGGAAGGCTGCAGCAGCTGCCGCCTCGTCGTGGGGACAGCGCCGCTACCGCCGCACAGCTCTCCGCCGAGGCGCTCTGACCAACGGAAGGACACCCGCCATGTCGAACACGCTCGACTCACCATCGAAGCTCCTACCCGCCGCACCACGTCGACCCGGACGGGCGGGGAGCTGAGGTGGAGCCGGGGCTGCACCGTTACGTCCAGCGCCACGGGTGGGATCTCGCCTCGAGCTGCTACGAGGAGTACTGGCAACAGCAGCTGCAACCAGCGCTGGACCGGGTGCTTCACACGGCCGACCTCCAACCGGGTGAGGACGTCATCGACGTCGCCTGCGGCACCGGGCTGGCGACCCTGCCGGCGGCCGCCAAGGTCAGCCCGGGCGGTCGCGTCCTGGGCACCGACATGTCGCCCAGGATGGTCGCCGATCTCGAGCGCTCCGTGGCAGCCACCGGGATCACGAACGTGGAGGTCTCCTGCGGCGACGCCGAGCAGCTCGACAGCGACCGGGTGTTCGACGTGGCGCTGTGCTCGCTGGGGTTGATGTACCTGCCTGACCCGCTGGCTGCGATCCGCCGGCTGCACCGGGTCGTGCGACCGGGCGGCCGGGCGGTCGTCTCGGTGTGGGGGGAGCGGCGAAACTGTGGCTGGGCCGGAGTCTTCCCCGTGGTCGAGGCTCGCGTCAGCTCTGACGTCTGCCCGCTGTTCTTCGCGCTGGGCGCACCGGGGGCGCTGACGGACACGTTCACCCAGGCCGGATTTGTCGACGTGGTCGAGACCAGGCTCGAGGTCGGGCTGGACTACGCCGGCGACGAGCAAGCGCTGGGCGCGGCGTTCCGCGGCGGCCCCGTCGCCCTCGCCCACTCGCGGTTCGACGAGGCAACCCGCCAATCCGCCTACGCCGACTACCTCGACTCGATCGCCGGGTTCGCCAACGGCGCCGGCTACCACGTCCCCGGCGAGTTCGTCATCGCCTCGGCCCGACGCCCCTGAAAGGAGCACCGACGAGCCACCGCTGATCACCAGAACCATCCGACGGCAACGACCAAAGGGAGACCATTATGACCACCACCGACACGACACTGACTGACAGGCCCGTCGACAACGGCGTCAACTCCGGCGCGCTCGTCGACGCCCGAGAGGCGCTCAGCAACGCGCCCGAAGCCGCGGAGTTCACCTGGCGAGCGAGCTGCTCGTGGGTTCACGGGACGTATTCCCGCAGCACCGTCGAGGGGTTCTCGGGCCTGGGCCAGGACCACCTCCACAAGAGCACCTTCACGTTCGATGCGGATCACCCGGAGTGCTTCGCCTCCGAAGACCGGGGTGCGACCCCCGTCGAGCTGGTCCTCGCCGCGCTGGGCAGCTGTCTGACCGGCGGGCTCGCCTCGGTGGCACAGCACCGCGGGATCCAGCTCAGGTCGGTCACCGCCACGATCGAGGGCAGCATGAACGTCCTCGGGATGCTGGGCGCCGACCCGGACATCCGCAACGGCTTCAACGACATCACCGTCCGCTTCGCCATCGACGCGGACGCCTCCGACGACGACATCCGGGCGCTGGTGGCCCAGTCCCAGAAGCGGTCGGCCGTGTTCGACATCGTGACGAACCCCTCCAATGTCACCGTCGAGGTCGTCTGACGGCAACAGGCTACGAGGCCGTGATGGACACGACGACGGTCGTCATCGGAGCCGGCCACGCCGGACTCGCCATGAGCCGTCGCCTCACCGAGCGTTCGATCGACCACGTGGTCCTCGAACGCGGTGAGGTGGCGAACTCCTGGCGCACCGAGCGCTGGGATTCCCTGCGGCTGCTGACGCCGAACTGGCAGAGCCGTCTGCCGGGGATGGGCTACAGCGGCGACGACCCCGACGGCTACATGCGCATGCCGGAGGTGATCGACTTCATCGCCGGCTACGCCTGCGCCATCGCCGCACCGGTGCAGACCGGTACGACCGTCACGCGCGTAACCCGCACCGCCACCGGCTACGAGGTAACCACCGATCGCGGCATCTGGAGCTGCGCCACGGTGGTCGTGGCCAGCGGCGGTTCGAACGTCGCCGACGTCCCGGCCGTCGCCGCCGGCGTCCCCACGTCGGTGACGATGCACACACCCATGACCTACCGGTCGCCGGACCAGCTGGACCAGCGGGGTGTCCTCGTGGTCGGGGCATCCGCCACCGGGGTGCAACTCGCCGACGAGATCCGCCGGTCCGGGCGAGCCGTGACCATCGCGGTGGGTGAGCACGTCCGGTTGCCCCGCCTCTACCGCGGGCGTGACATCTTCTGGTGGATGGACGCCGAGGGGATCTTCGACGAACGCTACGACGAGGTCGACGACCTCGTCCGCGCACGCCACCTGCCGTCGCCCCAGCTGATCGGCACCTCGCAACGGCGGTCGATCGACCTCAACGGCCTCGCCGCTGCCGGTATCCAGATCGTGGGGCGGCTCGGCCGGATCAGCGACGGAGTGGCGCAGTTCTCCGGTTCCCTGGCGAACCTGTGCACGCTCGCCGACCTCAAGATGAACCGTCTGCTCACCAGGCTCGACGACTGGGCGACCGAGACCCACCTCGACGTCGAGCGGCCTTACCGGCCGGAGCCGACCTCGGTGCCGTCGCGGCCGATCCTCGACATGGACCTCCGCAAGCGCGACGTGGGCACCGTGATCTGGGCGACCGGCTACCGCCCCGACCACTCGTGGCTCGACGTCCCCGTCTTTGACCACAAGGGCCGGATCCGACACGACGGTGGTGTCGTACGCGACGCCCCCGGGATGTACCTGCTGGGTGCCAACGTCCTGCGGCGACGCAGGTCGAGCTACATCCACGGCGCCGAGCAGGACACCGCAGAGCTGGGTGCACACCTCCACCGCTACCTGGACTCCCGCGCGCGGTCTCCCCGACCTCACCTGGCCCGGCCGTCGGTCAGCGCCTGAAGCTTTCCTGAACGCAGGAGGCGGGCTGCGACCCTCACGTTCACCGCCGCAGGAGGACCCCATGGCCGCACCGGCACATCCCCACGCTGACGTGGAAGGCGACAGCACGGCCCGGCGCGGCACCCGAGGCATCTTCGCCGGCGTGGCCCTGGCCACCTGCGGTGTGTTCGCCGGGGTGACGATGGCGCCGGTCGTGGCGTACGGCATCACCGGTTCGACATTCCTCGCAGGCATGCCCATCGCCGTGCTGCTCGCGGGTGCCGGAATCGGCGCCTCCCGGGTGACCGCGCTCATCAGCCGCTACGGACACCAGAAGGCCTTCGCCGCCGTGTACCTCCTCGGGGCCGGCGCGTGCCTGCTCGCCACGGTGGCGGTCGCCACCGCCAGCTTCGCCCTGCTGATCCTCGGCCTTGCGGGAATCGGCATGGGACACGCCGCCAACCAACTGGCGCGCTACGCCGCGGCCGAGCTGCACTCCGAGCAGCGCCGCCCCACCGTCATCGGGTGGATGGTGTGGGCCCAGGCCATTGGGGCGGTGCTGGGACCGCTGTCGTTGAGCCTGGCGGGACGAGTTGCGACGGGGTTGACGTTGCCGGTGGAAGCAGGTGGATTCCTGGTCGGCGTGGTGCTGTTCGCCGTCGCCGCGGCCTCGCACGGGCGCGCACCGGGGTACCGCGCGGCCCAACAGCCAAGCCCCGACGCGGCCGCCCTCCCCGCCCCGGCCGCATCGTCGTGGAGACTTCCGACGGTGCAGATCGCGGTGGTGACGATGGCCGCCGCGTTCGGGGTGATGTTCCTGGTCATGACCGTGACCCCGGTCCACGTGCACAGCGCCGGCCACGGCGTCGCCAGCGTCGGGGCGATCATGAGCGCCCATACCTTCGGCATGTTCGCGCTGGCCCCGCTTGCCGGTTGGCTGACCGGACGCTTCGGCAGTGTCCCGGTCATCGCCGCCGGACTGGCAGCGCTGCTGCTGGCGACCGTCGCCGGAGCGACCGCGCCGGCGGAATCCCAGCCCTTGCTCGCGGCGGCACTGTTCGCCCTGGGTTTCGGGTGGTGTCTCGCGTTCGTTGCCGCCAGCGCCCTGCTGAGCCGGGGTCTCGTCCCGACCGTCCGCGTGCGCCTGCAAGGACGGGTCGAGGCGCTCACCTGGATATCCGGGTCAGGCGCGGCGTTGAGCTCCGGTCTGCTGCTCGGCCTCGTCGGCTTCTCCGGCGTGAACCTCCTCGCCTGCGGCCTGCTCTTTGCGCCGCTCGCGGTCATCGTTGTGCATCGCGGGGTCGTGGCGCAGTACCGGGTCAGGCACGCCTGAGATCGCCGGCGGTCGGTCGCCGCCCCTGAGGGCCTGTGTACGAAAGGCGCCGCGGCCAGTGCCCCGGGGACCGGTCAACTTGCCCGCATCGTCGAGCGTGAACCCGCGCCGCCCTCAGAAGTTTACCGCGAGGCAGGGGGCTTGCCGCAAGCGACCCGAACGTGCTGACCATTACTCGTCCGCTGAGCCGACCACGGCCAGAACCTATGAAGCCAGGAGTTGTGGAATGCGTGTGTTGTTGTCGACGTACACGACCGGAGCGTGGCTATGACCGAGCATGCGGTGGTGATCGCAGGAGGAGGTCCGACCGGGCTGATGTTGGCGGGCGAGCTGGCGTTGGCGGGGGTCGACGTCGCCATCGTCGAGCGGCGCGCCAGTCAGGAGCTCGCCGGCTCGCGTGCAGGCGGTCTGCACTCACGCACGATCGAGGTGCTCGACCAGCGTGGTATCGCCGATCGGTTCCTGTCGCAGGGGCAGGTGGCGCAGGTCGCGGGTTTCGCCTTCAAC
>WHTG01000262.1 GCA_009377835.1 Nitriliruptorales bacterium
CAACCGGTCAGCTCGCGTCGTGGATTCCGGCACCGTCCGCCGAGCAGGAGACGGCGCACGCTGCGCGGCGGTGAGGGAAGCCACCGGCGAAGCAGGTCCGCCATCGATTGCAGCCTCTGAGCACAACGCTTGACACTCTTTCTGACCGGCCCTCTAATGGAGTGCTTGCGAACGTTTGCGGTCGCCCTCACCGGAGGCGATGCGTGGGGAGGATTGCCGTGGCCAAGGACGCACGCGTCGAATCAGCGCTGGCGCACTGGGCGCACCGTTTCGTGACACAGGGCATTCCGCTGCCCGACTTCCAAGACGTCATCGGCGGTATCGAGCACTGGGACCAGTGGTGCCGGGCGTGGTCCGACCGTGGCGCGGTTCACCGGGAACTGGCCGAGAGCGCCCAGGCCGGGGGGCATCTGCTGACCGCCGGCGAGGCCTTCACCAGAGCCGCATTGTGCTACCACTTCGCCAAATTCGTGTTCGTCAACGACCTGCAGCAGATGCGGGCCGCCCATGAGCAGGCCGTGGCGTGTCGCAACGCTGCGCTGCCGTATCTGCGACCCCGAGGCCGGCGAGTCGAGATTCCGTTCGAGGACGTCGTACTGCCCGGCAACCTCCGTCTGCCGGCCGGCGTCCAGCGTCCTCCCCTCGTGTTGCTGGTCGCCGGACTGGATTCGGCGAAGGAGGAGATGGACAGCGTCGAGTCCCTGTTCCTCGCGCGCGGGATGGCCACGCTGGCGTTCGACGGTCCTGGGCAGGGCGAGGCCGAGTACGAACTGTCCATCCGGGGCGACTACGAAGTCGCCGTCACGGCGATCGTGGACTGGGCCGAGCAGCAGCCGGAGGTCGACCCCGACCGGATTGGCATCTGGGGGGTGAGTCTGGGCGGCTACTACGCTCCCCGCGCAGCCGCATTCGAAAAGCGGCTCAAGGCCTGTATCGCACTGGCGGGTCCTTACCGCTGGCTCGATGAGTGGGACCACCTTCCGGAGATGACACGGGAGACCTTCCGCGTGCGGTCGGGGTCAGCCACCTTGGACGAGGCCTCGAAGGTGGGTGCCACGCTGTCGCTCGAGGGTGTGGCGGGTGACATCACCTGCCCGCTGCTGATCATCTTCGGCAAACAGGACCGGCTCATCCACTACCCCGCCGCGGAGCGCCTCGCGGCCGAAGCCGGCGGACCGACGACCCTGTGGATGATCGACGACGGCAACCACGGCGCGACGAACCGTGCGTATCGCTTCCGGCCGCAGTCGGCTGACTGGATGGCAGAGATGCTGGCGAAGTCGTGAGCGGGACGGAGGAGATGACCGGACGTGGGGCGACGCTTCGCGACGTCGCGAACCGTGCTCGTGTCCACCCCTCGACGGTGTCCCGAGCATTGAACGGCAGCACGCGGGAACTCGTCAACCCCGCTACCGTCCGCCGTATCCTGAAGGCGGCGGAAGCCCTCGGCTACGAGCCGAATTCGTTGGCCCGCAGCCTGAAGACCAACCGCACCATGACGGTCGGCATGCTCATTCCCGACCTGACGAACCCCGTGTTCCCGCCGATCGTGCGAGGCATCGAGGATGCACTCGCGGACGAGGGGTACACCCTCGTCCTGGCGAACACCGATGGTGAGCCCGCAAAGGAACGCCGCATCGTGGGGGCGATGCGGGGCCGCCAGGTCGACGGGTTGCTGCTGGCGACGGCACTACGCGAGTATCCGTTGCTCGACGACCTTGCGGCGGCGGGCCTCCCGGTGGTGTTGGTCAACCGGACGTCGGAGCACCCGACAGTCCCGTCGGTGACGCCGGATGACCACGCCGGCATGGGGATGGCGGTGCGTCATCTCGTCTCTTTAGGCCATACACGTATCGCGCATGTGGCCGGCCCCCAGCTCATGACGACGGGACTGACTCGATACAACAGCTTCCTGTCCTGGATGCGAGTGGCAGGCATCGAGCCGGACCCGCAGTTGGTCGTGTTCGCCGACTCCTTCAAGGAGCAGGCCGGTGCGGCTGCGTGCGAGGAGCTCCTCGGCCGTGGAGCCGACTTCACGGCCATCGTCGCGGCCAACGACTTGCTGGCGCTCGGCTGCTACGACGCTTTGCACGCTCAGCAGCTCGCTGTTCCCGAGAATGTCTCGGTGGTCGGCCACAACGACATTCCGTTCGCAGACAATTTCGGGCCGCCGCTGACCACCGTCCGCATCCCGCACTACGAGATCGGTGTCAAAGCGGCGCAGTTGATGCTCGAGGCGCTGCGCTCTCGCAGCGCCTCGCTGGTGGCGGTGCATCTGACCCCGTCGTTCGTTCTGCGCGCCTCCACGGCAGCGCCACGCGGTTGAAGCACGGTGACACGACAATCGTTTGGCTCAAGGCGGCTGATTCCCGGATGCGGTCCATACTCGTCAGGAAACCAACGCTGGGCAGGGCTTGACCCCGTGGCCGTTGGTGGTTAACTGTCTCGACTTGCAATCGTTTGGTAACGGTTGCAAGACGGGTCATCGCTGGTGCTGGCTGAACCCAGCGATGGGACGGAACGTTTCACCGCAGGTGACACCCACCGACAAGGGAGCCGGGCATGGATAAGCGGAGCGAAGACAATCGGGCTGTAGTGCGGACTGGTCGTGCCGGCGGGACGGTTGTACTTCTGCTGCTTGTGCTCGCGCTGATCGCGGCGGCCTGCGACGGTGGACCGGACTCGACCGGTGGCGACGACGCGACGGGGACGGAGGCCGGCACCGAGGTGGCCGGCGGCACGGAGGGAACGTCCGGAGGCGAGGGTAGTTGCTCGAACAATGCGGAGATGTTCGTCCATGCCGCCGATGACGAGCCGACGACGCTGGACCCCGCCCAGGTGGAGCCCGGCGAGGGCGGCGAGACCATGATCCTGCAGGCCTACGAGCGACTGCTGGAGGTGGAGCCCAACAGCCCCGAGTTGGAGGGCGCGCTGGCCACGGAGGAACCGACCGTCGAAAACGGCGGCATCTCCGAGGACGGGCTGACCTACACCTTCAAGCTCCGGGAGGGCGTGAAGTTCCACGATGGCACGGACCTCACAGCTGAGGACGTGAAGTACTCGTGGGACCGCGTCATGGAGATGGACCTTCCGGAAAGCAACGCGGGGCTTCTGTCGAGCACGGTGGAGAGCACCGAGGCACCGGACGACATGACGTTCGTGGTGACGCTGCAACGCCCGAACGCCGCATTCCTGAATTCCGTGGTGCCGGCGATGGTGGCCTCGGTCGTCAGCCAGGACGCCGTCGAGGAAAACGGTGGCATCGAGGCCGGCAAGCCCAGCGAATACATGCAGACCAACATGGTCGGCACCGGTCCGTACAAGCTCATCGAGTGGAACCGCAACGAGAACCTCCGGTTCGAGATCAACGAGGAGTACTGGGGCGAGGCGGCGCCCAAGGACTTGCGTGTCGATGTCGTCTCCGATCCCGACGTGCGCATCCTGGGATTGCGCGCCGGCGACTACGACACGATCGAAACGGATCCCTCCCTGGTCGGCGACCTCGAGGGCGCGGAGAACGTCACGATCTACAGCGAGGGCCTGCTGCTCGAACCGATCCACATCGGCTTGAACCTCAACATCCCGGAAGGCTCGTTGCCCAAGGAAGACACGATCCCGCCGGACTTCTTCCAGGACAAGCGGATCCGTCAGGCGTTCAACTACGCCTATGACTACGAGGC
>WHTG01000025.1 GCA_009377835.1 Nitriliruptorales bacterium
AAGCCGCCCACCGCTAAGCAGAGGTCGTGGGGGATTTCCGCTCCAGCTATTTGGTGACGGCGTACCCAGCAAAGTGAACGCACACATCGAGCGGAAGGCGACCGGTGACTGCGCCGGCCGCGGTGAGCAGAGTCGTCCGCCCCTGCGGCAACCGGGTCGAACGTTCCTAGAAGGGCACCAAGCCGTCGAACGGATCCTCGGGCGACGCCGCCGCCGTCGGGTTCATGCCCGCCTCGCCCGGACGTGTCGCCCACGACGGGAACGGGAAGTGCGCGACCAGCGGTATCGGCAACTCGGGCTGCGAGACGAGCATCGTGCCCGGCTTGAGGATCGTCGCCCGCTGGCGCTGCACGGCGGGGAGAAACCCGTACTCGCCGCGGGCCGCTTCTGCGGAATCGAGCCGGCCGACGACACGGATGGCGGAGTTGGCGATCACCCGCCGCTCAACCTCGGACGCCGTCTGCTGCGCTCCGATGAGGATGATGCCCAGCGACCGGCCGCGTTCGGCGACGTCGAGCAGGATCTCCTTGATCGGGCTCGACCCCTCGCGCGGCGCGTACTTGTTCAGTTCGTCGAGCACGACGAACAGCAGCGGCCGCGGCTGACCCGTGCGCTCCTTGTCATCGAACGCCTTGCGCAGCACCACCCCCACGACGAACCGTTTCGCGCGGTCGTTGAGATTGTGCAGGTCGACGACGGTCACCTGGCGCTGCAGCGCTATGCGGTGCCGCTCCGGGTTGGCGATGTCACCGCGGATGAGGTGTTCGACGTGCTTGATTGCGGACACCAGGCGCCGAATGAACGCGTTTACCGTGCCCTGCCCCACGGCCCGGCCCGCCCAATCCGCGCGGGTGTCCTCGTCCTCGAGCCGCTCGACGATGACGTCGACCAGCCCGCTGAACGTCCTGATGCTCCGGCCGTCCAGGCGGACGCCGCCGTCGCCCAAGTCGCCCGCCTCCTTCAGGCGCGCCATCACCTGGTGGACGACCATCGTGTACTGCTGCCGGTCGTCCTCGGCGTCCGCGAAGAGGAACGGCAGCAACTCCGCTTTGCAGAACTCGTGCAAGGACCAGAAAAACGACGTGACCCCCTCGGCGCGCGACTGCACATCCGGCGCAGCGTTTGGTGCGCCGCGGCGCGGCGGTGCGTGCACGGACAAGGATCCGAAGGCACCGACCGGCAGCCCCAGTCGGGCATAGCGCTCCCGCTGCTCGTCGTCCAGGCGCACGTTCGGGTGGTCGAGGAACAGCAGGTCTTCGCCCTTGACGTTGAAGATCAGCGACTTGGCGTTCATCGTCTCGGGTCCCAGCGCGCCGGAATGGAACAGCGAGTACAGCAGGAACGTCGCGTAGGTCGTCTTGGTCGCGACGCCGGAAACCCCGCTGATGTTGACGTGCGCGCCACGGGTGCCGTCGAGGAACTCGAGGTTGAGATACAGCGGCTCCTCGTCACGCGTCAGTCCCGCACCCAGGCGGTGCTCCATCTGGTCGAAGAACAAAGCCGTATGCCGCTCGTCGCCGAGGGCCTTGCGCACGGGCGAACCCGGCACCGGGGGCACGAAGATCTCCGGTTCGAATCGCGTCGCCTGAACCTGCGCCGCTTCCGCGACCTCGGCCGGCAGGATTCCGTCGGCAACCAGGAACACGTCGCTGTCGAACCGGGCGCCCTCATGCCGGGCGCGCACCTGACCGACGACGCCGAACATCTTCACGGTGTCACCGCCCGGCAGTTCCCGCTCCAGCGCCACGACATCGTCGAGTTGCAGATAGTGGTCCGGGGCGACCGCCACCCAGAACTCCAGCGGCGTCGCATCCTCCGTGCCGATGACACGGCCGACGGGCGGTACTTCGTTCATATCGGGCACACGCCCCTCCTCCCTCGCGGCGAGCGTAACGCGGGTCAGGGAGGGGTCCGCAGGTTCCCGCTGGTCGTTGTGCTCAGAGCGCCCGCGCCGCCGCCTCGAGCGCCTCGTCCAGCGACCATGCCGCTCCGCGCGCGCAGAGCTGGTCCGCATGCTCACGTCCGACGGCCTCGACCGTTGCGTGCATCACCTCGTGCGGGACGTCATCCCCGGGATCTGCGGTCAGACCGAACTCGTCGTAGAGCGCGTCGGCCGCGCCGATCAGCTCCAGCGCCGCCACGTGCTCCTGACGCATCGCGCACAGAACCCCGGCGCTGCGCACCAAGGCGGGCCCCAGGTACCGGTTCTCGCGCAATCCTGGAACCTCCAGCGACCGGCGCAGGTACTGCGCCGCGCCTTCGACGTCACCGGCTTCGGCCAGCAGGTCGCCGATGTTCGCCAGTTCCGCAGCCTGACCCAGGCGGTCTCCGGTGACGCGGTAGGTCCCGGCATTCTCTTCGAAGTGCGCGATCGCGGCGCCGAGGTTCCCCGCCATGTACTCGCCCCACCCGAGCATATGAACCGCGGCGGCGCGCAGCCGTACATCGTCGCCGGCAAGCACATGGGCTCTGCGGGCGTGCTCGAAGATCCGGTCGGCGGCGGCGTCGCGAAACGCAATCCTGGCAAGGTTGATCTCGGCGCGGCATCTCACCCACTGGTCGTCGAGGTTCTCGGCAACCGCGCGCGCAGTCGACGTGGCGTCTGCGGCGACCTCCTGGTCGCCCTGGCGGAATGCCAGCTCGCCAAGGGCCAGCTGGGCTCGCGCGTACGGCGCCGTCGTGGCGCCCGCCGTGGCCGTCAGCACGGCCGACGTGATGGCACGCCCCTCGGTCACCAGCCCGTTCTCCAACCAGAACGCGCCGAGCGCCCCCGCCAGCGTCAGCGCCGCATCGACTTCGCCCGCAACGAGCAGCGCGTCGACCGCAGGCCCCACGTCGCCGGTGCGGGCCCGCAGGCGCTCCGCCCACTCGTCCTCCTCGTCGGTGCCGAGGCGCGCGCGAGCCGCGACAGCCAACTGGACCAGGGCACGAGCCTCGTCGATCTCCATGGTTGCCTCTCCCCTCGTGCGCCCGCGACGGCGAGCCTGCCACGCCGCCGTGACCGCGCCAAGGCCGCACGCGTCAAATATCCTCTGGCGCTGCAGTGTCCGGCGTCGTATCGTCCTGCGGCTGGCTGCCACCGCCGCTTCTGGAGTCGACACAAATGAGCAAGCGCTAACCATCTCGCGTGCCGCCCGGTCTGACCGGTGCGGGTTCGTTGTGTCTTTCCTTCTCTCACCTCCGGGGCCGTTTCCATGTGGAGCAACAGCAACATCCGACGCCTGGCGCTCGCGCGCCTGATCTCGTCGACGGGCGGCGAGGCCGCGTTCTTCGTCGGCATCTGGGGCCGGGCGGCGTTCGACTTCGACGCCACACCATCGCAGCTGGCGGTCATGATGGGAGCGCTTGGCGTGCTGTCGCTGGCGGGGGCGGCCACAGCCGGAGTACTCGTCGACCGGTTCGGACCTCGCCGCGTGCTCATCGGCGCGGAGATCGTGTTCGCGCCGGCAGCGTTGGCGCTGATCCTGCCGTCGTCGATGTCAGAACTCACGGTGGCTGTAGGCGTGGTCGGACTCGTCGGCAGCGTCGTGTCGACCGCCGTCATGTCGTTCCCGCCGTACATCACGTCCGACGAGCAGCTGCTCGGCAAGACCAATGCCGCAATGGAGACCGCCTCCACGGGGGCGTTCGTCGCGGGTCCTGCTGTCGGTGCCCTGTTGGCGAGGTTCGCAGGGCTGGATTGGATCTTCGTCGTCGACGCGCTGACGTCGATCGTCGGGGTCGGCCTGATCATCGGCGTTGCGACGAACGCCGTCCCCGAGCATGAGCGGCACAGCGCCGTTCGCGAGTTGCGCGAGGGATTCCGCTTCGCCTATCGCCTGCCGCGGGTGCGGTTCCTCCTGATGCTCGCGATGGTCACGTGGTTGTCGTTCGGCACCTTCTCCGCACTCGAACCGATCTTCTACCGGGAGGTTCTCGGCACGGGACCGGCCGCAATCGGTGTCGTGAACGCCATCTTCGGGGTGGGCCTTGCCCTGGGCGCGACGCTCATGGGGCGCTACGCGCGGCGCCTCGTGACGGTGCGCAACGCGACGATCCTCACTGCGGCCGCGGGCGCCGGCGCTGTCGCCTACTCCGGCACGTCCAGTCTCGTGATCGTGTCGGCCGGCGGGTTCGCATGGGGGCTGATCCTGGGCGCGCTGCTGCCCGTCATGCGGACGTTGCTGCAGGCCGTCACGCCGGGGTATCTCCAGGGACGGGTCATGGGCGTGTGGTCGACGAACAACACCGTTGGCGAGATGCTGCCGTTGCTCATGGTGCCGGCGTTGGCCGCTGCGGCGGGCGTCCAGGCGGTTCTCGTCGGCTCGGGGTTGCTCGTCTTCGTCACCGGGATGCTGTGCATCCCGAAGGCGGGCTCGATCGATCGGCGCGGCATCGCTGTGCCGGAACCACGTGCCGATGTGGCCGCAGTCGCCCACGAGGCGCCGAAGCGTCCCTTCGATCCCGCGGTTGCCGAGGAGGTGGCGTAAGCCGGTCCGCCTTTACTCCCCCGGCGCCCGGAGCGGCGGCGGCACCAGATCGGGTCGCGCCCCCAGCGCCATCACGGCCCGCGCTGTCAACATCGGAAGTTCCCATGCGCGAAGGCAGCGTTCAATCGTGCCACTGCCTGCACGGCGCCGGCAGGAGTCGACGTGCACCGGCAGGTCGCGACGGATACTCATCAGTCCGACGTTGCGCCGGAACACCGACTCCGGCGACGCCAGGTCGTCGATCAGTGCCTGGCCCAGGCTGCGTCCGAGCACGCTGCGGCATCCCATCGGGTCCGCGACGGCGTCCTCGATGGTGGCGTACGCGCCCAGCACCGCCTTCGCCCGCGACGGTCCGATCCCGGGGATGCCGGGAAGGTTGTCGGAGCTGTCGCCGCGCAGGGCGGCGAACTGCACGTACTGCTGTGGCGCCACGCCGACAGCCCGCCGCAGCGCCGCGGCGTCCATCTCGATTGCGTTGTCCAGGCCGCTGCGGAGGCGCAGGACCGACGTCATGCCACTGATCAAACTGAACGCATCCCGATCGGACGTGGCGACAACGCATCGCCAGCCGGCAGCTTCCGCCGACGCCGCAGCGGAACCAACAACGTCGTCGGCCTCCCATCCCGGCGGCACGATCACGGGAACCCCCAGCTCGACCAGCACGGTTGGGGCCTCGTCGAGCAGGTCGTACAGGGCCGGGTCCTTTTCGGCCCGGTTGGCCTTGTACTCCGGGTGGCGCCGCTTGCGTTCGGATCCGGAGCGGCAGTCGAAGCCGACGACGACGCCGTCGGCACCGACTTTGTCGCTGATCGCGCACAGCAGGGCAACGAATCCGTAGAGCCCGCCGCGGGCGACGCCCAGCGACTCGTCGACACGGCCGTACGCATGGAAGGCACGGTGCGCAAGGCTGTTGCCGTCGACGGCGAGGAGCACGGGCGCGGCGGGCGCGGTCGCGGATACGGAAACCGTGGCCGGCGCCGGGGAAGGCACACGAGTGGGCCCGGACGGCTCCACATCGAACAGTGAGAGCACATCCATCTCGGCATAGCGTGCCCGATCGACGACGCGGTGGCCAGGACTCGCTCCCGCCGGACTCCCACCCCCCCAAGCCTTTGCCTCGTCGTTTCGGACGGCCACGCGGGCGCAAACGCCGAAGCAACGCACGGCGGTGAGCCCCGGTCGTGGTGGGTAAGGTCTCGTCGGCCGCCTTACCCGCGGCCGAGCAGTCGTGCCGCGAGGAGCAGCAGATGGCGTACTGGGGGGTTCACTGGTGACGACACTGGATCCCAGGGGGAAGGTCGCGGTCGTCACCGGAGCCTCGGCGGGGATCGGACACGCGACCGCCCGTGCGCTGGCGAATGCGGGCGCGACCGTCGTCGCGACGGCACGCCGGACCGAGAAGCTGGACCAGTTGGCGTCCACGCATGATGCGATCGCGCCCTACACGGCGGACGTCACCGACATGGCCGCGGTCGAAGGTCTGGCTGCCTGGGTGCGCGACCAGTACGGCGCATGCCACATCCTGGTCAACAACGCCGGCGCGTCGTTCGGCGGTCGCCTGCTCCGGGGCGCGGATGTCGCGGCGTTCGAGCGCACGATCGACCTGAACCTGATGGGCGTCGTGCGGTGCATGACCGCCTTCGCCGACCTGCTGTTCTCCGCGGCACCCGGACGGGTCGTCAACATCGCGTCGGTCGCCGGAAAGCTCGGGTTCGGCCCCGCGGCCTACGTGGCCTCGAAGTTCGCGCTGGTGGGCCTGACGGAGGCGGCCGGCTGGGACTGGCGGCGCAAGGGCGTCACGGTCAGCCAGGTGAATCCCGGTTTCATCCGCACCGAGCAGTTCCCGCAGGACGAACTCATGAAGTCGGCGTGGGGACGCCGGCTGGTCGGGACGCCGGAGCGGGTCGCCGATGTCATCGTCGACGTCGTCCGGCACGGTCACCCCGAACGGACCGTGCCCCGCTGGTATCGGGCCGGCGTCGTGCTGCGCCACGTCGCCGCTCCCGTGTACTGGTCGGTGGGCGGCAAAGGCAGCCGGCGGCTGTGAGCCACCCGGACATCGTCGCGGGCCGCGTGGGATGCGCAACGAACGGCCGCCTACCGGGAGCGCAGCGCGACCAGTCGGTAGCGCGGCGGGTGCTCCTCGCCGGGGGACCGGCATGTCAGTTGCTGCGGGTGCGATGCCGGGTGGGACTGCACCGTCGCAACGAGCGTTGAGCCGGCGGACGTCTGCAACGTGACGTCGAACGTGTCGTCGCCGAGGGCGTCAACCTGGTTCGCGACGACCTCATCGACGGCGATCATCCCGTGCTCTTCACGCACGAAGCACTCCGCCGCCTGGGCGACGAATGGTTGGAACGAGCGGCCACGGTAGTGGGGCAGGTCGAGGCTGCCGGCGCGGTGCAGGTTCACCAGCCCCGCTGCATCCACTGCCGCCACGCGACCGTAGTAGATGCCGTCCGGCAGGCACACCAGATTACCGGCGAAGCGGTCACCGCCGAAGTGTGACGACTCCCACACGTGGTCGCCGACCGCCGCGCTCAGAGCCTGCGCCACGGGCCGGCCGAAGCGGGCGCAGCAGACATCGTGCCTCCCGTTGGTGCACACCAGGTACACCGGGTCGTCACTCACCTCGCCCCCGGCCGGCTCCCCCGCACGCAACACGGCCCAGTCGATCGCCAGCAGCTCGGCCGGGTCGTCGAAGGCAAAACGCTCGACGCGCCGGACGTCGGCGGTGGACACGATCCCGAAGCAGGTCCGTTGCTCTGCGGCCGTCCGGCCGTGGCGGCGGATCAGCAGAAGCCGGGCACCCGCGGCGCGCGCGACGGCACGCAGGCGCGTCGCGACGTCGATCGGCAGCCCGCTCTCGAACACGGCGTCGACCCCCCAGGTCCCCGGCTGCTCCACGAGGATCCAGCGACGCACCTGGGACGCGGTCCCACAGATCGGTTCACCCAGCGCCTGCGAGTGCAGAGCGCAGCTGAAGCGCTCACTCATCGACGACTATGAGCAGTCCGTCGCGGATCAACCGCTGCACCAGCGTGACGCGGCCCGCCTCGTCGAGGTGCTCACGCAGGTCCCCGACCTCGAACCGCTCGGCTCCTACGGCGGCGCGCACGGCGGGTTCGACCGCTGCGGGCATCCGCAGGGTCCGGTCACGGAGGACGATCTCGACGTGCCGGCCCACCGTGCGGATCTCGCAGGTCGACCCGGGCCTGCGGCGCACGACGGTACGGTCATAGACGTCACCGGCGACGAGCAGTTGGTGCAACCGACCCGAGTAGGAGGGGTTGCGGCTGGTCCAGAAACGCCGGCCGGCGTCCGCGACCGTGGCGGACGCGTCCGCCTGACCGATGGCCCCGGCGAGGTCGGTCAGCCGCCGTGCCGCTTCCTCTGCCACTCCGCCCGGATCATGCGCGAACCCCGCTGGCAGCGGTTCGTCGGGGTTCACCTCCGCGACGGCGCGATCGATCGCGGGCCGCAACACGTCCCCCCACGTGATGGTTCGCACGCCCAGGGTCAGGTGAATGCTCGCGCTGTCGACGGTCCGCGCCGCATGGTGCGTCCCCTTGGGCAGGTACAGGCAGTCTGCGGGCCACAGTTGCGCGTCCAGCGTCGGGACGCCGTCGGAACCGTCTGGCCCCGGCGCCTGGTCACCCTCGTAGACGACCCACTGTTTGCGTCCGTGCGTCTGGAGGGCGAACACATCATGCGTGTCCGCGTGCACACGAAGTCCCTGGGCGACGGGCGGTGTGATGTACGCGTTCGCCTGCAGGGGATGGGTCAGTTCATGCTCGAGTTGTCGGCACAGGTCACTGACGGGGTGCCAGTAGCGGTGCAGTCCCTGCAACACGATCGTTGCGCCCTCGGCGAAGTGGCCGTAGACGCGGCCGACGTCGATGAGGTCGGTGACGGTGCGGGAGCCGATGCGGGCGTGACGGGTGTAGGCAGACTGGTCGAGCGTGCGGCCCTCGCGGATGACGCGCAGCGCCGGCGCCCGCAGCGCCATCGTCGCCAGGATGTGGTCGACGTCGTCGACACCGAGAAGCCCCTCGACGGTGACACCCTGATGCAGGTGAGCCCGCTTGCCCCACCGCTCGGCGAGGAATCGGCCGGGGTCACCGACGCAACGTGCGAGTGCTCCGGGCGTTGACGGAGACCGGCCGTGCCCCTGCGGTTTCAGAGGTGTCAGGCGTCCTGCCCGTCGGCGTCACGGGCGTCACCGTCGCTGGAGTCCGTCGCGTCGCCGTCGGTGCCGTCCGCGTCCTGAGGGTCGGCAGCCGCGAGCGCGCTCCCGGTGCGCTTCCACACGGTCTCGATTTCTTCGTCGCTGAGCGTGCCCGGTGAGTCGTCCATGGTCGTGCCCTTCGTGTCAACGCGGAGAACCCGGGTCAACCTAGCGCCGCCGCCCGAGTGCGGCAACGTGAGACTGCAGCGCTGTGCGAGCCGTATCCTCGGGAACGATGAGCCAGCGACTTCCCCACCTGACCTCGCGTCTGCAAGGCTTCGGCACGACGATCTTCGCGGAGATGACGGCGCTTGCCCTGGAGCACGACGCCGTCAACCTGGGACAGGGTTTCCCGGACTTCCAGGCGCCGCAGGCGGTGAAGGACGCCGCTGTGCGGGCCATCGCCGAGGATCACAACCAGTACGCGCCAGGCAGCGGGCTGCCTCCACTGCGCCAGGCCGTGGCCGAGCATCAACAGCGGTTCTGGGGGCTGTCGTACGACCCGGACACGGAGGTGACGGTGACGGCCGGCGCCACCGAGGCGGTCTGCGCGACCCTGCTGGCGCTGTGCGAGGCGGGCGACGAGGTCGTGATGTTCGAGCCCTACTACGACTCGTACCGCGCGGGCATCGCAATGGCCGGCGGCGTCGAGCGTGTCGTCACGCTGCACCCACCGGACTTCACGTACGACACCGCGGACCTCGAGGCCGCGATCACACCCAAGACCCGGGCGATCCTGCTCAACAGCCCTCACAACCCCACCGGCAAGGTCTTCGACCGCGAGGAACTGGAGCACATCGCGCGGCTGTGCCGCGACCATGATCTGCTCGCGATCACCGACGAGGTGTACGAGCACCTGGTGTTCGACGCGGTGCACACGCCACTGGCTTCGCTGCCCGGGATGCGAGGCCGCACCGTCACGATCTCCTCGGCGGGCAAGACCTTCTCGGTGACCGGTTGGAAGATCGGCTGGCTCTGCGCTCCCCCGGATCTCACAACGGCGGTCCGCACGGCGAAGCAGTTCATGACGTTCACGAACGGGACTCCGTTCCAGCACGCGATCGTCCAGGCGCTGCGCCTCGGCGACGGCTACTTCGAGGACTTCGCGGCCGGTTACAGGGGCCGCCGCGACCGGCTCGTCAATGGGCTCTCCGAGATCGGGTTCGAGGTGTTCCGGCCGCAAGGGACCTACTTCGTGACCGCCGACGTGCGCTCGGTCGGCTTCGAGGACGGGATCGAGTTCTGCCGCACGATGCCGGGGAAGCTCGGCGTGGCCGCGGTCCCGAATGCCGCGTTCTACATCGATCCGCGCCGTGGCCGGTCACTGGTGCGATTCGCCTTCTGCAAGACCGACGAACTGCTGGACGAGGGCATCAGCCGCCTGTCGGCCCTGCGGGGTGGCGCGTGAGGGTCGCGGCGATCCAGCACGACATCGTCTGGGAGAACCCGTCGGCGAACTTCCAACGGCTGGCTCCATGGATCGCCACCGCCGCGGCGGCGGAAGCGCGTCTGGTCCTGTTGACCGAGATGTACTCCACCGGCTTCTCGATGAACACCGCGGCCACTGCGGAAAGAGTCGGCGGCCCCAGCACCGAGTTCCTGCAGACCCAGGCGAAGACCCACGGCATCTGGCTGGGCGGCTCCATCCCGGAGTTGAGCGACCATTCGGACCTGCCGTTCAACACGTTCGTACTGGCGACACCCGAAGGGAAGGTCGAGCGGTACCGCAAGATCCATCCGTTTACGTATTCGAAGGAACACGAGCACTTCGCGGCGGGCGAAGGGTTCGTCACGATCGGCGTGGACGGAGTCAACGTCACCCCGTTCATCTGTTACGACCTGCGATTCGCCGACGAGTTCTGGGCGACTGCCGCGCGCACCGACTGCTACGTCGTTCCCGCCAACTGGCCCGAGGCGCGGCGCCACCACTGGACGGCGTTGCTGCGTGCGCGGGCCATCGAGAACCAGGCATACGTCGTCGGCTGCAACCGCGTCGGCGACGGCGGGAAGCTGCACTACACCGGCGACAGCCGGATCATCGATCCGATGGGTGACGTGCTCGCCGCCGCCAGTGGCGGCGAGACACTGCTGCTGGCGGACGTCGAGCCGGCGCGGGTGCGACAGACGCGGGAACGCTTTCCTTTCATGCCCGACCGGCGGTGAGCGGCGAACAGCTGACCCACGCCGCAGCCCGGTTCGCCGAGTCCGTCTCACGAATGGTCGCCGCTCGGCTGGGGCGGCACCTGGTCGGGGTCTACATCGTGGGTTCCGCGGCGCTGGGCGACCTGCAGCCGACCAGCGACCTCGACATGGCGGCGGTCGTGGACGATGCGGGGGCCACGCCCGAGCTGGACCGGCTCATCGGCGACGTCCTGGGGCTGGCGGCGGACGCCCCGGTGCGCGGGCTGGAGTTCGTCGTCTACACCGCCGAGCAGGCGGCTCGCCCGGACGGCAGCATCACGCTGAACATCAACGCCGGCCCGCAGATGGAGACCAGGCTCGGCAGCGACGCCGACTTCTGGTTCGCCGTGGACGCATCCATCCTGCGGGAAACCGCCGTTGCGCTGGTCGGTCCACCGGCGGCCGAGGTCTTCGGCGCTGTTCCCCATGACGCGCTGCTCGACGTGCTGCGGCGGTCCCTGCAGTGGCACCGCGACCACGGCGACCGGCCGCACGCGAACGTCCTCACCGCCTGCCGCGCGTGGCGCTATGCCGCCGAGGGTGTGTGGTCCTCGAAGTCCGCGGCCGGCGAATGGGCCGCGGCGCGAGCACCGGACGCCGGCGCGCTGATCGACGCGGCACAGGCGGTTCGCCGCGGTGAGTCCATCCAGGACGTCAACACGGATGACGCCCGGGCCTTCGTCGAGCGCGTCCGCCGAGTGCTCGCCGGTTGACCGCGGGTCTCCGACTGCGTTCGCCCGTGCCGGCATCGGCGTCTTCGAGACGTGGGCGGCGGTTCGTGCCTCCGGTATCGTCGCCCCACCCACACGCGCAAAGGGGCCTCGTCATGGTCGACAGTGCCCGGGCACAGCCCGCTGAGGACGACACGCGCGGCGTCGCCTTCCCGTATGTTGGCGGATCGCGAAGCACCACCGAGACCGGGCGCGCGGTGTTCACCGACGCCGCTCGAGCCGTGGATCCGGCCCTGGCCGGCCAGATCAGCCGCGAGCGCGACTGGCGCAACAACTACCTCGGCCACGCGCGTCGCCTGCTCGAGACCAGCCTGGCGACCCCGCACACGCCGTGCGCGCTGGCCGAAGCGGGCCTGCAATCGCTGCACGAGCGCTTCGAGTTCGTGCACGACGGTGGTGCGATGCCGCTGCGCGAGGCGATCGGGGCCGCCGACGCAGCGGACCTGGATGCCGTCGTGGTCCAGGGTGTCGCACAACGGCAGTTGCCGGACCTGAGCGTCCCGTATCGCGGGGACCGGCTGCAGGGCGACGGTCTTCACCGCAAGCTCGACCAATGGCTCGAGGCGGGGGTCGTGGAGCCGTCGTTCGCCGAATCAATCCGGATGGTGATGGCGCACCGCGATTGGCTCGACCTGTCCGGCCACAGCGTCATCGTGCTCGGCGCGGGCGCGGAGATGGGGCCGCTGCACTCGCTGAGCCGGTGGGGGGCGACGGTGGTCCCCCTGGACCTGCAGCGGCCGGAGATCTGGGAGCGGATCCTGCGGACCGTGCGGCAGGGCAGCGGCAAGGCGATCGTCCCGTTGCGGAAGACGGTCCCGCGCGACGCGGGCGACGACCTGATCGCGGCCGCGGCGGGTGTGGACCTCGTCACCGACATGCCGGCAGTCGCGAGGTGGCTGGCGGACCTCGACGGGCCGGTCACGGTCGGCAACTACGTCTACGCGGACGGTTCGACCCACGTGCGGGTGTCGATGGCGGTCGACGCCGTCACCGCGTACCTGCTCGACAGGCGCGACGATCTGTCGCTCGCGGTTCTGGCAACGCCGACGGACGTCTTCGCCGTGCCCGCCGACACCGTCGGATGGTCACGGCGGCGGTTCGGCGAGCAAGGCATCACCGCCGTCATCAAGGGCATCACACGCTCGCTGACGGGCAACCGCCTGTTTGCTCCGAACTACGCCGACATGATCACGACGCCCGAGGGGCTGCAGGTCGGTGTCGCGGACTGCCTGGTCAAGCAACAGGGACCGAACTACGCCCTGGCGAAACGGCTGCAGCGCTGGCGGGCGCGACTGGCCCGCCGCGACGGCATCACCACCTCCATCAACGTCGCACCGCCGACGAGGACGCGCTCGGTGCTGCGCAACCGCGCACTCGCCGCGGCGTACGCCGGGGCCAACCGCTTCGGTGTCGAGGTGTTCGACCCCTCGACGAGCAACACGCTGATGGCGGCGATGCTCGTCCACGACCTGCGCAACCCCAAGTCGGTGGCGAATCCGGAGACGCCGCTGGAGCATCCGCACGCGCTGTTCTGGCACGGCGCCAACCACGGCGGGCTGTGGCGTAACCCGTATTCCGCACGGTCGGTCCTCGGACTGGCGGTGGTGTTGGGGATGGTGCCCCGGGGGGCGTAGCGTCCCGTACCCCCGGACAGGGAAATTGCGTTACAAGGCGCAGCAGGACGGGCACGGTGCGTCCATGAAGTACCGCCGCGTGGTGAACCGGAGACTGGGCGAGGAGCTGTCAAGCGCCGACCCGGAGGACCTAGCTCTCGTGGCACCGTGCTGGCCTGAGGACGCCTCACTGCCCCGCGTCGTGCAGCGCAACGGCGAGGTTGTGCTGGACGAAGGCTGGGTCCGCATCGAGGACGAGGCGGACGAGCCTGATCCTGCGGCGGGCATCTAGAACTCCCCGACCAGCACAACTTCCGTACCGACACCTGCTCTCATGCCTGCCGCGGCGAGCGGTGGGGAGATCCCTACTCCGCGGCCGCGACCTCGCACGGCTCGAGGGCAGCGGGCCCTGCCGGGACGTGTCCGGCGCGTGCCCTGCTTGGAACCACTCCACGGGCTCCCGTGCCCCGTGGTGGCGTCACGATGAGCGCGACGCCGGCGATGATCAGCGCGGCGGCCACCATCATCCCGCCCGTGACGGCCTCGCCGAGCAATGCAGCGCCGAGGAGCACCGCGACGAAGGGGTTGACGTAGGCGTAGGTGGACACGACCGACGGCTTCGCATTGCGCAGCAGCCACGTGTACGCCGAGAAGGCGATGATCGACCCGAACACCGTCAGGTAGAGCAGCGCCGCCGCTGCTTGCCAGGTGACGGCCGCGAGGTCCAGGCGTGCGCCCTCGCCGCTGACGAGGCTGACGATCCCGAACGCGACACCGGCGGCGAGCATCTGCATGCTGGTGGCTCGCAGGCTGTGACTGGGCAGGGGGGCGCGTCGGACGTAGATCGAGCCGGCCGCCCACGCAAGTGCACCGCCGAGCACGACCAATGAGGGTACGACGGCGACGGCATCTCCCGCCGGGCGCACCAGCACGCCCACCCCCAGGAATCCCAGCAGCAGGCCGGCGATCGCGGGGAGCCGAAGCCGTTCCCCCTGCCAGACCCGTGCCAGGACCGCCATCCACAGCGCGACGCTGGCCACGAGCAGCGCGGCGACGCCGGAGTCCATCCGCTGTTCGGCCCAGGTCACAGCACCATTGCCGCCGACCAGCATGAGAATGCCGCCGACCGCGGCTGCGGTCCACTGGCGGGGCGTCGGACGCCGGACGTCACCGCTGCGGGCGGTCCACGCGTACAGCACGACCCCGGCGAGCAGGAAGCGGACGGCGCCCATCATCATCGGCGGGATGTGCTCGACGGCGATCTTGATGCCGAGATACGTCGACCCCCACACCAGATACACGGTGCCCAGGGCGACGAGCAGCGGGACGGGCCACCCCGTGCGCGCGCTCAGTTTCTCCACTACGGACTCCAGACCACTTGCGGTTGTTGGACTGCCACAATCGGTGTGATTGCCATCCAAGGCTTGTTGTGGTCTGGAGACTATGGCAACATTGACAGACCAATCAATGCGAAATGGTCTGAGAACGTGTCCAGGGTCCTCCCGATCGCCACAGTCACCGCGGCCCTTGGCGAATGGGCGTCGGGTACGGGACCGCTGTATCGCCGCCTGGCCGACGGCCTCGAGGCCGCGGTCGACCACGGACGCATCCCGATCGGGGCCGGGCTCCCCCCTGAACGCCACCTTGCGACGGCGTTGTCTGTCAGCCGGAGCACCGTCGTGGCCGCATTCGACGCACTGAAACGCGCCGGCCGCCTGGAGGCACGCCAGGGCAGCGGCACCTGGGTCCGCGGCCACGCACGGCCGCCCGACGAGGGCAACCTGGAACTGGTCGAGGAATTGGAGGGCCACGCGATCCTGCGCGACCTCAGCGGGAGACCCACCCAGACGGTGGAGTTCACAGCCGCGGCCGTCGACTGCGCCCCGGAGGTGACGACGGCCATCGTCGGCCTGTCGGGCGACGAGGTGTCGATGTGGTCCCGTGGGCATGGCTACAGCCCGCAGGGCTACGAGGGACTTCGCGACGTCATCGCGCAGCGGCTGACCGGCATGGGTCTGGAGACGAACACGGCGCAGGTGCTCATCACCAGCGGGGCGACGCAGGCGGTCCTCCTCACCGCCCGCCTGTACCTGGAACCTGGAGCCCCCGCGGTCCTGGAGACGCCGAGCTATGCGGGCGCGATCGACGTGCTGCACGCCGAGGGCGCGCGCCTGCTCAGCGTGGACATGGACAGCTCCGGGGCCCGCACCGACCAGCTGGCCGAGCTCATGACACGGTCATTGCCGCGGATGGTGTATCTCGTTCCGGACTTCCACAACCCGTCCGGCGTCGTGCTGTCGCAGCGCCGGCGCGAAGAGGTCGCGCGTCTGGCTGCCGACTACCACGTGCCGGTGGTGGAAGACATCGTGCAGCGCGAGCTGTGGCTGGACGAACCCCCACCGCCGCCGATCGCGACGTTCGACCCGGACGCCCCGGTGCTCACGGTCGGCTCCATGAGCAAGGTCTTCTGGGGCGGACTGCGACTGGGCTGGATCCGCGGGTCGGAGACGACGATCGCCCGGCTTGCGCGTCTCAAGGCGGTCGATGACTTCGGCACGCCGGCCATCGCCCAGCTGGTCTCGGCCAAGCTGCTGCCGCAGATCGACACGACGGCCGCCTGGCGGCGCACGGAGCTGCGCAGACGCTTCGAGGTGCTGGAGGACGCGGTCGCGCGGCACCTTCCCGAGTGGACGTGCCCGCGCCCGGCGGGGGGGCTGTCGGCGTGGGCGAAGCTGCCGTCACCGTGCGCCGACGAGCTTGTGCGCCGGGCGGAGTCTCACGGGGTCGCGGTCGTCCCGGGGTCAACGTTCGCCGTCGACCACAATCGCCACACCGACCGGTTGCGGCTGCCGTTTGTGGCACCGCCGCACGTGATCGAGGAGGGAATCCGCCGGTTGGCGCGGGCTTGGGCGGAGATCGACGGCCGGGATACCGTCATGCCTCCGCAATCCGTGGTGGTGTAGCCCGGTGGCGACCGCGTTCCACACCCTGGACGTCTTCACAGACCGGAGGTTCGGCGGCAATCCGCTGGCGGTGCTTCCAGACGCCTCCGGGCTGAGCGTCGAGCAGATGCAACAAGTGGCGCGCGAGTTCAACCTGTCGGAGACGGCCTTCGTCCTTCCCACGAAGACCCCTGACGCGCAGCGGCGGGTCCGCATCTTCACACCGGCCGGGGAGCTGCCCTTCGCCGGTCACCCCACCGTCGGGAGCGCGGTGCTGCTCGTCGACCTCGGACTTGTCCCCGCGGGGGGTGCGGTGACTCGGTTCGTCCTGGAGGAACAGATCGGGCCCGTCGCTGTCACGGTAACGACGCGACGCGGCCGAGCCGTGTCAGCGCAGCTGGAGGCCCCGCAGCTGCCGGTAGTGACCGATCGCAGCGCCACGACCGACCAGATCGCGGCCGTGCTCTCGCTGCCGGCAGCCGCCATCGGAACGCCGCAGCTCGAGCCACAGCTGGCGTCCGGGGGTGTCCCCTTCCTGGTGGTTCCGGTCGCGGACCCGCGGGTGCTGGCTAGGATCAGCTTCGACCTCGGGGCATGGCAGCGGCATCTCGCCGGCACGGACGACCAGAACATGTACGTCGTCCGGGTGGCAGACGAGAGTGTGGAGGCGCGGATGTTCGGTCCCGCTTTCCGCATCCCCGAGGATCCCGCCACGGGTGCGGCTGCCGTCGCGCTCGGCGGTTACCTGGCGCAGCATGCGCCGGACGGCGCACACCGATGGGTGGTCACGCAGGGTGTCGAGATGGGCCGGCCCAGCCGCATCGAGCTCGACGTCGAGGTCGCAGACGGATTGGCGGTGGCGGTGCACATCGGCGGCAACGCGGTGCGGGTGGCCGACGGGACGCTGCGGGTCACGGGGTATGCTGATTGAGCGTGGGGATCGTTGGTCGCCTCGCGAAGTAGTCCCCCGTGGTGTGCCGACTGCGCCTGGTCATCCCACTTAAGGGACCGTGTCTTCCGGCTTCGAGTAACCGGGACCCCGTTGTTCGGAGAATTGCCCGGACGGAAGTGCCCTCTTCGCCACGTTGTGGAGAGGGCATTTCTGTCACCGCGGCCGCGATGCCGCCCGAGGCAAGTCAGCCACGGCTCGGCTGCGGACGGCTTGCGATCATGAGGCGGCACCGTCCGAGCCTGTCGTCGAACATGCCGGCGAATGTGAACCCTGCCTTCTCCAGAGAGCGCCACGACGCGACGTTCGCCTCGAACGGCGAGGCGCAGACCTGGGACCATTCGGGGCGCCGCCCCGAGGCGTGGCACGAACGCGCGGATCATCGCGGACCCGCGGCCCCGGCCCCGATCGCGCGCAAGAGTCTCACGCGGCAATCGCGGCCCGCCGCGGGGCCGCCCCAAGACCCAGCCAGGCGCCGGCTAGATCGGAGGTGTGCGGCCTTTCACCGCCCACGCCCGGGCGACGAGTGAGACCGAACCGTCAGGCGCGATCGGCAGCAGCGATCTGACCGCTTCGCGTAACACCACGCGCCTTTCTTCGGTCAACGACATGACGTACCCCGGCGCAGGCCCCTGCCCTCCCAGGAACGGGAGCCAGTAGTCGTCGAAGTTCCGGAACCGCGTCGCGACCTCGATCGGTGTGGTCTCCACCCCGTGGAATCCGGCCGCGCGCCACACCTCGGCGAGCCGATCGGGGTCGCACAGCGGGAACCGCACGCCTTCGTCCAGCTCGCGTGCGGAGTTGTCGAGCGCGGCAGCGGCATCCCACAGATACCGCATCATTTCCATACGGTCGCTGTAGTCCCAGACGTACGCCGCCATGATCCCTTGCGGCTCCACCACCTGTCGTATCGCCTCCAGTGCGGATGGAAGGTCTCCGAGGAAGTTCAAGACGAGGCCGGAAACAGCGGCGTCGAACGGTTGACCCGACGGTGGGGCGGACGCGCCTGCCTCCAGGAATCGAACGCGGCGGTCGTCGACCAGCCTGCGTGCCTGCTCCAGATAGGCGCCGGACGGGTCGATGCCGACCACCTCTCGCGGATCGGTCACTGCCGCGATGGTCGCTGTCAGGGCGCCGGTACCGCACCCGACGTCGAGCCATCGCTGACGGGTACCGGCGCCCAACCACACGAGGAAGTGCCGGGCGACCGGGCGGCTCCACCGCCCTACATACGCCTCGTACGCGTCCGCGCCGGACCACTCATCGACCGGTCTCTGGCGAGGCATCGACGCTCCGAATCCTCTGTCAGGCAAAAACGGACCTATGCCTCCGCCGCGGCGTCGGCATACGCAACTTGGCAGAAGCCGTGGTTGCAGTAGCCGTTGGGATTCTTCGCCAGGTACTGCTGGTGGTAGTCCTCGGCGTAGAAGAACGGTCCGGCAGCCGTGATCTCGGTGGTGATCTCGCCGAACCCGGCCTCGCTCAGCTGCTTCTGGTAACGCTGCAGCGAGGCCTCGGCGACGGCGCGCTGCGCGTCGTCGAACACGTAGATCGCGGAGCGGTACTGCGTACCGATGTCGTTGCCCTGGCGCATCGCCTGGGTCGGGTCGTGCTGCTCCCAGAAGATCTTGAGCAGTTCCTCGTAGGCGACCTTCTGCGGGTCGTACACGACCAGCACGGCCTCCGCGTGACCGGTGCGCGCCGAGCAAACCTCTTCATACGTGGGGTTGGGCGTGTGGCCGCCGGCGTACCCCGCCGCCGTCGTGAACACCCCGTCACGCTGCCAGAACAGCCGCTCCGCCCCCCAGAAGCAGCCCATCCCGAAGACCGCCTGCTGCAGCCCCTCTGGAAAGGGCGGTGTGAGCGGGTTGCCGTTGACGTAGTGCCTCTCGGGCACCGGGATCGGCGTGTCTCGTCCGGGCAGCGCCCGGTCGGCGTCGATCATCTTCGTCTTCGTGCGGGCGAACATCATGGCCACTCCCAGCGTGGGGCAACGACCTACCGACGGTACCGCCGCACGGGGCGCGCCGCCGCGCTGCGCGCCGGCCGTGCCGCCACGCGGCCACGACGTGCATGACGGGGCACAAGGGTGGTACACCCTCGCGTGGGTGAGTCGGTTGGCATGGTCCACGTGCGGGCACCCGCCCGTTGCGACGCAGGGAGGACCGTCCATGGATGTCCGCGAGGTGAGCCTTCACGGCCACCGCATCGTCTACCGGACGGCGGGCGAGGGCCCGCCGCTGCTGCTGGTGCACGGGATCACGAGCAGCGCGGCGACCTGGAAGGACGTCATCCCGACGCTGGCGAGGGACCACACCGTGATCGCGCCGGATCTCCTGGGGCACGGGCAATCCGCGAAGCCGCTCGGCGACTACTCGCTGGGGGCGTACGCCAGCGGCATCCGTGACCTTCTGGGGATGCTCGGGGTCGAGTCGGCGACGGTCGTCGGCCACTCCCTGGGCGGCGGTGTGGCGATGCAGTTCGCCTACCTGTTCCCCGACCGGTGCAACCGCCTTGTGCTCGTCGCAAGCGGCGGGCTCGGCCGAGAGGTCAACATGCTCCTGCGCGCCGCGGCGTTACCCGGCGCGGAGTTCGTGCTGCCGCTGATCTGCGCGGCGCCCATCAGGGACGCGGGCAACGCCGTCGGCCGGGTGATGGAGAAGGTGCGGGTGCGTCCGACCACCGACATCCGTGAGATGTGGCGGGGGTTCACGTCCCTGGGGAGCACGGAGGCGCGCAGAGCATTCCTGCACACGCTGCGCACGATCGTCGACGTCGGCGGGCAGCGCGTCAGCGCGACCGACCGCCTCTACCTCGCGCAGCACCTTCCGACGATGATCGTGTGGGGGGCGAAGGACCCGGTGATCCCGGCCACCCATGGGGTGGCCGCCGCGGCGGCGATCCCGGGCAGCCGGTTCGAGCTCTTCGAGAAATCCGGCCACTTCCCCCACCGCGACGAGCCGGCGCGGTTCACGCGGGTGCTGCGGGACTTCCTCGCCCGCACAGAGCCGGCGGCCCTTCCGGAGGACGTGTGGCGGGAGACGTTGCGGCTGGGCGCGGCCGGCGCGTGATCACGGCAGCCGCCAGTCGACCGGCGGCGCCCCCTGCTGCTCGAGCAGGGTGTTGACACGACTGAACGGCCGCGAGCCGAAGAAGCCGTTGTGCGCCGACAACGGACTGGGATGCGCGCTGGCCACCACCGGCGTGCCTCCGAGCAGTGGTGTGAGATTCCTGGCGTCGCGCCCCCACAGGATCGCGACCAGCGGCGCGTCGCGGGCCACCAGCGCGCGGATGGCGTGCTCCGTGATCGCCTCCCATCCCTTCCCGCGGTGTGACGCCGGTGATCCGACCCGCACCGTCAGCACCCGGTTGAGCAGCATCACGCCCTGCCGCGTCCACGCGGTCAGGTCTCCGTTGCCCGGCGGCGCGTAGCCGAGGTCCTCGCAGTACTCGCGGTAGATGTTCTGCAGGCTCTTTGGCAGCGGTGTCACGCCGGCCGCAACGCTGAAGCACAACCCGATCGGGTGGCCCGGCGTCGGATACGGGTCCTGTCCGACGAGCAGCACGCGGACCTCATCGAACGGCTGCTGGAAGGCGGCAAGGATGCTGTTGCCCGCTGGCAGGAAGCGGCGACCGGCCGCCTGCTCCGCGCGGAGGAACTCACCGAGTGCGGCGAGCCTGTCCGCAACTGGCGCGAGTTGCTCGGCCCAGCCGGGCCCGACGAGCTCGGTGAGGGGACGGGGGGAGTGCGTCGTGGTGCTGCTCATCGCCCCAGCTTGCCTCATCGGGCCGGACCCCCGCCCCAAAGGCGTCCTGAACACCGTCAGTGACGGTAGGTGGTTGACATCCGGCGCGCATGCGCAGCCGGATCTCAACCACCCTGCCAAATCAGCGAGTTATCAACCACCTCGTCGTTGGGGGAGCTCAGGCGAAGGCGACCGTCTTCGCCCCGCCGACGACTTCCTCGACGACCTTCGCGGCCCCGACGATCTGCGCGCCCTTGGCGCAGTCGTCCTCGGTGATGTTTCGCGGCTTGGTGCACACGCCGCACAGCCATACCTGCCCGCCGTTGTCCAAGAACTCGGCGTAGACGTCCGACAGTGCCGGAATCCCGTCCGCCCGCACATTGTCGACGCCGCCCGTCGTGCCCAACCGAACCGCCTCGATCGTGCAGAGCACCACGGCATCCTGGCCGGCGCTCGCCGCGATGTTGGCGGCGATGAACGGCAGGGTCGCCCGCTCGGGATCTTCGGGTCCCCAGCTGCAGTTAAAGATCAGCTTTTCGCTCATGTCCTCGCTCCACTGTGATCACGAGTCGCCCGTCGTTGAGCGGCTCTTCGGACAAGACCCGGTGGCCCAGCATTCGCGCCACCGGGGGGATGTCGGCCTTCGCCGCGGGGTCCCGCACGGTCACCCGAAGCTGTTCACCAACTGCGACGGCGTCGATGTGCCGCCGGAACTCTCCAGCCAGACCGTCGCCGCAACCCCGGTCGCCGGCGTCGAAGTGCGCCACCTTCACGGCGAGAAACGCATGGCCGAAGGTGGAGAAGCGCCGGGCATTGCGTTCACCCTGTGCGCCGGCGAACGTGTCGACCGCCGGGCCGATCGCGATGTGCGCATATCCCGCCTCCTCAAGGAGTCGCTGCCAGCCTGCACACGGCAGGCCGCCGGCTATTCACCCGGTCCACAGGTCGATGTCCCGCAAGGCGTCTTCCGGCACGGGCTCGCCGTTGGCGATGTCCGCGAACTGCAGCGTTCCACCCGGACGCAGGACCCGTGTGATCTCGTCGAACGCGGCACGCTTGTCCGCGCACAGGTTGATGACGCCGTTGGAGATCACGGTGTCCGCCCAGCCGTCCTCCACCGGCAGCGCCTCCGCCAGACCCTCCCGGAACTCGACGTTGCCCGTGTCCGTCGAGGCGGCATTCGCCCGGGCCTTCGCCAGCATCTCGGGTGTCATGTCGACACCGATGACACGGCCGGTGTTGCCCACCGCGCGCGCCGCCACGAGCGAGTCGAACCCGGCGCCGCAGCCCACGTCGACGACCCGCTCTCCCGGCTCGAGGCGGCGGAGACTGAAAGGGTTCCCCACGCCGGCGAAGGATTCCACGGCGGCCTCGGGAAACGCGTCGACCACCTCCGCCGGGTACCCCAGCCGCTGTGCCAACGGCCGCCCGGTATGGAAATGATGGGTCGCGCCGGGATCCGCCGCGACCGCCCGGTACTTGCTGCGGACCTGCTCGCGGAGCGCGTCGGTGTCGACCAGCAACGGCGCGCTGACGCGCGGCTCGATTGTTCGCTCGGACATCTGCCACCCCTGTTCCGCTGGTGCCATCACCGGGACAGGACGCCGCGGCCGGTCACGTCATTGCGGCGGATTCACCGCGGTGATGACGATCCGCGAACCGATCGACTCCTGAATGTCACGTGGCAGCAGCCGCCGCATCAGCGCGACCAGGTCTTCCGGGAACAGCGGTTCTGCTTCCAGTTCGGCGACGCCGTACTGCACGCGCTCAACCACGGCTACCTGAGCGAAACCGGCCCTGGTCAGGCCCTGGACGAAGGCACCCTCCGTCAATGCACCGGACACTCACCCGGCCCACGCGGCAGGGTGCACGAGGATCTCCGACGGGAGCTGTTCCTCCTCCAGCGTCATATCGGAAAGACACAGCCGGCCCCCCGCTTTGAGAACTCGCCGTGCCTCGGCGAACACACGTGCTTTGCGCGCCGAGAGGCTGACGACGCCGTTGGACAGCACCACGTCGGCAGAGTCGTCCGGCAGCGGGATGGCCTCGATTTCGCCAACGCGAAACTCGGTGTTGTGTACGCCGGCGGCGGCAGCGTTCTGTGTCGCGCGTTCCGCCATGTCGGGCAGAAGGTCGATGCCGACGACATGCCCCTCGCTCCCCACACGTCGGGCGGCGAGGATCGCATCGATCCCACCCCCGCTGCCGAGGTCGACCACGACCTCGCCCGGTTGCAGTCGCGCATGTGCGACGGGATGGCCTGTTCCAAACGACCACGAGACGGCCTGCTCCGGCAGGGACGCCAGTTCCTGATCCGAATAGGCGCACATCAGCCGGTCGGGTCGGCCTTCGACCTGGACGCGGCTGTAGACGTCGCGGATGACGCCCTGAATCTCGGCCTTGTACATCAGGTCCGCCATCGTCACGCCTCGGAATACGGCTCTAGGGCGCCGAGGAACGAGTCCAGGCGCCGATGGACGTCCGAGGGCAAGCCCCGGTTGCTGTGCACGGTCATGAACGTACGCAACTCACCGGCAAACTCCGCCTCGCCGCAGCATCGTCGGCACACGGCGAGGTGTTCGTCGATGCTCGCGACATCCTGCTCTGGCAGGTCCCGCTCGACGTACTCCCACAGTTGGGCGACGGCTTCCTTGCAGCTGATCACGATGCACCCCTCAACAGGTCATTGTCGACCGCGTAGCGCCACAGGGAGCGCTCGAACAACTTGCGTCCGCGGTGCAGCCACGACAGAAGCGTCCCGAGCGGCACGTCCAAGAAGTCGGCCACCTCGGCCGTGCGCCACCCCTCCATATGCACCAGTACCAGAGGCATCCGGTAGTGCATCGGAAGCTGGGCCAGCACAACCCAGACGTCTTCGGTGCCGAACCGGCACAGGAAGTCCAGGTGCAACGAGTCCGAGTAGGGGAAGGGATCCTCACTGGCGATCGTGCGGTACAGGGAGAACTCGTCGATCGGATCGATCGGGGTCTCCGGGCGTCGTTGCTGACGCCGGAACCGGTCCTTCGCGCAATTGGCGAGGATGCGGTTCAGCCACGCCTCGGCAGCAACTGTGTCACGCAGCCCGTCGAAGCTTCGGAAGGCTTTGAGCAGGCATTCCTGGACCAGATCCTCGGCCTCGTCCGCGACGAGACGCCGCGCCAGCGAGTACAGGCGAGGCAGATGCTCGCGCGCGAGATCGCTGAAGGTCGCTGCCGCGACCGTCGCCCCACCGTGTTGCGCTCCCGCCACGAACGCTCCTCCCGCGACGCACCGGCCGCCGTTGTTGATCAGGACGCCGGCGCGTCGCGGGTTATTGCACCTCTTTTTTCGGCAAGTGTCGATGGGAATTCGGATCAGGAGCGCTGGGTCCGGGTGGTGCGCCGCAGCAGCGCGATGCCCAGCACGAGCAATCCAACCGCCAGCAGCGCCAGCTGCGTCTTCGGCCCGGTTGCCGCCAGCTCGTCCGACGTCGCAGGCAGGACGGGCTCCTCCGCCGCCGCCAGAACCGGCTCCCTCACAGCGCGGTCCATCCGATCGGGAACCGTGGGCGGGCGCGGCGTGGTCTCTGTGACCTCGCGGCGGGTGCGGGCCACGGGCTTGGCGTCGGCCGTCGTGTCGTCCGGTGCGCCGGTCTCGGGCTCGTTCTCGTCGGGTGTGGCTTTCACGACCTCGGGCGTCGTTTCCACGACGTCCACGACGTCCACGACGTCCACGACGTCGCCGCCGTTGCCGTTGTCGCCGTTGCCGTTGTCGCCGTTGC
>WHTG01000118.1 GCA_009377835.1 Nitriliruptorales bacterium
AGGTCCTCGCAGGACTGCACGTCCTCCGTCACCACCATCTGCGCCTCGAGCCCGGGCGAGTAGGTGTAGTAGCCCTTGACGTCGGCGCCCTCCGCGTTCGCGGCTATGAGCGCCGGCGTCGGCGCCGCGCCGACGTCGGCGGATCCCGCCTGCGCACCCCGCAACGCGGCGATACCCGTCTCCAGGCTGATGATCTCCACGGGCACGCCGAACTTCTCGTAGAAGCCCTGCTCCTCGGCAACCCAGGGCTGAATCATCACGAAGTTCGGCGGCACCACGGGCATGCTCACGACGACTTTCTCGAGCTCGGCGCCGGCCGCCTCTCCATCTGTGGCGGGCGCCTCCTCGGTCTGTCCGCCGTCGGTAGCACCGCCGTCCGCCTGCCCGGCCTGGTCGTCTCCGCCGCACGCGGCGCCTGCCAGCGCCAGGGTCGCGAGCAGCGCGACCCAAATGTGGCGCCGAGCCTCTGCGGGAGGACTGGTGAACTCGCTCATCTTGGTGCCCTTTCCGCGTCCAAGAGCAAACGTTCGCGCACCGCGTCGGCAGCGCCAAGGGTTGTAGTAGAGGGTTTCCGCCGTGGCGTGTCAAGCAGTGTGGCCGCGTCGAGTGCAATCGTTGGCTTCGTCCCGCTACCCTGCGTCGCCGTAGCGGTTGCTGGCCCCAACCATCGAAGGAGTGCGATGAACGACTATCCGGCCTTCTCCGCAGATGAGATGCGGCGACGCCGCGACGCGTTCGAGGCGATGATGGAGCAGTCCGGTGTCGACCGCGTTCTGGTGTACGGGGCCGACCGTTCCGGATCGGCGGTGCAGTGGCTGACCGGCTGGCCCGTGACCCGCGAAGCGGCGGTTGTCGTAGGGCGTGGAGAGCAGGACGCGCTCTTCGTTCAGTTCTACAACCATCTGCCGTTGGCCCGCCAACTGGCGAGGGCAGCGGACGTGCGCGCCGGCGGTGCGTCGACCATCACGGCCGCCGTCGAGGAGCTGTGCCGCCGCGGCGGCGAGCAGCAGCGCGTGGGCGTGGTCGGCCCGCTGTCCTTCACCGCGGCCGCGGTTCTCTCCGCGCGCGCCGCCGAGGTCGTCAGCATGGGCGGGCAGTACACGCGCCTGCGTCTGGTCAAGTCCGAGGAAGAGCTCGACTGGATGCGAACAGGCGCACGCTTGAGCGACGCGGGGATGCGCGCGCTGGCTGCCGGACTCCGCAGTGGCCTGACTGAGCATGAACTCGCCGACATCGTCGAGCGCGCCTACGTTCCGCGCGGGGGGACGACGCAGATCCACTACTTCGGGGTCACCTCGATGCAGACACCGAGCCGCTGCGTCCCGGCACAGTTCACCTCGTCGCGTGAGGTTGGGCCGGGCGACGCCGTCACCCTCGAGCTGAGCGCTCAGTATTGGGGCTACGCGGGGCAGGTCCTGCGAACGTTCGCCGTCGAGGCCGAACCGTCCGCGCTGTACCAGGAGCTGCACGACGTGGCGGACGCAGCCTTCGACGCAATCGTGGCGACCCTGCGCGACGGCGCGACGCCGGATGACGTCGTCGCGGCGGCCGGCGTCATCGAGGATGCCGGCTTCACCATCTGGGATGACCTGGTGCACGGGTACGGGGGCGGCTACCTCCCGCCTGTAGTCGGGTCCCGCAGCCGGCCTGCCACACCGCCCGCAACCCAGCCGTTCGCGACGGGGATGACCGTCGTGGTGCAGCCGAACATCGTGACGCTGGATGGCACCGCCGGCGTGCAGACCGGCGAGCTCGTCGTCGTCACCCCCGATGGGGCGGAATCACTGCACGAGGTTCCCCGGGGACTGCGCCGCGTGGGTTGAAAATATGCGGCCTTCCGGCGCTGGCCCCGAGTGTGACCGGTTCTCGATCAGGACTGCACCGTGACGACGCCGCGTACACCACCCTCGATCGCCTCGTGCGCCCCGACGATGTCGTCCAGCGCGAAGCGCGGACCGAAGCGGTGGTCGAGCGCATCGTCCTCCAGCCAGCGCGTCACCGCTGATATCGCCGCCAGCTTGGCGTCGTGCGGCATGTCGTAGACGAGCACGGTCCGAAGTGTGATGTTGCGCATCATCAAGTCGTAGAACGGCAGCACCACACGCGGTGTGCCCATGCTGGCGTACGCACTGATGACGCCGTTGTTCGCCACCGCTCGCAGCGCGTCCTCGAGGTTCGTGCCGAAGTCGACTTCGACGATCCGCGCGGCGCCGCGGCCGTCCGTGATCTCGAGCACGTGGTCGGCAACGCTGTCCTCGCGCTCGTCGACGACGTGCTGGACGCCCAACGCTGCCACGTCGGAGAGGTCGGCGTCCCGCCTGGCCGTGGCGATGACCGTTGCGCCTTCGAGCATCGCGATCTGCGCTGCGTACCGACCGACCCGGCCCGCCGCACCGCGGACCACCACCACAGCGCCGGAGACGGGCCCGTCCGCCACCACGCAGCGGTGCGCGGTCAGCGCCGGGATGCCGAGGCAGGCACCGACGTCGAACGGGACGTTTCCGGGAAGACGGCACGCCCGGTCGGCAGGCACGGCCGTGTACCGGGCGGCGGCGCCGTGGGGGCGACGCCACTGCGCCTCCCGCAACCAGACGCGTTCCCCGATCCGGCCCGGGTCGACATCCGCGGCGACGGCGACGATCTCGCCGGCAGCGTCGCTGTGGGGGATCACCAGCGGAAACAGCATCGGGCGGAAGCCCTCGCGCGCCTTGACGTCAGAGGGATTGACCGCCGAGACGGCGACACGGACGATGACGTCGCCGGGCTGGGGTGGCGGTTCCGGCTGGTCACCGACGTGGAGGACCTCAGACGCGGGCCCCTGTCGGGTGTACCAGGCGGCTCGCATGCGCGCACCCTAGCGTGAATCCCAGATCTGACCGCCTTTGCGTCCACCAGCCGGGCGAACTGGTCGAAGGGCCCTTGACCCTCCCGGCAGGCGTCGTTAGTGTCCCGACGTCGGCGCCTGCAATCGTTTGGTGGCTGATCGATGAGAGTCGGGGTTGGCTTGACCGCGCAACAGGCACAACTCGGCATCGACCCGCTCACGCCGGACCCGTCCGAGCTCGGCGGGGGCAACGGGGGAGCCTGCGAGTCGTGAGTCAGGATCCGTTCGATCCTTCCCTGCGGTCTCGGACGTCGCTCGGGACGTCCGAGGCCAAGGGACTCCGCCTCCTGGCCCACCATGACCTCGCCGGCAACGGCGACGGGTTTCAGGTGATGCGCAACGGCGACGCCCTGTACGTCGGCCACAACGGCACCAGCAGGATGGGCACGTCGATCCTGGACGTGTCCAATCCTGCGGCGCCTGGTCTGGTCGCGCAGTGGCCGGCGCCGCCACATACGCACACGCACAAGGTGCAGATCGCCGACGGGTTGATGCTCGTCAACCAGGAGAAATTCCCGATGGGGCCCGCGCCGGCCGCCGGCCCCCACTCGGCCGGACTTGCCGTCTACCGGCTCGACGACCCTTTCAAGCCCGAACCGATCGGGTACTGGGAGTCGACCGGCCGCGGCGTGCACCGGCCGACGTACACCGGCGGGCGGTACGCTGACTTGTCGGCCACGCCGGAAGGGTTCCGGGACCGCATCTGGGTCGTGATCGACCTCGAGGATCCCGAAAACCCCGTCGAGGCCGCCCGGTGGTGGTGGCCCGGTCAGCGCGAGGACGAGACGCCGCAGTGGCCAGAGGGTGAGCGTTTCGCCGCCCACCATGCGCTCATCGACGGCGACCGGGCCTACCTGGGGTACGACGACGCGGGCATGCTCATCCTGGACGTCTCGGACATGACCGCACCGCAGCGCGTCGGGCTGGTCGCGTGGGAGGGGGGCGCGACGCACACCTGCCTGCCGCTGCCCGGCGCCGGCGTGGTGGTGGTCACCGACGAGCAGCAGAAGGACGGCCCCCACGCGCCCGAGCGGCTGATGCGCGTCGTGAGCATGGCCGAGGAGCGCGTGATCGCGGTGGTGCTGCCGCCCGATCCCTCGTTCGCCGAGCGACCGCTGCGCTTCGGTCCCCACAACCTGCACGAGAACCGTCCTGGCTCCTACCGCAGCGAGCGGCTCGTGTTCGCCACCTACTTCAGCGCCGGACTTCGGGTCTACGACCTTTCGGATCCGGAGCATCCGCAGGAGGTGGCGCACTGGGTCGCCCAGCCCGCCCCCGGCCAGCCGGTGACGCAGGCCAACGACGTGTTCGTCGACGAAGACGGGCTCATCTGGGTGACCGACCGCGCCGGCGGCGGCGTGTCGGTCCTTGAGGCCGAGCCCGAGCTGGCCGCCCTGATGCGCGACGCGGAGATGTGACGATGCCCGACGCTCGTGTCCAGTCCGCCATCGACCACTGGGCGCCACGCTTCACCGGCGCCGGTGTGGACTACAACGACTTCGTGCGCACGACGTCGGCCGTCGAACGCTGGGAGGACTGGCTGGACGCATGGGACGGCCTCGGCGACCGCCATGCCGAGCTGGCACGGGAAGCGGAAGCCCTCGAGCGACGCCAGACGGCCGCCGACGCATGGTTGCGGGCCGCTGTGGCGTACCACTTCGGCAAGTTCGTCTGGGTCGTCGACCCCGACCGCTACCGCCCGGTGCACGAGAAGTCCGTCGACGCCTACTACAGGGCACACCGCCTGCTCGGATCGGGTCTGGAGCGCGTCGAGGTGCCGCTGGAAGACACGGTGATGCCGGGCAACCTTCGCACCCCCGACGGCGTCGAGCAGGCCCCGCTCGTTGTGCTCGTCCCCGGTCTGGACTCCACCAAGGAGGAGTTCTTCTACAACGAGGAGTCCTTCCTGCGCCGCGGCATGGCGACGTTCTCGCTCGACGGGCCCGGTCAAGGGGAGTCCCAGTACGAGCTGGCGCTGCGCCATGACTACGAGGTGGCCGTCACGGCGGGGCTCGACACGCTCGAAGGACGCAGCGACCTCGACTTCGACCGGATCGGCATCGTCGGCGTGAGCATGGGCGGTTACCTAGCGCCCCGCGCCGCCGCGTTCGAACCGCGCATCCGTGCGGTCGTGGCGGCCAGCGGCGCCTACAAGCGGGTGCAGATCTACGACGACCTGCCGCCGCTCAACCGTGAGACCTTCATCCGCAAGACGAAGACCGCGAATGCCGACGAGGCGCGCGAGGTCGCGGTGCAGATGGATCTCGAGGGCGTGCTCGACCACATGGAGCAGCCGGCGCTGTTCGTCACGGGTGATCGGGACCGGCTGGTGCCGTGGCAGCAGACCGAGGCACAGGCCAAGGCCGCCCCCAACGGTCACTTCGTCCTGATCGAGGGCGGCACCCACGTCGTGTCCAACTTCCCGTACCTGTTCAGGCCACTGATCAGCGACTGGATGCGCGAGCAGCTCGTCGCCTGACGGGTGCTGCGCCTAGTCGCCGCCGACGTGCGCGGCGCGCCCCGCTCCCCAACCGCTGAGCAGCTGGGGGATCAGCAGGAGGAGAAGAAGGACAATGGACGCGTCCCAGCCGCCGGTCACGTCGCGGAGGGCCCCAAAGGCAAACGGCCCGGCGGACGCCAGCAGGTACCCGGCGCTCTGGCTCATCGCCGACAGCCGCGCAGCGTCTATCACGTTGCGTGATCGGAGCACGACGAGTGTCAGCCCCAGGGGGAACGCCGAACCGGTTCCCATGCCCAGCAGCAGCGGCCACACGGCGGGGTAGGCAGTCGGCGCGACGAGAAGGCCCAGCAGCCCGAGCCCGGTGATCCCGGTGGTCGCGGTCGTCCAACCCCGCTGCTGCGCGCCGCGGGTCGCCAGACTGGGGACGATGAGCGCGAAGGGCACCCCCACGATCAGCGCCATCGACAGTAGAAACCCCGCTTGATCCGCAGAGACCCCCCGGCTGCGGTAGATCGCCGGAAGCCAAGCGACGAGGGCATAGAAACCCAACGACTGCAGCCCCATGAAGAGCGTGACCTGCCAGGCGAGGACGTCGCGGCGAAGAGCGGCCGACAGCGTTACGGGGCGGACACCCTCGGCGTTCGACCGGCGCACTCGAACAACCCAGGGCACGAGCGCCACGGCGGCCGGCAGCATCCAGATCCCCAGACCGCCGCGCCAATCCCACCCCGTGAGGTCACCGACGGGCACGGTGACGGCTGCCGCGACGGCGGCGGAGGCGGCCATGACGCTGACGTACAGGCCCATCATCGGGCCGCTGCGTTCGGGAAAGTCCCGCTTGATCAACGCGGGAATGAGGACGTTGCCGACGGCGATGGCCGCGCCGGCAAGAAGGGTACCCGCGAAAAGTGCAGCGGTCGACGAGCTCACACGCAGAGCCAACCCGACAGTCGTCGCCGCCAGGACGAGTGCCAGGGAACGCTCGATTCCAAGTCGCCGGGACAGCGGCGGCGCGAAGGCCGCCGCCAGGCCGAAGCAGAGGACCGGCAGCGCCGTCAGGGCCGATGCCTCAGCGGCGGTCAGGCCGAGATCGGCCCGGATGTCCTCCAGCACCGGGCCTACACTCGTGACCGCGGCGCGCATGTTGACGGCCACGAGCAGCACGGCGACAACCGGAACGCTACGCGTTGCGCGACGCTGAAACCGCGCATCAGCAGTCGAGGGCGAGCTCACCGGGACGACGGCGCCACTACCTGCACGGCATGAGCGTCGATGCCCTCGCCATGCCTGCCATCACCGGTCCGGCTCTTCTCTTTGCTCACTGGCCACCTCCGCAGGATATGGGAACTGCCACCCGGTCCCAGCGAGCCCGGTTGAGGGTCGCTCGCTCCGTGTGGGCGGGCTCGACCTTCGTGATGAAGTTCAGGCTGTTCATGGGCCAGTCCGAGGGAACATCTACGATCGCCGAGTACGAGTCGCCCCTTCTTGACTAGCGTGCTCCCTTTCCGGCGCCTTTCGGCTCCGGGTCGTATTGCAGGACGTAGAGCCCGTAGTCACGGTCACTGGCGAGCACGTAGGTCTCGCCGTTCATCTCGTGGACCTCGACACCCCAGAAGTTGCTGCCACCTTCATCGATGAAGGCGCCAACCTCCTTCAGTCCCTTGCGGCCGTACTCGACCACGCGGACGCCCCCCGCGTAGTAGGAGAGGTACGCGACGTCCAGCGCCGGCCTCGGTCCGCGTCTCGGCACTGCACGACTTGTTGACTGCGCATGCGATGATCTAGTTACGGAAGACGCCTACCCGCCCGGGATGTTTGGAGCGGCTGGACGCGATCCTGGCACAGGGGCGGGCGGACGAGGCCGCAGAGATCGTGTTCCGCGAGGCGCTCGTAGCTGCGCAGCAGCTGGGTGAGGATGTACATCGAGTGGCCAGGCGGTGTCGCCGTGAGATTCTCCAATCAGATCGACGGCCTTGAGGCATTGTCCGAGAGGCTGGGGAAGTAGAAGACCGCCGAGCAGCTCGGCCGGGGACGCGCCATGACCCGCCGAGAGGCGATCGACTACGCACGATCCGCGATCGCGCCTGTGTGACGGCTCGCTACGACCGTGCGATGCCCATCAACCGGGGCCCCGCGGTCGACCACGACCACGGGGCCCCGCGAGCCGATCAGTGGGAGCCGTGGGCGCCGACCTCGACCTGGCAGTCTGCCGGTTCCTCGACGCCGGCCGTGATCGTCAGCGGGCCGGTCGCGGGAACCTCGAAGAAGGTCGCGAAGACCACCGTCACGCCGTCTGTTCGGTTATAGGCGGTGTGCACGTTGCCTCGACCAGGGTCGACGAAAACGGTCTCCGTCGGGTACGCACGGTGGACGCAGTCGTTGGCGTTCACGTAGACGAGCTCGCCCTGGGCGACGTTCACGATCACCGGGCCGGGATGGGTGTGCCAGGGGAACCGGGCTCCCGGCTGGACGGTGATCCTCGCGACCGCGGTGAGAGAGGGGTCTTTGAGGTTGAGGGTGTTCGTCGCCCCGTCGCCCAGCTTGACCTTGAACTGCGCCGCGACGTCGTCGGTGAACTCTGCTCTTCCCGTGAGCAGCTCGACCGCGATCGGTAGCGGGTCCTCCTGTGCCAGCGATGGCAGCACGGCACCCGCAACCACCACACTCACGATCACTGCGACCGCCACCGCCCGCACGGTCCTCCTCTGTATCTGGCGTTTCATTGTGTCCCTCCCTTTCTTCTCGGTGGCTTCAGGTCTCTCAGCCAGAAGTGGCGCGTCGCCGGCGACCAAGTCGACGACGGTGCGGTTCGGGCCGTCAGGTACTCGATGGTTGGATGTTCTGGTTGAGGTGGAACAGGTTGTCGGGGTCGTAGGCCGCCTTGACCGCCGTCAGCCGGTCGTAGTTGCCGCGGTAGTTCGCGTGGATGCGGTCCTGGTCGTCGCCCGACATGAAGTTGATGTAGCCGCCTTCAGCGTCGTGCGGGTGGATCGCCTCCCAGTAGTCGCGGACCCAGCGGATGTTCCGGTCGTTGTCCGCCGCGTCGGGCCACATGCCGACGATGACGGCGGCGATGTTGGCGTCCCGGTAGGCGAACGCCGTCTCGTCGGGCGCTACCCGCTGCGGCGCCCCGTTGAGCGGATACAAGTGCATGGTCGAGTGGACGTGCGGCACGTTCGCGCCGTGCTCGACGTGTGCCTGGACGGCGTCGTCGGTCAGCTCGTGGACGAAGTCGGCCTTCCAGTAGTTCTGCATGCCCGGCGGGTGCAGCCCGTCGAACGCGCTCTGCAGCGCCGGATAGGGCATCGGTCCGGTGTGGTGGCCGATGGGCGGAGCGACGTCCTCGAGGAAGGGGCGCGTCTGGCGCTCTCCCTCTTCGAGCGGGCCGCTCCAGCAGGTCACGATGCCGCAGACGTTGGTGCCGTGGCGCTCCTCGGGGATGAACGGCAGCGGCGGCGCGACCAAGAACGCGAAGAACGCGCCCTGTTCCTCCGGCGCCGCGGCGATGTACTCGCGATACCACCGCAGCACGTCCGCGGCACGGCCCAGGTCGTACAGGATCGGACCGCCGTAGACGTGCTTGACGGGGTGCAGGCGGTACTCGAACTCGGTGACCACCCCGAAGTTTCCGCCGCCGCCGCGAAGCGCCCAGAACAGGTCCTCGTGGTCCTTGGCGCTGGCGGTGACCATACGGCCGTCCGCGGTGACGACGTCGGCCGACAGCAGGTTGTCGCAAGTGAGTCCGTACCGGCGTCCCAGGTACCCGATGCCCCCTCCGAGCGAAAGGCCGGCGATGCCCGTGGTGGACAGGATTCCCCCTGTGGTCGCCAGGCCGAAGGCATGAGTCGCGTGGTCGAGGTCCCCCCACGTGCACCCCGCCTGAGCACGCACGGTCTTGGTGACCGGGTCGACCCTGATGCCCTTGAGGCTCGACAGGTCGAGCACGACCCCGTCGTCAACGGTCCCGAACCCCGGAACGCTGTGCGCACCGCCGCGGACGGCGAGTTCCAGGCCCGCACTGCGGGCGAAGGTGACCGTGGCCATGACGTCGGCGACGTCGGCCGGACGCACGATCACCCGCGGGCGGCGATCGATCATGGCGTTGTAGACGGCGCGGGCGCCCTCATAGCCGCCGTCGTCCGGGCCGATGACGGCGCCGCGGGCGGCGCTCCGCAGCTCCTCGATAGTCGGGTTGCTCATGGCTGCTCTCCTTTGATGGAAGGCGCGTGGACATCCGGCGGGCCATCCTCCACTTGCGGCGAGGGTCGGATGTTGTGGTTGAGGTGGAAGACGTTGTCAGGGTCGAAGCGGTCCTTGACCGCCACGAGCCGCGCGTAGGTGGCGTCCGGGTACGCCGCGCGTACCTGCGACTCGCCGGCTTGTCCGGTCAAGTTCAGATAGGACGTGCCGGCGCTGTCCGCCGCCACCGCCTCGCACGCGGCGGCCGCCCAGGCGTCGTGGTGGGCGTCGTCGTCGGGCCGGGAGGACCGGGCGACGGCGCTCAACAGGAAGGGAGCCTGCCGCTGGGCGAACGCCGTCCCGTGTGGCGGGACGCGCGCTATCGCACCGCCGAGATGGTGCAGCCGAAGCTCGCAGCGCCCAGACGCTGCATTGGCGTGGACGGCGAC
>WHTG01000065.1 GCA_009377835.1 Nitriliruptorales bacterium
CCCGACGGGCGCACGGACCCTCGGGTCGTCTGCCCAGATCCCACTGGACTTTACCCGGGCGAAGATGCGGCGCGGCCCGGTTACCCGTCGAGGCGACCCCGCAACTCGGCAAGTTGTGCGCGCACCTGATCCGGGGCTGTGCCGAACGTGGCGTCGCGGCGGCTGAGCGCGCTCTGCAGTGTCAGCAGTTCGGGGCCGGCGTCGCCGAGCGCCGGCAGCGCCTGGCGCAGGGCTGTCGCGTCCATGTCGGCGATGTCGATGCCCTGCGACTCGCACGCCGCGACCAGGCGGCCGACCCGTTCATGTGCCTCGCGAAAAGGCACCCCCCGGCGCACCAGCTCCTCCGCCGCATCCGTCGCCAGCGCGAATTCGCCACCCGCGGTCTCTGCCAGTCGCTCCCGGTCGAACACCAGCGATCGCACGGTGCCGGCCATCGCCGGCAGCGTCAGCAACAACGTATCGGCGGCGTCGAAGACGGGCTCTTTGTCCTCCTGCAGATCGCGGTTGTACGTCAGCGGCAGTCCCTTGAGGGTCACGAGCAGCGACACGAGGGCGCCGATCAGTCGGCCGGTCTTGCCACGCACCAGTTCGGCGACGTCGGGATTCCGCTTCTGCGGCATGATCGACGAGCCGGTCGAGAACGCGTCGCCGACGCGGACCCAGCCGAACTCCGTCGAACTCCACAGGACGATCTCCTCGCCGAGGCGCGACATGTGCACACCCAGCAACGCCGCGGCCGCCAGGAATTCGACTGCGAAGTCGCGGTCTGCGACCGCGTCCATCGAATTTCGAGCAACGCCGCTCATCCCCAGCGACGACGCGTACGCCGCGGGATCAATCCCCAGCGTCACGCCCGCGAGCGCGCCGGCGCCCAGCGTCGAGACGTCCAGCCGGCCCCGAGCATCGAGCAGACGCCCGTGGTCACGCTCCAGCGCCCAGGCGTGCGCCAGCAGGTGATGCCCAAGCGTCACCGGCTGCGCGCGTTGCAGGTGGGTATATCCGGGCACCGGCCACTCCAGCGTCTCCTCCGCCCGATCGGCCAGTGCGTGCTGCAGCTCCCGAACCGCCGGAGCGGTCGCGTCGATCGCGTCCCGCAGGTACAGCCGCAGATCCGACGCGATCTGGTCGTTTCTGCTCCTGCCGGCGCGGAGGCGTCCGCCGGCCTCGCCGGCCAGTTCCACCATCCGGCGTTCTATGGCACCGTGCAGGTCCTCGTCGCTGTCGCGGAACGTGAATGTCCCGGACCCGAACTCCACCTGGATCGCCTCGAGTGCGGACGTGATCGCCGCATGGTCCGCGGCGGTCACCAGCTTCAGGCGACGCAGCTCGTCGGCATGCGCGCGCGACCCGGCCACGTCGTAGGGCCACAACCGGACGTCGAAATGCACGCTGCGCCCCAACGACCACGCGGCAGCGTCCGGCGCCTCCGCAAAGCGCCCGCCCCACAGCCTGCCCTCATGGTCGGTCATGGTCGGTCATCCCTCCCCCCACCCATGCCCGAACCCGAAGATCTTCGGATCGGTGCCCCTGGGGCGACCGATCCGAACCCCACACTTCGGACTACGACCGGTGCCGCCACCCCAGGTTCGGGTTCGTGTCCGTCGGGATACGAACCCGAAGATCTTCGGGTTTGGGGCTGGGGTCGGGTTTGGGGCCGGGGTCACAGGTTGCCTTGCCGGCGGGCCCACACCTTTGTCGGGAGACCCCACAGCTTCACGAACCCCTCGGACTGTGTGTGGTCGAACTGGTCGGAGGCGTCGTAGGTGGCCAGGTCGTGCTCGTACAGACCCTGTGAGCTGCGCCGGCCCGCGACCCACGCAGACCCCTTGTACAGGGCCATGCGGACGTCGCCGTCGACGTACACCTGGGACGTGTCGATGAACGCGTCCAGGGCACGCTTGAGCGGCGTGAACCACAGTCCGTTGTAGATCAGCTGCGCGTAGCGGCCCTCCAGGCCACGCTTCTCCTGAGCCAGCTCCTGCTCCAGGCACAGGTCCTCCAGGTCCCGGTGCGCGTTCAGGATCGTGACCGCCCCGGGACACTCGTAGATCTCGCGGCTCTTGATGCCGACCAAGCGGTCTTCGAGCATGTCGATGCGCCCGACGCCGTGCGCGCCGGCGCGCCGGTCGACCTCCGTGACAAGTGCTGCGAGATCCAGTTCCCTGCCGTCCACCGCCACGGGGCGTCCGCGGTCGAACGTCAGGGTCAACTCCTCGACGTCGTCGGGTGCGCGCCCCAGCGGGGCGGAGCGCTCGAACACCTCTTCGGGCGGCGACTCCCACGGGTCCTCGAGGATCCCGCACTCCGCCGTACGGCCCCACAGGTTCTCGTCGATCGAGTACGGCGTTGCTTTCTTCACGGGGATCGGGATCCCACGCTCATTCGCCCACTCGATCGCCGCGTCGCGGGATAGACCCCACTCGCGAATGGGGGCCTCCACGGTCAGGTCCGGGGCAATGGCCATCGCGGTGACCTCGAAGCGCACCTGATCGTTGCCCTTGCCGGTGCAGCCGTGCCCGATCGCGGTGGCACCGGTGTCACCGGCGACGCGAACCAGGTGCCGCGTGATGAGCGGTCGCGACAGCGCGGACACCAGCGGGTACTTGCCCATGTACAGCGCGTTCGCCGCAATCGCCGGGCCGACGAAGTCGTCGGCGAACTCGTTCTTCGCATCGATGACGACGGATTCGACGGCACCGCAATCCAGGCCGCGCTGACGAACGCGGTCCATCTCACCGGGCGCCGCCTGGCCGATGTCGATGGCGCAGGCAACCACCTCGTAGCCCTTGTTCTCCGCCAGCCACTGGATGGCGACCGAGGTATCCAGGCCGCCCGAATAGGCCAGCACCAGGCGATTGCTCACGGTCGTCGCTCCTTGCATCGAAGTAGGTCGTCTGCGATCTGCCGGCCGCTCACGCCTTCGCGCGCCACGACCAGCAGCGTGTCGTCCCCCTGGACCGTGGCGAGGACACCCGGAAGGTCCGCCGCATCGATCGCTGAACCGACGGCTGCCGCCGCACCCGGTGGGGTGCGCACGACGGCGAGATTGCCGCTGGCGTCGATCGTGCGGGCGAACTGCCGCAACATCTGCGCGACACCACCGCCGTCCGGCAGCACGTACGCCGACCGGCCGTCGGCGCCACGGTATTTCGTGATTCCCAGCTCCTCGAGGTCGCGGCTGACGGTCGCCTGCGTCGCGTCGACACCCGACCCCGACAGCAACGCGACCAGTTCACCCTGGGACGTGACGGTGTTGGCGGACACGAGCTCCCGGATCAGGTTGCGGCGCAGTATGCGGTCGGCCACTCAGGTGAGAAGGAATGTCAGGAGAGCCTTCTGACTGTGCAGCCGGTTCTCGGCCTGGTCGAACACCACGCTGTTGGGTCCGTCGATAACGTCGGCGGAGATCTCCTCGCCACGATGCGCCGGCAGGCAGTGCATGACCAGCGCGTCGGGCTTCGCCGCGTCCATCACCTGCCGGTTCACCTGGAACGGGCGGAACAGCATCGTCCGTGCCGCGGCTTCGCCTTCCTGCCCCATCGACGCCCACACGTCGGTGTACACGACGTCAGCGTCGGCGGCGGCCTCCAGCGGGTCGGCTGTACAGAAGACGTCACCGCCGGTGTGCGCCGCTATCCGGGTCGCCTGATCCACCACCTGGGGGATCGGCTCGTACCCGGCCGGGCTGCCGATCGCAACACGCATGCCGGCGAGGGCGCCGGCCTTGAGCAGGCTGTGTACGACGTTGTTCCCGTCTCCGAGGTATGCCAGCTTCAGCCCCTCCAGGCCGCCGCGGTGCTCGCGGATCGTCTGCAGGTCCGCCAGCGCCTGACACGGATGGGTGAAGTCGCTCAACGCGTTGATGACAGGGATCGTGCCCGCCGCGGCGAGCATCTCCAGACGTGACTGCGCGAAGGTACGGACCACCACGGCGTGCAGATACCGGCTGAGCACCCGGGCCGTGTCCTCCAGCGTCTCCCCGCGTCCCAGCTGCAGCTCCGAGGCGTTCAGTATGACGGGGTGCCCGCCCAACTCGGCGATGCCTACCTCGAAGGAGATCCGCGTCCGCGTCGACGGCTTCTCGAAGATCATGCCGATCGACTTCCCGGCCAGGTCGTCACGCGGCCGCCGGTCGCGCTTGAATTCGTCCGCGACGTCGAGCACCTTCGCCAGCTCCTCGCTGGTGAGCGAATCGACGGTCAGATAGTCGCGCTTGGTCATTCGCTCGTCCCATCCGTGGGTTCCATCTCGGGGTCGACACCGCTGCGGGGCCCCGGCGACAGGCCAGCGACCTCATGCATGCGGCCGATGAACTCGCCGAGATCGAAGGGCTTGTCGAACACGTTCTCGTCGCCCAGGCGCTTGCGGCACTCCGCCGCCGCCTGTGGCTTGCCGGTGACGACGATGACCGGAACGTCCGCGTGCTCCTCCGCCAGCTCGTCGAGCACCCGGAGTCCTCCGACGTCGGGCATCATGATGTCCAGCACCAGCGCGGCCGGCTTGAGCATCCGAAGCTTGAGCAGGCCCTCGAGGCCGTCCCGTGCACTGCGGACGTCGAATCCCTCGCTGGTCAGGACCGTGTCCATGAGATCACGAACGCCCTTGTCGTCCTCCACGACGAGGATCAGGGGTGCCCCGCCCGTGTGGCTGTCGGTCATGAGATGTCACCGTCTCCGTCCCCATGGATCGAGCGCAGGACTGCCTCGAGTTCTTCCGCCATGTGGTCGAGTTCAGCCTCCTTGATCAGCAGCGCCGGCGCCAGCCTGATTGCGTCGGGCGCCACATCATTGACGACCAGCCCGCGATCGAGCGCGGCGCCGGTGACGTCAGCCGCCACGGGTTCCGCCAGCACCAGTGCCTGCAGCAGCCCATGGCCGCGAACGCCCACCGCCAGCGGCATCCGCTCGACCAGCGACACCAGCCGATCACCCAGCGCTCTCCCCATCGCCGCAGCGTGTTCGATCAGACCCTCCTGGGAGATGGTGTCGTAGACGGCAAGGGCGGCTTTCGCGACCACCGGTCCACCCCCGAAGGTGCTGGCGTGATCGCCGGCAGCCAGCCCTCCCGCGGCTGCGCCGCGCGCGACGACCGCCCCGATCGGCAGCCCGTTGGCCATGGCCTTGGCCAGGCACACGACGTCAGGCACGACATCCGTCCCCTGGAACCCGTACCAGGAGCCGAGTCGCCCGACCCCGGTCTGGACCTCGTCCACCACCAGCAGAGCGCCGTGGCGGTCGCACGCGTCGCGCGCAGCCTGCAGGACCGCCGGCGGAACCGGGCGCACCCCGCCCTCCCCCTGGAGCACCTCCACCCACACCGCGCAGGTCTGGTCGTCAACCGCCGCCGTCAGCGCACCCGGGTCGTCGTGGGGGACGTGTCGGACCCAGTCGCCGAGGGGCTGGAACGGCTCGTGCTTGGCAGGGTTCCCGGTGAGGAGCAGCGGCCCGAGCAGTCGCCCGTGGAACCCGCCGTCCAGCGCGACGACATTGACCTTCGCGGCATCCTGGCGTTTGCCGTGGCGGCGCGTCAGCTTGATCGCGGCCTCGTTCGCCTCCGCGCCGGAGTTGCAGAAGAAGGTCTTCGAGTCCTGCCACCCGGTGGTCTCCTGCAGCCGCTCCGCGAGCTCGATCTGAGGTTGCGTGAAGAACAGGTTGGAGACGTGCACGAGCGTCCGCGCCTGCGACGCGATGGCGTCGGCGACAGCGGGATGGCAGTGCCCCAGCGACGTGACCGACAGCCCCGACAGGAAGTCCAGATACTCGCGGCCGCTGTCGTCGTACAGGCGCGTGCCTTCCCCACGGACGAAGGTGACGGGACGGCGGGCGTAGGTCGGGAACAGCGCCGCCGCCTCGCGAGCGGCCCAGCCGGTCATTCCGGCACCACCATGGTTCCGATTCCCTCGTCGGTGAAGATCTCCAGCAGCAGGGCGTGTTCGACACGGCCGTCCAGCAGGTGAGCCTGGCGCACACCGCCGTCCAGCGCGGCAACGACACCCGTGATCTTGGGAACCATCCCCTCGTTGAGCGCGCCGCAGGCCAGCAGTTCGCGCAGCCGACCGATTCTCACGTCGGACAGCAGCGTGGAGTCGGGTGTGCCGAAGTCCTCGTACAGCCCGGGGACGTTGGTCAGGTAGATCAGCTTGTCGGCGGCCAGCGCCACCGCGAGTGCCGCGGCCACCGCGTCGGCGTTGACGTTGTGCGTCTGTCCGTCGGGGCTCTTGCCCAGGCTCGCGACCACCGGGACCATGCCCGCGTCGAGCAGGGTGCGCAGCAACTGCGGCTCGACATCGGCCACGTCACCGACCAGGCCCAGCTCCGGAACCGGGTTCACGGTGAGCAGGTCGGCGTCGGTGCCGGACACCCCCGCCGCCCGCGCGCCGGCGGCCTGCAGCAGTGCAACCAGGCGCGGGCTGACGTCGCCGAGCAGCGCCATCCGCACGGCGTTCAGCGTCTCATCGTCGGTGACCCGCCGCCCCGCCACGAATCGTGGCGCCAGTCCCAGCTGCCGGCTCAGCGCCGAGATCTGCGGTCCCCCGCCGTGGACCACCACAACCCGCAGGCCGACCGCCCGCAGCAGCGCGACGTCGGCGGCGAACGCCACGTCGGCGGCTTGCGACATGGCGTTCCCCCCGTACTTCACGACCAGCGTCCGCCCGCTCCAGCGCGTGATCCAGGGCAGGGCCTCGCGCAGCACGCGTGCCTTGCCCTGGGCGACCTTGGTCCGGTCCGACATGAACACCGGTGTTGCGCGTGCGTCCGGACCATGACCCGTCCCTGCGCGGACTCCGTCCGCTGACCGGGTCACATCTGAACCGCGACCCGTCCCTGCGCGGACTCCGTCCGCTGACCGGGTCACATCTGAACCGCGACCCGTCCCTGCGCGGACTCCGTCCGCTGACCGGGTCACGTCGTGTACTCCGCGTTGATGGTGACGTAGTCGTGGGTCAGGTCGCACGTCAGGAACGTCGCCTCCTCGGCACCCAGCCCCAGATCAACCGTGATGGTCACGTCCCTGCGGCGTAGTGCCGCGGCGGCCAGCCCGCGGTCGAACGCCGCGGCCACGCCGAACCGGCACACCGTCACACCCCCGAAGGAGATGGCGACGCGATTGGGGTCGAACCGGACCGCTCCCGCGCCCATCGCTGCCATGACACGCCCCCAGTTGGGATCCTCACCAGCAACGGCCGTGCGGACCAGCGCGCTGCTCGCGATGGCGCGGCCAACCCCGACCGCGTCCCGCTCGGCGCGGGCGCCCGTGACCCTGATGCGGACGAGCTTGGCCGCACCCTCGCCATCGCGGACCAGCTGCTCGGCCAGCTGGGCGCACACCGCCGTCAGGCCCTCCGAGAACGCCGACAGCGAGGGCGGGGACTCCGCGGTCCCGGTGGCCAGGATGATCACCGCGTCGTTGGTGGACATGCAGTCGTCGACGGAGATGCGGCCGAATGTCTGTGTCACCGCGTCCTTGAGGGTGGCACGGAGCACCGGTCCCCGCACAGGTGCATCCGTGGTGAGGACGCACAGCATGGTCGCCATCTCCGGGGCGATCATCCCGGAACCCTTCGCCATCCCCCCGACGACGCACGCGCCCGAGCCGTCCGCCACCCGCACCGCCGCGTCCTTCGGGCGCGTGTCCGTCGTCATGATGGCTTTCGCCGCATGACTCCCGCCCTCGGGACCGAGCTGCGCGACCAGCCGTGGAATGGCCCCCAGGAACGGTTCGGAGGGGATGGCCACCCCGATGATGCCGGTCGAGCACAGCAACACGTCCTGCGCCCGGCACTCCAGGGCCTCGGCGACAAGTTCGGCCGAGCGCTCGGCGGTCGCCACACCGTCGGGACCCGTGCACACGTTGGCGCTGCCGGCGTTGAGGAGCACGGCCCGCGCCCTGCCGTCCGCGACGTGGCGGGCGGTGACCTGCACCGGCGCAGCCGTGACCTGGTTGCGCGTCTGCACCGCGGCGGCATTCACCACCTCGGGGGCTGCGACCAGCGCCATGTCGGGGGCGCCGCTGGGCTTCAGGCCTGCCGCGATACCCGCCGCGGTGACACCCGGTGTCGCCGTCACGCCGCCGGAAAGGTGCGTCAGACTGACCGCACCCGTCACGGATAGACCCCGACGGCGCTCAACCCCGCGTCCTGCGGCAGGCCGAACATCAGATTCGCGTTCTGCACCGCCTGCCCGGCAGCGCCCTTGCCGAGATTGTCAATCGCGCAGGAAGCTGTCACCCGACGTGTCCGAGGATCCACCGCTACCCCGAGAGCAGCGCCGTTCGACCCGCGCAGGTGCGTCGTCGACGGCCAACGCCCCGCGGCCACCACGGTGACGAAAGGCGAGTCCTGGTACGCCTTTTCGGCTGCCTGGCGCACCTGATCCGCATCCACGTCGGCGAGCAGGTCCGCGGTCACCGTGCACAACAGTCCGCGCGGCATGGGCACCAGGTGCGGCGTGAACGTCACCGCCGACCGGGCGCCCGTCAAGCGGTTCCAGGCCTGCTCGATCTCCGGCGTGTGCCGGTGACTCGGCGCGCCGTAGGCGGCGACGTTGTTCGAGGCGTGGGTCACATGCAGGTCGTCACGCAGGCCCTTGCCCGCACCGGAGGTACCGGACAGGCCGGCGATGTGCAGCGACTCCGGCACGACGAGGTCGCGCAGCGGCAACAACGCGAGGAGCGCCGCGGTCGGGTAGCACCCCGGATTGGCCACCAGCTGTGCCGCCGGGATGTCGTCGGCGAACAGCTCGGGCAGGCCGTAGACAGCCGGCGTCGACCCGGGTGCCGGATGCGGCATTTCGTACCACTGCTCGAACGTCGAGGAGTCGAGGCGGAATGCCGCCGAGAGGTCGACCACGCGGATGCCCGCGTCCACCAGCGCCGGCGCCAGGCTCGCGCTCAGCTCGTGGGGGGTCGCCAGGAACACCAGGCCGCACCCGTCGAACGAACCAGGGAGAGAAGCGACCAGCGGCGTGTCGTCACGCAGGTGCGGGAACACCTCGCTCAGCGGCAGCCCGGCCGTCGTCCCGCCCGCGACCACTCCGACCTCGAACGCCGGATGGTCGTGAAGGACGCGCAGCAACTCGGCGCCGCCGTACCCGGAGGCACCTGCGACCCCGACCGTGGTCTGTTTATTCAACATGGTGCATAACTATACAGTCAGCGGCGGAGCCGTCCACTCACCTGCTCCACGACCGCCTGCTCGATCCGCTCGATGGCGGCGGTGACATCCGCGTCATTGAGCTGGCGCGCCGGATCGTCGAGGGCGAGCGCGTATGCCAGGCTCTTGTTGCCCTCGCCCACCTGGCTACCGCTGAACACATCGAACAACCTGCAGGCCGAGAGGTTCTCCCCCGCGCCGGCTCGCACCGCCCGCTCCACGTCGGCCGCGGGCACGGTCGTCTCCACGATGACGGCGACGTCGAACCGCACTCCCGGCAGAGGCGACGGCTGGGCGGCGGTCGCGGCGCGCCGGCCACCCGCGACCAGCGGACCCAGGCGCAGCTCGCCGGCCAGGGTGCGTTCCGGCAACCCCAGCGTCGCGACCACCCGGGGGTGCAACTCCCCGACCACACCGAGGATCTGGCCGTCGCGATGCAGCCTGGCCGCACGGCCCGGATGGTACGGAGGGTCGTTCGCCGCGGTCACGCCGGGCGGGACGATCCCCAGCGCACGGCAGATCACCGTGACCCCACCGAGCAGGTCGTAGACGTCGGCCATGCGACCTGGACGGTCGTGGCGCGGCGGTTCGAAATTGCCGCATGCGGCGAACGCCAGCAGCAGGGGTTCCGCGGGGAGTGCCACGCCGCCGGGGCCGCCGGGGGCACCGGGCTCCTCGTCCGTCGGCGGCAGGAACGCGCGACCGACTTCGAACAGCGACACGTCCGGGACCTGGCGGTTGACGTTGCGCCGCACCGCGCGTAGCAAACCTGGAAGGAGGGTGGTGCGTAGCACCGATTCCTCCTTCGACAGCGGGTTCACCAGCGAGATCTGCGACCGGCGCGGGTCGTCCTGAGGCAGCAGCAGCGCCTCGACGTCGTCCTCCGGCGCGAACGGCAACGTCAGCGCCTCGCTCCACCCTGCCGCGGCGAGCGACCGTCGCACCGCCCGCGTCGCCTCGCCGCCCGGATCGCGCCCCCCCACCTGTCCGGATGACGGGACCGTCTCCGGGATGCGGTCGTAGCCGTGCAGGCGCGCGATCTCCTCGTACAGATCGACTTCGATCTGCAGGTCGGGGCGCCACGCCGGCGGCACGACGCGCAACTCGGAGGGCTCGCCGGTCACCTCGCAGTCGATGCGCTCCAGCAGCTCCCGCTGCCTGTCGTCGCCGACGTCGACACCCAGCGTCGACCGTGTCCGCCCCATGCGCAGGCGGATCACCGGCCGCTCGGGCGGGTTGGGGTAGGTATCCCTGCCCCCGACCAATCGGCCGCCGGCGGTCGCCAGGATCAGCTCGACGCAGCGCGTGGCGGCGAGCGGAGCCGATTCCGGGGGCACCGTCTTCTCCCAACGTTTCGACCCCTCGGTCAGGAGCTGGTGGCGGCGCGCAGTGCGCAGCACCGTTCTCGACGAGAAGTTCGCAACCTCGAGGAACACAGCATCGGTGTGGTCGTTGATCTCGGTGTGCTCGCCGCCCATCACACCGGCGAGGGCGATCGGACCGTCGGCGTCGCAGATCAGCAAGTCGTCAGGGTCCAGCGCGCGGTCCACGCCGTCGAGGGTGCGCAACGTCTCGCCGAGCCGCGCGACACGAACGACGATGCTCGGGCCCGCCAGCAGCGCGAGGTCGTAGGCGTGGATCGGGTTGCCGATCTCGAGCATCGCATGGTTCGTTGCGTCGACGATGTTGGACAGCGGTCGCATCCCGGCTGCGGCGAGCCGCCGCTGCAGCCATGCGGGGGACGGACCCACCCTCACCCCGCGGATCGTGCGCCCGTCGAATCGTCGGCAGCGATCCGCGTCCTCGATCGTCACCGGGACCCCCGGATCTCCGGTCGGCGCGACCGGGTGGGGTACGCGCAGCTCGGCGCCGGTCAGCGCGGCAACGTCGCGGGCCACCCCCAGCATCGACAGGCCGTAGCCCCTGTCGGGGGTCACCTCCAGCTCCAGGACGACGTCGTCCAACCCCAGCCACTGCGTCAGGTCGTCCCCGACGGGCGCGTCCGGATCCAGCACCCATATGCCCGCGTGATCGTCGCCCACGCCCAGTTCACGCGGGCTGGCGAGCATGCCGTTCGAGACGAGACCGCTGCGGAACTTCTTGCGGCCGATCTGGACGTTCCCTTGCAGCACCGCCCCCGGAAGAGCAGCAGGAACTCGGTCGCCTGGGCCGTAGTTGGACGCGCCGCACACGATCTCGTGCTCGGCCGTCCCGTCGGACACGTGGACCAGGTGCAGCTTGTCGGTGCCCTCGATCCTGGCGACGTCGATGACCTCGGCGACGACGACGCCGCGCGTCCCCCCGGTCGGGCAGTCGACGGATTCGACGGCCAGGCCGCCGACCGTCAGCAGATCCGCCAGGGCGCCGGGTTCCAACCCGGGGTCGACGAATTCACGGAGCCAGGACAGGGGGACGCGCACGGAAGATTCCTCGGGTCGGTTGAAGGGTCAGGCAGGGAACGCGGAGAGGAATCGCAGGTCGCTCTCCACGAACAGCCGCATGTCGCTGATGCCGTGGCGGCGCATCGCCAGCCGCTCAGGACCGATGCCGAAGGCGAATCCCTGCACCTCCTCGGGGTCGTAGCCGCATGCCCGCAGCACGTTCGGGTGAACCATGCCGCAGCCGAGCAGTTCCACCCACCGGCCGTCCAGCCAGATGTCCAGCTCCGCGCTGGGTTCCGTGAACGGGAAATGGTGCGGTCGGAAGCGCATCGGCACGTCGCCCAGCAGCGCGTGGACCAGCTCCACGAGCGTCCCGCGCAGGTCCGCCATCGTCAGGTCCGTGTCAATGGCCAGCCCCTCGATCTGGTGGAATGCCGGGAGGTGCGTCGCGTCGGCGATGTCCGCACGATAGACCCGGCCTGGCGCGACGATGTACACCGGTGGCGGCTGCGCGAGCATCGTGCGTGCCTGCACCGGTGACGTGTGCGTCCGCAGCAGGAGGTCCGTCACGCCCTGCTGGTCCGCTTCTGCTCCCGGGGCCCGAACGTAGATCGTGTCCATCAGCGACCGGGCGGGATGGTCCGGCTGGTAGTTCAGCGCCTCGAAGTTGAACCAGTCGCTCTCGACCTCAGGGCCCGTCGCGACGCGGTAGCCCAGGCCGACGAACACGTCGACCATGGCCTCCATCGTCTCCTGCACGGGATGCAGCGACCCCAGCTTCGGGACCCGCGGCGGAAGCGTGACGTCAACGGCCTCCGCGGCGAGGACCACGCGGTCGCGCTCCTCCTCCAGCACGTGACGACGCTGCGACTCCGCCTGAGCCAGCGCGGCGCGGGCGGCGTTGACCCGGGCGCCCAGGTCGCGGCGCTCGTTCTCCGGCAGTGACCCCAGCGAGCGCTGCACCGACGTCAGGGCGCCACGACGGCCGACGTAGAAGTTCTTCGCCGCGTCAAGTGCGTCCAGAGTCTGCGCCTCGGCGTACGCCCGCAGCCCGTCCGCCTGCAGCGCCTCGAGGTCGACGGCACTCACGGGCGACGACCCACGTCGATGCCGGCGAGTTCGAGGCCACCGAGCGGCAACGTGAAGTGCATGTTCGCGCCCTCGCCGGGCATGCTGGTCGCCCAGATGCGGCCGCCGTGCGCCTCGATGATGCCCTTCGTGATGTACAGGCCCAACCCGGTGCCGGTGCGTCGTTCTCCGGCCCGCCGGAAGAACTTCGTGAAGATCTGGCCCAGATACTGCTGTGGGATCCCGCCGCCCTCGTCGCTGACCACCACCGTGGCCCGCTCGTCGTCGCACCAGCCGCGGATGGTCGTCCGCCCGGCGCCGTATTTCAGCGCGTTCTCGGTCAGGTTGGTCAACACCTGCTCGATCTTGTCCGGGTCGGCGTACAGGTGGGGGAAGTCGCTGCTGAAACCGACCTGGATGTCGTGGTGTTCCCCCGCGGTCGACAGGCGGTCGGCGACCCGTTCGGCGATGACCCTGACGTCGACCATCTGGCGGCGCAACTGCAGCCGGCCCGCGTCGATGCGACTGACGTCGAGCAGTTCGCCGAGCAGTCGTGTGACGCGGTCCGCGTCTTCGTTGACCGTGGCGAGCATCTGGCGCTTCTGGTCGTCGTCGAACCGATCCCACTTTGCCAGCAGTGTCTTGACGAAGCCCTTCACCGACGTCAGCGGCGACCGGATCTCGTGGCTGACGGTGGACACCAGGTCGCTGCGCGCCGCGTCCAGGCGCTGGCGGACCTCCGCACGCCGCAACAGCACGACCAGATGCGCCAGGGTGCCGTTCTCACCCGGGATCCTCGCCGCCGTGAGCATCACCGGGCGGGTCCCGCCACCCGCGGTCGTCAGGATCAGGTCCTGCTGCGGGATCCGCGGATACCGCGCAGGGTCCCCGTCCAGCGGCATCGCGAACTTCCACCAGTCCTGCCCGCTCTCGTCGGCCAGCGGCACCACGTCGGCTGCCGGCCGCCCGATCACGTCGCCGGCAGTGGTGTGCAGCAGTCGCGCAGCCAGCGTGGTGCAGTGTGTGACGCGTCCGTGCGAGTCGACGACGACGGCAGGATCGGGCAGCGATGCGAGTGTCGCGGCATCCAGACTCCCGTCCATAGGTGAGAGTTCTACCGCGTCGCGGCGGTACCCTGCGCGATGGTTGCTGACGGCATGGCCCGCTGTCTGACCGCCTCATAGGTAAGGATCGCCACCGTCGCCGCCAGGTTCAGGGATTCGGCGCTTCCCCGGTAGCCATGACGGGGGGTGCGATGCATCGGGATCCGCACCCGCAGGTCACAGGCGTTCTGCACGTGCGGCGGCAGGCCGTGCGCCTCGCTGCCGAGCACCAGCGCGACCCTTCCACCGAGGTCAGCAGACGTGTGATCCGTATCCGCCTCAGCGGCCGCAGCGACCAGCCGCACGGAGTGCGCGCGGCACGCCCGCACGATGTCGGAGAACCCGACGCTGTCGACGACGGGGAGGTGGAACAGCGAGCCGGCCGAGGACCGCACCGCCTTGGGGTTGCGGGGATCCACGCTGCCCCGCGACAGGATGACACCGTCCGCGCCCGCCGCGTCAGCCGTTCGGAGCGCGGTTCCGACGTTGCCCGGATCGCGGACCTGGTCGAGAACGACGAGCAGCCGCGCGCCGGAGACGACATCCTCCAGCGACGGCGACGGCAGCGTGGCGACGCCCACCATCGGCTGCGGCGTGACCGTCGTCGCGAGGTCGGACAGGACGCTGTCCGACACGGTCAGGATCTCGACCCCCGCATCGCGGGCCGTCGCGACAATGTCGTCGCGGCCGTGCGCCTCGCCGACGAACAAACGCGACAGGAACAGCACCCCCTCTGCGACCGCCTGCGGGCCCTCGACCAGGAACGCATCCTGCGCCTTGGCGCGCGCGTGGCGTCGGGCGAGCTTGCGCGCGGCCTTGACGGCAGGGTTCGCGGAGCTGGTGATCACCGTTTGCGCGGCCCGTCGATCAGCGTGCGCGAGGCGCCACGGGGGGCTACTTCAGCGCGTCGCGTGCGACGCCGACCAGGTCACGGAAGGTGTCGGGGTCACGCACGGCGAGGTCGGCGAGGACTTTGCGGTCCACGGCGACCTCGGCACGCTTCAGACCGTTCATGAACCGGCTGTAGCTCAGCCCCTCCTGACGTGCGGCAGCGTTGATGCGCGTGATCCACAACTTGCGGAACTCGCTCTTGCGCTTGCGGCGGTCGCGGTACTCGTACCGCATCGCGTGCAGGATCGATTCGTTTGCGATCCGATACCGGCGGCTGCGGGCCCCGCGGAAACCCTTCGCCCTGGTAAGGACGGTTCGCCGCTGCTTGCGGGCGTGTACTGCTCGCTTGACGCGTGCCATGACTACCTCCCGCTCAGCAGCTTGCGGATCTGCTGCACGTCGCCGCCCTGGAGCTGACCTCCACGGTTCAGCCGGCGCTTCCGCTTGGGCGACTTCTTCTCGAGGATGTGGTTCTTGTTCATCTTCTTGTGCAGCACCTTGCCGGTGCGCGTGATGCGGAACCGGTCCTTGGCACCGGAATGCGTCTTCTGCTTCGGCATGCTCGTCCCACTTGTCGTGGCCGGATGAAATGAAAAGGCCGCTGCGTGCGGCAGCGGCCTACGGCGCATCCGGAGGCTGGCGACCGAAGACTTCGGCTGCGTCGAGTCGCTCGCTGGGATGCATGCGTTCACGTCTGTGACCTGACCCGGGCTGAGTATCGGCGTCTCGAGGACGTGACCCCGCCGGGTGGGAAGCGGCCGCTCCCTCTTGCATGGCTGCGCGGCGGCGTCGCGCCGCGGCTTGTGGCCGATACTACCGGGCTGCTCCGCCAGTCGCGACCGTGACGTCAGGGCGCCGGCGGCCTGGGGTCGCGGCCCGGGACCCACAGGCGGTCGGTCATCCGCTGCCCGGAGCCGCCGGTGGCACCGCCTGGGGAACCGGGCGTCGGCGTGGACGGCTGCTCACCGCCGGCGGCCGGCGCGGCCTGGTCGGCGGCGGGCTGCTGGGCCGCCTCCTTCTCGGCCTGGACCTGCGCCGTCTGCAACTGCGCGACACCCTGCCGCATCTGTTCGGTCACCTGTGCCGGCATCGCAGGGTGGGCCGCCTCGACGACCGCGGCGAGCGAATCGATCAAGACCCGCGCGTCGGGGCGACCGAGTTTCACCTGTGCTCCGGTCGCCAGGAGGTTGAACGCCTCCGCCACGAGTCCGGCGGCGTCGGCCTCGCGCAGCTGCTCGAGGTACGCGCGCATGTCTTCCTGGCTGGGTTGGCCGGGCGTCTGCCTGGGATCAGTCATGTCGTCATCCTAAGGGCACCCTCAGGCGACTCCCAACGAGCGGGCGTACGCGTCGATCAGAGGCTGCCCGACGAACAGCGCGGCCAGAGCCCCGGCCGCGAGGTACGGGCCGAAGGGGATCCGGGCCTTGCGGTCACGCAGGCGGGTGAAGAGCAGAACGAGGGCGACGACGCCCCCGATGAAGAACCCACCGAAGATTCCAAGCAGCACGTGCCA
>WHTG01000232.1 GCA_009377835.1 Nitriliruptorales bacterium
CGATCGCGTCCCGGTCGCGCAGTTCCGACAGTGCCTCGTCGACCGCCATCCGCGTGCTCCTGCCAGGTGATGGGAGACTGCGTCGAGCAGGTTAGAGGAAGGGTCATCGACGATGAAGCTGGCGCGCTGGCGCGACCCGACCGGCGTCGAGTATGTGGGGGAGGCCACCGACGAGGGCCTCGTCGCCTGCGCGCGCATCGGCAAGGGGCGCGAGGGCGACGCTGCCGTCGTGAATTTCGCGCGGCGGGGGGAGGCGCCGCTGCCGATTGCCGACCCGGTGGCACAGAACGCGGTGCGGCTCCTGGCGCCGATCCGTCGGCCGCCTTCGATACGCGACTTCTACGCCTTCGAGCAGCACGTGCGGACCGCCCGCGCCGGCCGCGGGCTGGAGATGAACCCCGACTGGTACGAACTGCCGGTCTTCTACTTCTCCAACCCGCACACGATCATCGGCCCGGACGACAGCGTGCCGTACCCGGCGACGGCCGCGCTGGACTACGAGCTCGAGGTCGCCGCGGTTGTCGGCACGGACGCGAGCAACCTGGAAGCGGCTGCCGCTTTGGATGCCATCGTCGGCTACACCGTGTTCAACGACTTCTCGGCTCGCGACCTTCAGCGCCGGGAGATGGCGATGGGCCTGGGCCCGGCCAAGGGCAAGGACTTCGCCGGCGCGCTGGGACCCGTACTGGTGACGCCCGACGAGCTCGCAGGCTCCCGGGAGCGTCCGCGCGCGGCGATGGTCGCCAGGGTCAACGGCGACGAGTGGTCGCGCGGTGACCTTGCGGACATCCATCACTCGTTCGGTGAGTTGGTGTCGTACGCGTCGAGGGACTCCCTGGTCCGCAGCGGCGACGTCATCGGGTCCGGGACCGTTGGAACCGGCTGCATCCTGGAACTCTCCCTCACGCACGGCTCGTCGCGATACCCGTGGCTGCGTCCCGGCGACGTGGTGGAGTTGGAGGTCGAGGGCATCGGCATCCTGCGCAACCGCGTGGCCGAGCGACGGCGGGCGTAGGCTGCCAAGCGGCAGCGACAGGCGCCGACAGCGAGGAGAGCGTCAATGCCGTACTACCGCCGTGTCGGGGAGGTCCCGCACAAGCGGCATACCCAGTTCCGTACACCTGACGGCGGGCTGTACGCAGAGGAGCTCATGGGCGTCGAAGGCTTCAGCAGCGACTCGTCTCTGCTGTACCACCGGCACATTCCCACGGGTATCACGGCTGCCGAGGCGGTGGAGCGTGAGCCGGACCCGCTGGTGCCAAACCACCCGCTCAAACCGCGGCACCTGCGGACGCACGCGTTGAAGACCGGCGGCGATATCGTCGACGCACGCCAACTGCTGATGGCGAACGACGACGTGCGGCTGTCCTATGTGGCGGCGGACGAGACGAGCCCGCTGTACCGCAACGCCATCGGTGACGAGGTGGTGTACGTCGAATCCGGCACCGGCCTCATGGAGTCCGTCTACGGAGCCATCGACGTGGGGCCCGGCGACTACGTCGTCATCCCGACCTCGACGACCCACCGCTGGGTCGTCACGTCCCCAGATCCGCTGCGCGTCATGGTCATCGAGGCCACCGGACACGTCGCGCCACCCAACCGGTACCTGTCGCCCAGGGGGCAGTTCCTAGAGCACGCCCCGTACTGTGAACGCGACCTGCGCGGGCCCGCTGAGCCGCTGCTGGTCGACGACACCGACACCGACGTCCTGGTCCGCCACCGGGCCGGTCTCACCCGGTACACCTACGCGCACCACCCATTCGACGTGGTGGGCTGGGACGGCCACCTGTACCCGTACGTGTTCAACATCGCGGATTTCGAGCCGATCACCGGCCGCATCCACCAGCCACCTCCGGTTCACCAGACGTTCGAGGGGCCCAAGTTCGTCGTCTGCAGCTTCGTCCCGCGCAAGTTCGACTACCACCCGGAGGGCATCCCGGCGCCGTACAACCACGCCAACGTCGACAGCGACGAGATGATCTTCTATGTGGGCGGCGACTTCATGAGCCGCAAGGGGGCCGGGATCGAGCTCGGGTCCATCAGCCTGCACCCGTCCGGGTTCACCCACGGCCCGCAGCCGGGCTCGGTCGAGGCCTCGATCGGCAAGGAGGCGACCGACGAACTGGCTGTGATGGTCGACACGTTCAGGCCGCTACACCTTGGGCCGGCCGCGCTGGACAGCGAAGACGCCGATTACGCGTGGACGTGGGCGCGCGGCAGGCCGGACACGACGTTCGGGTCGGCCTGAGCGAGCCTGTCTCCACCGCGGACGCATGCGGCGGGGCCGTCACGAGACCTCGCGATCGCGGGGACACGTCGACACCGGCTCACCTGCCGTGCCATCCTGGGTTCCAGCCGGCCGGGGAGGAGCCATGGACATGGTGCTGGAGTTTGTGGTGCTGGTGGCGGTCACCTTCGTCGTCGTGACGGTCGTCGTTCCGCTGGGGCTGTGCTACCTGCTCGTCCGCCAGGTGCGGCGCTCCCGCTGGGTCGGCCGCGTCACGCGCGCCGCCGGCGCTCCGGCACGACCCCGGCTGGGCCGCCAGTGGTCGCATCTGGCCGCGGAGGCGGTGACGGCAGGGGAGCGCTACCGCAGCGCGGTCTCCACGGTGCGGCAGGGGCCGCTGCGTGACTCGCTGGCGGCGGCCGAGCCCGAGGTGCGCGCGGCTATAGCGGAGGCACAACGGCTGGCCGAACGCGTGGATCACACGCAGCGCGCACACCGCGAACTGGTCGCCGCGTTGCAGCGTCAACAACGCCGCCGCGGCGACCGCTTCGGTCTCGACCAGGACGTGCAGGCGTCCATTGCGGCGGCGGCGCGGGCGCAACACGACAGCGCGCACCGCCTCGCTGTCGCGCTGCGCCGGGACCGCTCGCAGCTGGAACTGCTGGTCGCCCGCCTGCACGAGCTGGTTGCGCATGCGTTCGAGATCGGCGCGCTGGCTGCACCGGCGGGAGCGGCGGCCGCCGGCGATGTTGCCGACCGCGTCGCGGCCCTACGGGTGGCAACCGTCGAACTGAACGAAACGGTCACTGCGTGACTGGGCGAGCAGGCGCGGGAGGCAGTGCCGCGAGGGCGGGGACCTGAGGGGTCTTCTGACGGTCCAGGGCCTGCGCACGCCCCGGGGGCGCTTCAGCCCCGACGCCGTGCACGTCGAGGTCCGCCGGGACCGTCAGGCGCTGATCGACGGTTGTGGCGTCTGAGCGGCCGTGCGGCGCAGCGCCAGCACCCTCGTGGCCGCCGTCCCTGTGCTCACCGGCGGTGTCCGGTGCAGCGGCGGCTGTCTCGAGTCCGGCTCCGGCGGGCTTTCGGCCCGCGTCGCGGGGTTGGCCGATGTCGCCGCCAGTCCCGGCCTGCACGGCACGTCGCCGCTCACCGCGCGCCACCGTGGCCTTGCCGCGGCCCCCGTCGCCGCGGGCGTCGTGCGCCTCGGCAGCCTCGGCGCCGGGCTGCACCGGGGCGGCCGCCCGCTGTGGCAGAGGATCAAGTGCGAGGACACCCGTGGTCGCAGCCACCGCGAGCGTCGCGCCCGCTGCGACTTTGCCCACGGGCCCCGCGACGAACAGCAGGACGGCGGTCAGCGACATCCCCGCCGTGCCCGCTCCGCGACGGCGGCTGCGTGTACGTCTGGGCCGACGCGCGGCTTTCGCCCGGGCCGCGTTGACCGCCGCCACCGCCGCCGCGACATGCGCACGTTCCACAGCCGCCGGGACCGGTGGGCCGTCGCTGAGACGGGACAGGACCGCCAGGTCGGTCGTCCTCGGGTGTCGCCGTCGCGGCAGGCCGCGCATGACGTGGTGGTGGGCCAACTCGAACACCCGTATGCGGAAGGCGGCCTCGTCGCCGGCCGAGGCCCGGAAGTCTCGCGCGACCTCGACGAACACCCGTTCGAAGGCGGCGTGGGGGTCCGACGCACCGGCTGCCTGCAGGTACCCGGTCGCCGGCGGTGCGACGCAACGGTGCAATGTCGTCCAGGCCCATTCGGCTCCGGCGGCCGCCGCCAGCGCGACGCTCGGAAACACCTCACCGATGACCTGTGCCTGAGCGGCCACAGCACGGTTGAGGGGGGGAGCGAATCTGATCAAGGACACGGGAGAAGTATGTGGCCGTCGGACCCGCGGGCCACTCGTCCGAAGGTACCGGGTCACCCGCTGCCGCTTACTTTACATAATGGACATTATCGTATGTTGACCCGGGGGCGCGCGTCGCAACAGATAGTGAACGTTTGTCACCGTCTCCGCGAAGGGACTCCGTCACGCACCGACGTAGGCCGCGAGGTGCTCGCCGGTCAGGGTGGAGCGGGCCGCGACGAGGTCAGCAGGTGTGCCCTCGAAGACGATCCGGCCGCCGTCGTGGCCGGCGCCGGGGCCGAGGTCCATGATCCAGTCGGCGTGTGCCATGACCGCCTGGTGGTGCTCGATGACGATGACCGACTTGCCGGAGTCGACGAGCCGGTCGAGCAGGCCGAGCAGCCGCTCGACGTCGGCGAGATGCAGGCCGCTGGTCGGCTCGTCGAGGACGTAGACC
>WHTG01000033.1 GCA_009377835.1 Nitriliruptorales bacterium
GGACTCCATGACCGGCTGGTACTCGTCCCGCCAGTCCGCGACGACCTGCGCCGCGCGCGCCAGCCACGGTCCCCGGCGGTCGACGTTGCCCGGGCCGGTCAGCTCGACCATGTGCTCGAGCGCGGTCCGGGCGTCCGACTGGACCGCCACCTCGACCGGGTAGTTGCGTCCGATGGACTCGGGGTCTATGTCGATGTGGATGGCACGGGTGCCGATGGGCGGGACCTGCCAGACATGCGTCGTCATGCCTCCCGTCTCGGTGCCGACGAAGCAGACGAGGTCTGCTTCGTTCACAACGCGGTTTGCCGACGCGCGGGAGTAGGTGCCGACGACACCGACGCTGAGCGGGTGCAGCCCCGGGATGACGTCCTTGCCGTTGAGCGAGGTGGCGACCGGAACCCCCAGCCGCTCGGCCAGGCGCACGAGCACCGGACCGGCACCCGAGGCGCGGGCCCCGCCTCCGGCCACGATCACGGGCCGGTCGGCGTCCTGCAGCAGCCGCAGCGCCGCACGGATGTCGTTGTCGCCTGCCGCGGGACGGAACGACGGGACGCGCGCGAAGCGCGGCTCCGCAAGTGTTTCCATGTCGGCCTCAGCGAGGTCCAACTGCCCTTCGTTGCCCGCGAACTGCAGGTGAACCGGGCCGGGGCTGCCGGACACGGCGACGCGGAAGGCCTGGCGCAGCATGTCGGGGATGCGCTCCACGGCGTCGATCGTCGCGTTCCACTTCGTCACGGACTCGAAGGAGGGAACGTCGTCGACCTCCTGGTACACCCTGCGGAACTTGGTGTGTGGATCCCGGCCACCGGTCATGGCGATGACCGGTGCGTGCGCGAGGTACGCGTCCCGTAGCCCGGCGGCCAGATTGTGCGCTCCGATGATCTGCGCCATGGCGACCCCGGGCCGGCCCGACGCCCGGGCGTATCCGTCCGCCATGTAAGCCGCCGGCTTCTCGCCATGCGGCCGAATGCGGCGGATGCCGGTCCGCGCCTCGATTTCGACCATGGTCCGCCGCAGGATCGCCGGTACGTGAAAGACGTGGGTGACGCCGTAGGCGTCGAGCATCTCGGCGAGGACGACGGCTCCGGTCGTCATGACGGCGCCACCACGAAGGTCGCGGCGCCCGTGGTGGTGACCGTCCCGTCGACCTTGCGAACCCACAGGTCGAAGTCGGCGGTGTGACCGTCGACGCGCTCGACGACGCCGCCGCAGTCGAGGCTGTCCCCCAGGTACGCGGGCGCGCGGTGCCGGTACGTCACGATGCGCAGGCGTGCTCGACGACCCAGCCAGCGCTCCACGCTCTGCACCAGGTAGGCGCCCTGGAGGGGTCCGTGGATGAGCAGGCCGGGGTGGCCGTCGTGCTCGGTCGTGAACGGCAGGTCGTAGTGGATGCGGTGGAGCAGCCAGGCGGCCGAGCTGAACATGAACAGATCCAACGCGTCGGGCGTGCGTGTCTGCACGGGAACCTCGGTTCCCGGAGCGAGTGTTGCATCGGTCACCGGTAGATCCTCGTGAAGCGCTCGCGGGCGACGATGTCGCCGTTCTGGTCGGTGTAGGTGAACTCCATCTCCACGAACACCAAGGGCCCGCTGCGACCGGACTTCTCGTGCATTCCGAGCAGCCGCTTGGTCACCGTGATCACATCGCCTGCCGTGACGGGCCGCTGGATATCGAGTGTCGTCTCGCCGGCCATGGCCCGTCGCGTGGGCAGCGGCGGAACATCGTCCGACGGCGAACCATCCGGCTCCAGGCGGCTTCTGCCAACGAGGTTGTACGCCTGCATGCGCACCACGTAGCAGAACGTCGACGGCGCGACCACGTCGCGGTAGCCGACGGCCATCGCCGCCGACTTGTCGAAGTGGACCGGATCGTCGGCGCCGACTGCGTGCGCGTACTTGGCGATGTCGCGGGCGTCGACGGTGAACTCCACCGCGGGATACGTGCGATCGGCCCAGCGCCGCGCTTCGTCGGTGATGACGGTCATCGCGGTCCTCACACACGGGTATCGGCGGTGGTGTTTGCTTCGATGTGACCAGCCTGTCTCGTCAAATGAGACAAGTGCCCGGCCACGATCACGCTAGGCGGCGGCGGCCGTCGTTGTCAACGCGGCGTTGCGGTTGACAGTGCGGGCAGCAACCGAGCATGCTCCGACGAACCCGGCCACCGCTGTCTCATCTGCCGAGACAACCTGAGGAGTGTGCGTCCATGCCGAGTACCCCGAGCATCGAGACGGTCCGCGCCCTGAGCCAGAGGCACACCAACTGGGGTCGCTGGGGGGACGACGACGAGCGGGGAACGCTGAACCTGGTGAACCCGCAGCACGTCGTCGACGCCGCCCGTCTCGTTCGCAAGGGCACGACCATCTCGATGGCGGTGGCGTACGACGAGGCCGGGCCACAGACGGGAGCCTTCGGGCGCTTCAACCCCATCCATCTCATGTTCCGTGACGGCGCGGACGCCATCGCGGGCTCCTCTGTCCGCGACTTCTATGGCGGCGTCGATCGCCACTTCCGCGGTACCGACGACATGATCATCATGCCGTTGCAGAGCGGCACGCAGTGGGATGCCCTGGGCCACGTCGTGTTCGAAAACACCATCTACAACGGCTTCGGCGCGGAGTGGGTCAGCAGCAAGGGGGCCCTGAAAGGCTCCGTGCGCAACGCGGCCGACGGCATGGTCGGGCGCGGGGTGCTCCTCGACCTTCCGCGTGCCCTCGGCGTGGACTGGCTCGAACCCGGCCACGCGATCGACGGCGACCAGCTGCAGCAGGCCGCCGACATGGCCCGCCTCGAGGTGGACACCGGCGACTTCCTGTTCATCCGCACCGGCGCGGTGGCACGGGCACGGGCGGACGGCACCTGGGGCGACTACGCCGGCGGGGACGCCCCGGGCCTCGGGCTGGGCAGCGTCGACTGGATCGCCGAGCGCGACATCGCGGCGGTGGCGGCGGACACCTGGGGTCTGGAAGTGCGGCCGAACGAGACACCCGACGTGTTCCAGCCGCTCCACATCATCTTCATCGTGCACATGGGGTTGTGGCTGGGCGAGATCTTCGACCTCGAGCCGCTCGCCGACGACTGCGCCGACGACGGCGTCTACGAGTTCTTCTTCTGTGGACCGCCGTTGCCGTTCACGCGAGCCGTCGGTTCGCCACTGAACCCTACGGCCGTCAAGTAGAAGCGGAGTCCCCGCCGCGTCATTTGTGTGATCGGCTTGGCGGCGCTCCGACGCTGGCCAGATGCCGCGACAGCTCCTGCGCCGCGGTGGCGACGGCCGCTCCGATCTCGTCGATGCGGTCGTGGTCCAGGCGCGCCAGCGGGCTGGTGAACACGACCGACCCCACGCACCGCGAGTACTGATCGAAGAAGGGAGCGGCGATCGCCGCGCCACCCGGGATCCGCTCCTCCAGGCTGACCGAGAACCCGCGATGCCGGTCCTCGGCCGCCAGCTCGAGCAGCCGGTCGACGTCGCACACGGTGTTGATGGTCAGCGCCGGCAGCGGGCACCGTCCCACGAGCGCCGCCACGCGGTCGGGGGGCAGCCCCGCCAGGATCGCGCGGCCACCGGCCCCGGCGTGCAACGGGACGGTCCTGCCGAGCTGCACGACGAAGCGCAGGGGCTTGGAGCTCTGGAGCTCGTGGGTGAACACGGCGGTGTCCCAACGGAACGTGCAGACGTAACACGTCTCGTCGAAGCGCTCGACCAGGGCTCCCAGCACGGGGTCGACGGCGCCGGCCAAGGCGTCCACGGCCGAGAGCACCCTCGCCTGTGCGAGCAGGCGGGGACCGGGCACGTAGCCGTCGGCGGTGCGGTCGAGCACCTCGATCTCGAACAGCTGCTTGAGGATGCGCCCGACCGCCGAGCGATCGATGCCGAGCACGCGTGCCAGGCCGCGGGGGCCGACAGGCGACCCGGCGTCCACCACCGCCTCGAGGACGTTGATCGTCCGCTCGGTCAGCCCCGGGATCCGATCCGCTGCCTCGTGTCGCGCCATCGTGCCTTTCCCGGCGGCCAAGAGCGGCTCGTCTCTGGAGCCCCGCTAGGTCGCGACCAGGTCCAGCTCCTCGAACTTCCGAAGCACGTGGGCCTTGGCTACCGCGACCTCATCCTGGGATGGATCCCGCGGGAACGGCAGGTCAACCGTGATGTCGTCGATCAGCCGGCCACCCTGGGCGAACACCATAATCCGGTTCGACAGCTCCACGGCCTCGCCCACGTCGTGGGTGACGAACAGCACCGTCTTCTTCGTCTCCACCCACATCTCGTGCAGCTGACGGCGCAGCGACCGGGCCGTGATGGCATCCAGGTGGCTGAACGGCTCGTCCATGAACAGCACGTCCGGCTCGATGCAGAACGCCCGCGCGATGCCGACCCGCTGCTGCATGCCACCGGACAGCTCTCCCGGGTACTTGTCGCCCTTGTCACCGAGGTGGACCATGTCGAGGTAGCGCTGGCATCGCTCCCGGGCCTCCTTCGAGGAAGGGTTGCGTTGCACGAACAGCAGGTTGTCCATCACCGTCCGCCACGGCAGCAGGCGTGACGACTGGAAGACGTAGCCGGGATGCGCGTCCTCCTCGTCCTGGGTGATCTCGACCGTGCCCGAGCTCGGCGTTTCTATACCGCTGAGGATGTTGAGCAGCGTCGACTTGCCGCACCCTGACGGGCCGACGACCGAGACGAAGACGTGTCCCTCGACGTGCAGGTTGACGTTCTCGAGGGCGACAACCCGCTCGTCGCCGACGCCGAACTCCTTGCGCAGATCTCTGACCGCGATCTTGGCCATCTCGCATCCCAACCTTGCTCTCGGTGTTCAGTTCCCCCTGTGACCGCGGCCTAGGGGATTGTCGGTTGCTGCACGCTGGGTTCCGCCGCTTCCTCGACGACTTCGACCGTGCCGGCCTGCGGCCGCCATCGGAACGCCCGCGCGTAGATCCGATCGAAGACGAACTTCTCGAGGAACAGCGCGAACACCACGAAGAAGAATGCGTAGCCGATGACCGCGTACGCCCGGTGCGCGTCGTACCAGTACTTGATCATCCATCCCGCGCCCCGGTCGGAGGCGAACACCTCGGCAAGCACGAGGCCCTTCCAGCCGATGGAGAAGCCGTACCGCACTGCAGCGAAGAAGAACGGCAGCAGCGAGGGCAGCAGCAGGTGGCGCGTCATCCGATTCCGAGGAACGCCGAAGGACGTCGCCATGTCGAACAGCTCGCGCGGGGTGTTGCGGACTCCCTCGCGGACATTGACGATCACGTAGGGAATGCCCGTCACCGCCGTCACGAGAATTGGCCCCAGGGAACCGAATCCGAAGACGAGGCCGGCGAACAACGCCCACACGAGAGCGGGCATCGCCAGCGTCGCCATCACCCAGTCGTGGAAGAAGGCATCGACCGACTTGGACAACCCCATGGCCAGCCCGATGACGGTGCCCACGACGACCGCGATCGCGAACCCGGTGAACAGGCGGATCAGCGACAGCAGGAACGTCTGATACACGTTCGAACGGGCCAACGTCTCCAGGCGCACCTCGTTCCACATGAAGTCCAGCACCCGCGCGGGAGACGGGAATATCTGCGACTCGAGCCCGTAGAAGATGAGCGTCCAGACACCGACCACCACGACCGGAAACAGTGCGCGCGCAACCAGCGGTGACCTGATCAGCATCACCGGGTTGCGACGACGGGGGACAGCAGTGGCAGTCGCCATGGCCTACATCCCTCCTGGGTCGCCCGGGTGATGCGTCATGCGACGCTCACGTCCTCGCGCCAACGGAAGAACCTCCGCTCGGCCTTTTGCAGGATCAGCTTCTCCAGAATCAGGGCAAACACGAAGAACGACAGCACCCACGTGAAGAACACGTCGAGTTGGAACAGCTGGCTCGACACGCGCATCTCGAAGCCGATCCCCTTGTTCGAGGAGAACACCTCCGTGAGAACAGTGATCTTCCATCCGTTGGAGAACCCGAAGCGGAGCGCCGTGAACAGGTACGGCGCCAGATGTGGAATCACGATCTCGCGTTGGCGGCGCAGCGTCGGCGTCCCGAACGCCTTCGCCATGTCCAGCAGGTCTTTGGGCAGCGCACGGATGCCTTCGGCGACGTTCACGGTCACGATCGCGAAGGTGGCCAGGAAGATCGCGAAGATCCAGCCCTGCGGCTTGAAGCCCCAGATGACCAGGCCCATGAGGGCCCAGATCAGCCCCGGGGACGTCAACCCGATGGTGACGGCATCCCTGAAGAAGTTGCTGAACCACCTGCTCTGCGCGAGCATCCCGACGACCGCGCCACCGATGAACGCAAGGCCGAAACCGATGCCGATGCGGGTGAGTGTGGCGCCGAAGCTGAGGAAGAACCTGCCGCTGTTGACGATTTCGGGGAAGGTCCTGACGATGCGGGTCGGTCCCGGTAGCAACGATTCTGCCAGCACCCATCCGGAGACGAGCTCCCACACCCCGAGGACGGTGACGTAGCCGGCGATGCGCCAGAACCACCGTCGCTGCGTCTCTCGCCGCTGTTGGGCTCGCAGGCGCTGTTCCTCCGCGGAAGGGGCGCGCAGATGTTGTTCTTCCAGCGTGGTGGCCACCGGCCTCGCTTTCCTGTCTCGGGGAGAGTGCTCGACGATTCGCCGGGCACTCCCCCAGGCTGCAGTGCGTGCTAGGGCTCGACGACCTCGAAACGCGGCATCTCGAAGTCCTCAGGCAGCTTGTTGGGGTTGTCCGGGTGCAGCTTGGTCATGTAGTCGAAGATCTTGACTTCCTCGTCGATCCACTCCTGGTCCAAATAGACCGAGTCGACGAACCAGTCGTTCTCGCCTTCCATGAAGTCCTGGATGAACTTCACGTCCGCCTCTTCCTCCACGGAGAAGTGCTGCGGATACGTCTCGATGATCTCGGCCTTGTTCTCCTCCCAGAGCTGGATCCCGCGCTCCCACAGGTCGAGGAACGCCTTGACCTCGTCCGGGTGGCTGTCGAAGTACTCCTCGGTGGCCGTGAACAGGTTCGACATCAGATGCGGCTCGTCGGCCTCGACGCCGGGGAAGTCCAGGTACTGCTGGAACGGCATCTGGCCGTCGTACATCAGGACCAGGTCGCCGGTGCGCAGGTGCGGCGCGGCGGCCTCGGGGATGATCACCGCGGCTTCGCAGTCGCCATTCAGGAGGTTCTGCGGGTTGACGAAGTGGTCGTTGACGATGAGCTCGTAGTCGCCGCCCCCGACGCGGTAGTCGATTCCGTGCAGCTCGTTCATCGCCACGGTCCAGTAGGTGGTGTTCGACACCGGGCTGTTGACGCAGATCTTCGAGCCCTTCGGAACATCCTCGAGCGTCTCGTAGCCGGTGTCCTTACGCGTCAACATCGGCGAACGCTGGAAGTTGTACTTCCCGAAGCTGACCGTCTTGATGTCCGTCTCACCCTCCAGGACGGGGAGCTCCTGCGTGCCTATGGAGACGATGTCGCCGTGCCCGCCGGCGAAGTAGGTGAACTCGTCCCAGGTCGAGCTCGTCACGATCCGGGTGTTGTGCTCCTCTTCCCAGGTGACGATCTCACCCGTGTCGTTCAGGTAGTCCCACACGGGGTCCGGAGCGAACGCGAACCGGATGACGGACCGTTCGCCTTCGCCTCCTCCCCCGCCCTCAGTACCCGCTGCGCCCCCACCGGCGGTCCCCCCACCATCGCCCTCGGCGCCGCAGCCGGCGATCAGGAGAGCGAGGACGGACAGGATCGCGAGCTGCGTTCTCATCGTGCGCATGTGCCACTCCGACTCTCTTGGGGATCCACACAGGTCCTGCACCCAGACCAGGGTGGGGGATCGTATATCACATACTTTGCTGCTCCGGAAGCACATTGCTGTCTCGCTCGGCAAGACAGCGGCGGGCGGGGAGAAGGCAACCACCTCGGCCAAACTCCCAGTGCGGCTAATCTGCGTCTTCGGGGGTTGAGTCATCGACCTTCCCACAGTGGTCGACCGCCCTCTGGGAGGCGGCATGCGAGTCGAGATCACAGCCCTCGGGTTTGCCTACCCCTCCCCCTCCGGTGATCGCGCGGTTCTGCGCAACCTCGATCTGGAGGTGGAAAGTGCAGCAATGCACGCCATCGTCGGCAAAAGCGGGTGCGGCAAGAGCACGTTGCTCAACGTGATCGGCGGTCTGCGCACGCCCACGTCGGGGACAGTCGAGTTCCGCGGGACCCCCCGCCATCGGCACCGCACCGCCATGGTCTTCGAAACGCCCCGACTCGTGCCCTGGTGGACCGTCGAACGCAACGTCGGTATCGGGTCGGAATTCAGCGACGTGCGCCGCTCGCTCTACGATCGCCTCGTTGACTTCTACACAAGCCACGTCGGCCTCGGCGGGCTCGGAACGCGGTTCCCGGCGACGCTGTCTGGAGGTCAGCGGTCGCGCGCCGGGCTCGGTCGTGCTCTGGCACACGACGGCGACGTGTTGTTGATGGACGAGCCGCTGGCGCATCTCGACGCTCTGACGCGGCGGCGGATCAGCATCGAGCTGGAAGCGCTCCTGCGAATCGAGCGACGCACCACAATCCTCAGCACCCACGACATCGAAGAGGCCGTGCTGTTCGCCGACCGAGTGTCGGTGATGTCGAGCGGACCCGGACCGATCGTCGACACGATCGAGGTCGGCGCACCGCGCCCCCGCGCCGCGACGAGCACAGCGCACCCGGCGATCCGGTCGGCGCTGGCACGGGTGTGGGAGGCGCTCGAGAGCTCCTGACCGTATCAGCTGCGGCCGGCAACGACGTCCTCGTCGACGGCCGGCGGGGTCCACCTTCGGAACTGCGGGAACCGCCAGGCGACCAGCAGCGCGCTCGCGGCCGCCCCAAGACCCCCGGACCATGCGGCCACGCGAGCCGACGTCGCCGCGGCCACGACGCCCGCCTCGAGGTCCCCGAGCCGGGGACCTCCGGTGACGACGGCGATCTGGACCGCAGAAAGACGGCCGCGGAGGCGATCGGGCGTGGTCAGCTGCAGGATGGTGGACCGGAAGACGGCCGAAAGGGCGTCCGCCCCCCCGCCGACGGCGAGGAGCAGCAGGGCGAGCGGGAGGCTGCTCGACAAGCCGAAGCCGGTGATGCTGACGCCCCACAGCACCACCACGGCGATGGTCGCGCGGCCGGCGCGCCGGACCTTCGTGACCCACCCGGACGTCAGGGCGGCGAGCATGGCCCCGACCCCCGGCGCCGCGTACAGCAGGCCGACAGCCGTTCCCGAGCTTCCGAACACCGTCAGGCCGAGCTCGGGGAACAGTGCCCGCGGCATGCCGAAGACCATCGCGCCGATGTCGATGAGGAACGTGCCCTGCAACTCCGAGCGCCGGCCGATGAACGAGATGCCCTCCTTCACCGAGCGGAGGTCCGGACGCGCCGCATCGGCGGCGGGAGGCAGCGGCTGCATGAGGTACAGCACGCCGGAGGCCACGACGAAGCTGGCGGTGTCGATCCAGAACGCCACCGCGAGGCCGGTGCCGGCGATGACGAGGCCTGCGACCGCGGGCCCCACCGCGTTGGCGGTCTGCGACAGCAGCACGTTGAGGGCAAGCGCCGACGGCAGCCGCCGTGCAGGCACGAGACGCGGTACGACCGCCTGGCGTGTCGGCGAATCGATGCCCGACATCAGGGCGTTCGCCGCCGTCAGGCCGTAGACGGCGACAAGCGACGGGCGGGGAGCGGAGGCGTTGAGCGCCAGACCGGCGGTGGTGACGGCGAGCCAGAACTGCGCTGCCAGCAGGAGCCGTCGCCGGTCGACCGCGTCGGCCAGCGTTCCCCCCAGGAAGGAGCCGACGAGCAGCGCTGGGAACTGCACCAGCCCGAGCAGCCCGACCGCCAGCGTCGAGCCGGTGACGTCGTAGACCTGGATCGGAGCGCCCACGACGGTGAGCTGGCGACCGAGCATCGTGACGCCCAGGCCGGTGAACAGCAGCCGGTACTCGCGGAACTCCCGCAGCGGCGTCACGTCCGCGAAGAGGCGCAAGCCGGCCAGGCGGGACGGCGCGGGGGTCGGGTCGGGGGCACCCCTGGACCGGTGCCGGATCCTCCAGGTCAAGGCGATGTCCTGTCCGTGCCGTGCGCCACTTGAAAGGGTTCCCGGCGACCGGGCGTTCTGGCGCGTTCCGGGATTGCACGATATATAAAGCACGTCGCCGCACCGAGCCCGCTCACGCGGATCCCCTTTCCGAACGGAGCCACGCGTGATGACCGTCCAGGACACGAACGAGCTCACGCCGCAAGGGTGGGCCGACCGCTGGGCGCAAGGTGCGGGCCCGAAGCCTCCGGCGCGGACCATCGACGTGCACACGCATCTGCTCGTGCCAGAAGCGGCGGAGATGACCCGGCCGCACTACCAGCCGGAAATGGACCCGCGAACGTTCTACTCCTCGCCGCGCAGCACCGAGCTCAACAAGGAGTTCTACGCCGCGGCACGCGGCAGGTTCACCACGGCGCCGACACGGATTGCCGACATGGACGCGATGGGCATCGACGTGCAGGTCGTTGCCATCACCCCGTTTCAGTACTACTACTGGGCGGACGAGCAGCTCTCGCCCCGCGTCGCGTCGCTCTCCAACGAGCGGATCGCCGAGACGGTCCGCGCGGACCGTTCGCGCTTCGTCGGTCTGGGGACTCTGCCTCTTGCGCACATCGAGGCCGCCTGCGTCGAGGCACGCCGCGTGGTTGAGGAATACGGGTTCACGGGTGTCGAGATCGGGACCGACGTCAACGGCGTCGACCTCGACGACGCGCGGTTCGAGCCGCTGTGGGAGGTGCTGGAGGACCTCGGGCTGGTCGTCCTGCTCCACCCTGCGGGCTTCACGCAGGGTGAGCGGCTGACCGACTACTACCTGGTCAACGTGATCGGCATGCCGTTGTCGTCGACCGTGAGCGTCACGAGGATGATCCTGGGAGGCGTGTTCGAACGGCATCCGGCGCTGACGATGCTTGTCGTCCACGGCGGCGGCTACCTCACCTACTACGCGGCTCGGACCGACCACGCGTTCCGGCACCGTCCCGAGTTGCGCGAGCACATCGACCGGCTGCCCTCGGAGTACCTCAAACAGCTGTACTTCGACACCACCGTGTTCGACGCCCGTATGCTCGAGCAGCTCGTCTCCACCTACGGCGCCGACCACGTGCTGCTGGGCACCGACTACCCGTTCGACATGGGCGAGCCCGACCCGCTGAAGCTCATCGGCGACGCGCGGCTGAGTCAGTCCGAACGAGACCTCATCGTCGGCGGGAACGCCGCACGACTGTTCCGCCTGCAGCTCTGAGGTACACCATGCTGGGACACGTGATGGGAGCATGCGACGGGTGCTGATCGACGCCACGCTCGCGCTCGGAGGTCCGTCGTGAAGCGGCTCGTCCTCAGGAGCGTCGCCTGCGTGCTGGTACTCCTCGCGGCGTCAGGCTGTTCTTCCAGCGGCCCCGTCGCCACCGTCGAGGGTGCTGCGATCAGTCCCGACGTTCTCAGCCAGCTCCACCCGGCGGGTTCGAAGGTCGACTCCGACGACCGTGCGTCCAGCCTGCTGTTGTTGATCCTGCACCGTCTGCTGGTGCAATCGGCGAAGGACGAGTTCGGGTTCTCCATCACGCCCGAGGCGCAGCGGGAGGCGTTCGCCGCGCGCACCGACCGCTTCGGAACCGACGTCGACGGGGCGCTCCACGCCCGTGGCATGACCCGCGACCGTGTGCTGCTGGAAGCGGATCTGGACGTGATCCGGCAGGAATTGCAAGAGCGCCTCGTCCGAGCGGGCGCACCCGGCCTTGACGTTGATGCCGCCTACCGGACGTTCCTGTCCGTCAACGCGCGAGTCTGCCTGTCCGCGCTGAAGGTTTTGGACTCCTCGGTCGCCGCCGCGGTCGAGCAGTCCGTGAACGAAGGTACCGACGTGGGCGGCGTGGAGGAGGCCTATCCAGACAACGTCGAGCGCCTCGACGTGGAGTGCGCCAGCCCGGCGCAGCTGGGTCCGGGACTGGCTTCGGTGGCGCTCGACGGCGGGCTCGGCGAGGTGCACGTCGTCGACAGCGGGCGCAACGTGCTCGTCGCCGCCGTCGACCGACGCGACGCCCCCCCGGTCGGGGCGGTCCGCGACGAGGTTCTGCAGATCGCGGCAGAGACGCAGGGGCCGAAGTTGTTCGACGCCTGGGCCGCTGACATTCTCCGCGCCGCGGACGTCGAGGTTGCCGAGTCCGTCGGGCGATGGGCGCCCGCGGAAGGCACAGACGGTATCCCCACCGTCCTGGCGAACTAGTGCGCTTCTCATGTGTCGCTCTCGCACGACGGCGATCGACCTGTCGGCTGTGACCCCGAGAAACCTGTCCGGCTGCCCTGGGACCCGCGGGGCCTGACTGACCGTGCGCGACCAGGATCTGGAGCAGCGGTTGGCCGCCGCGGTCACGTGGCGGTGGGCGTTGGCCGTTCGTGTCGGCGATTGACGTAGCGCAGGCTGGTTCCCAGCGATGCGGTCGCCATCAGGGACAGCACAGCGCAGAACGTCCACGCGGCGGTGTAGCTGCCGTCGCGGGCCAGCACGCCGACGACGACGGGCCCGATCACGGTGCCGGTGAGGGTCCCCGACAGCAGCACGCCCGACGCCCTCGCCGGCGCCTCCGGGTGGATGCGCACGACCGTGAAGTACGCCAGTCCGGGCCATCCCCACGATCCCAGCAAGGCGACCGTGATCGCGACGTAGAAGGCGGTGGGGCTGCCGGCCAGGGACGGCGAGAGCCGCCCCCGCCGAGGGCTCCGCGACGCCGACCGCGACCGCAGACGGCACGAAGAACAACGACAGCGCGTTGCCGGCCGCACCGCCACAGGCGCCTCCGACGGCCAACCAACCCAGACCGGCGGACGGCGACCAGGCACGGTCGTCGACGTCTCGGACAGTGCGCGGCGCGGGGCTCACCGGCGGCGCGACGAAGGAGACAGCGAGTGCGATCACGGCCGCCAGGGCAAACGGCCAGCGCCAGCCGACGATGACTCCAACGACGGGCAGCAGAACGCCTGCGACCATGCTCGACAGGGGGATGGCGCCCTGCTTCGCGCCGAACGAGACGCCCTGGCGGTGATATCTCGCGTCCCGCGCCAGGACGACATTCGTGGAGACCTGCATGAACGCGTTGGCCAGGCCCGCAAGGCCGGCCGCGACCAACAACAGCCACCACTCCCCGGCGGTGAAGACCACGACATTCGCTGCCGCCGAGACACAGGCGCCGATGCGCAGGCCCGTGGTCGCGCCCACGCGGTGCACCGTTCGGCCGACCGGGGTGGCGACGGCCGCCGCGAGGCCGAAGTACACCGCCGTCACAACACCCAGGCGGAACGCGGACAGCGCAAGCTCACGCTCCAGGGCGGCGAACTGGGCACTGACCAGGTACAGGGGCAGCGCCCCTATCAGGACGTACAGGATGCCGTGGCCATCGGATGGCGGGCGAGAAACGCCGCGGAAGGCCGCTGTGGGGACCGGGAGATCATGCTGCCCGCCACGGGCCGAACGTGCGGGTGCAGGTGCCCCAGTCAGATCGCGCCGACCTACACGTCTGACCCCGAAGCCGGGGATCGCTCACTCGACGGGGTTGCTCAGCACTCCGATGCCGTCGATCGTGACGGCCACCACGTTTCCGCGGGCGAGGTACCGAGGCGGATCGAAGCCGATGCCGACACCCTTCGGCGTCCCCGTGGCGATGACGTCGCCGGGCTGGAGCGTCATCGCCTCGGACAACGTGGCGATCAGCGTGGGGATGTCGAAGATGAGCGCCGAGATCGGTGCCTCCTGGCGAAGCTCTCCGTCGACGGTCGTCCGCAGCCAGCGAGCCTCGATGTCGGGTACCTCGTCGCGCGTGACCAGCGCCGGTCCCATGGGGCAGAAGGTGTCGACGCTCTTGCCGATGAAGAACTGAACGTGACGCTTCTGCAGATCGCGCGCGGTGACATCGTTGAGAACGGTGTAGCCGTACACGTGCTCGTAGGCGCGCTCCTGCCGGATCCGACGCCCGCCCGGGCCGACGACCACCGCCAACTCGCCTTCGTAGTCGGTCGATTCGAGCGGGTCGTTCGCCGCGACGATCGCGTCGCCCGGCCCGATGATGGACGTCCGTGCCTTGGTGAAGATGATCGGATGCTGCGGGATCATCTGCTGTTCGGAGGCATCGAAGCCGGAAGCCGAGAACTCGGCGGCGTGGTCGTGGTAGTTGCGGCCTACCGCCATCACGTTGTTGGGCGGCCGCAATGGCGCGTGCAGGCGGACATCGCCTATGGGGATCACCGGCGCGTCGCCGAGCGCGTCCCGTGCGCTGCGAAGGCCGTCCTCCCCCAGCGCGATGAGCTGCACCATGTCTGCAGGCAGCCCCTCTGCGGTGAGGTCGACCACCCCGGCGTCGACCACCGCCCCGATCCGCTCAGGCGTCCCTCCGCCCGAGCTCGAGAATGTGACCAGCTTCACGCTTGCTCCCTCCGCCCGGCGGCACCACATCGGGCCGTGTCTTCGGCGCCATACCGTATATTCTGCACGATACGACTCCGGAGCACGCCGGCTCCCAGCCTCAGCTGCCTGGTTGCCCCTCGCGCGGCTCCACGAACGAAACGCCGGCGAAGATCCGTCCGAGGACGGCGCGCTGGTCGACGTCGGAGGTGTGCACCTTGACCGCATACGCGACGTCGTCGTGCACCCCCCGCTGCATCAGGTAGCTGCCGCGGATGATGGATTGCGAGATAGCCGGCGGGCAGATCCACTGTCCGTCGCGTCCATCTGCGAGTGGACCACCGTCGCAGAACGTCAGCGTCTCCGCGGCCTGCGTGCCGACACGCGCCGACGTGAGCGCAATGGCCGCCGCGCACGTCGTGCAGTCGCCCTGGGGCAGCTGGAATTCCCTCGCGTGCAGGCGAAAGCCGCCGCTCGGTGTGCAGGTGGCCGCGCAGATGGTGGCGAAGCCGCCGGCCGGCAGAAGGCGAGGGCAGGGAACCGCATGGCCGACTGCTTGAGCCGCATCGGCGCAGATGCGTCGCAGATCCCTGCGATGCACGAGGCGCAACCCGTCGACGCGCACGGGGCGGGTCCGTGCGGCCGCCGACCCAGGCGCCGGCGCGCTGCTCGGGACGATGACATAACACGGCGGCGCTCGTCCGTCCGGCGCCGGCGCGAACGCGTTGAGGCCAGGGGCCTCGTACAGTGCCGCCGGCGAACACGAAGGGAAGCGGGCCGCCCTTTCCCGTATGACCGCCAGGCGTTCGGCGTCCTCGCCGGGTGGCTCGACGGCCACCGGGAGGACGCGGGCGTCGGTGGGCGGAGCGCCGCCCGTCAGAAGCCACCAGCCGCCGGAGAGGAGCGCGGCGGCGGCCAGCATCACGACGATCCACCGAGGCGGGGAGCCTCGGGTAGACGTCTCCCACGAGCCGGTGATGGCGACTCCTCCACGAGCCGGGAACCACGCGCAGCCGCGCGAGGATCGCGCCCCCGGCGGTGCGCTGCGCCGTGGTTCGTGCTGCATCCACAGTACGCCTGTCCGTGTCCGTCGCGCGGAACGAGCCGAACGGCCTTGACGGTGGCACCCGAGGTGGTGCCCTACCCGGCGCCGATGAGCTCCAGCGCTCGTTCCCCGAGCATCTCGACCCGCTCGCCGACCTGGTCGAAGCCGGCGCTGTGCGTGCCGTAGGCCCCTGCCCGGTAGCGGCTGTAGACGCCTTCGAGGATGCACGCGAGACGCCAGTACGCGAACGCCATGAAGTACGGCATCGCGTCGAGGTCACGACCGGTGAGCTGTCCGTAGCGCTGCAGCAGCCTTTCCCGGTGGGGAAAGCCAGGCAGCAGCGTGGGCGGGTCGGGCAGGGCAGTCAGCGCCTCATCAGCGGCGGACCAGTACGCGAGCAGCGTCGCCAGATCCATGCGTGGATCGCCGACGGTCGTCAACTCCCAGTCGAGAACGGCTGCGACGCGGCCGTTGGTGGGATCGACGATGAGGTTGTCGAGGCGGTAGTCGCCGTGGACGATCACCGCTTCCGGCTCGGGGGGACGACCGGCGGCGAGGCGTGCATGCACCGCGTCGAGGACGGGCAGCTCACGCGTCCGTGACTGCACCAACTGGCCGTGCCATCGGCGCAGCTGTCGTGACAGGTAGGGCGAGCGGCGCACCAGGTCGCCGAGACCGACCGCGAGCGGGTCGACGCGGTGCAACTCCACGAGGACGTCGATGACGTTCTCACCGGTCGTGGCCCGTGACGACACATCGAGGTGCGCCTCGACGTCGCTCCCCGACCGCAGCACCTCGCCGGGTACGAACCGCATGACAAAGAACGGTGCGCCGATGACAGCCTCGTCTGGTTCGAACCCGATGACGGCGGGCACGGGCACCGCAGAGTCGGCGAGCGCGGAGATGATCCGGGACTCGCGCTCCATGTCGTGGGCCGACGACAGCACGCCGTGCAGCGGCGGCCGGCGCAGTACGAACCGGCGCCCGTCTGCGTCTTGGACGTCGTAGGTCAGGTTGGAACGGCCGCCCGCGATCGTCGTCAATCGCAGCGGGGGCGTGATGTCCGCTCGTGCGCCAAGCCACGCCGCGACGGCATCACGGTCGACGCTGTTATTCCGATCACCCACAATCCGTCTCTTCCACTCGACCAGGCATCACGAAGGCCGACACGCGCCACGGTGGCCGGGCTGTCCTTACCAGGCACGACCGGTAGCATCCTCGTCGATGGTCGCCTGGCACAACTTCGCCGCAGAGGCGCCGCGAATCGCCGAGGTCTTTGTCCGCAGGCACACCGCTACGGGGAATCTGTGCCTGTTGGCGACGCTCCGCTCCGATGGATATCCCCGGGTCAGCCCCATGGAACCCCGGATCTTCGAGGGTCGGTTGGTGATGGTCGGCATGCCCAACACCACCAAGTTCCAAGACCTGGGGCGCGACCCCCGGTTCTGCCTGCACACCGCCACCGTCGATCCCTACGTGGGCGACGGTGATGCCAAGTTGTGGGGCGATGCCAAGAATTTGCAGGACCGGGACCTGCACCAGCGGTTCGCCGACGAGCTGTTCGAGGAAAGCGGCTTCGATCTTCGAGGACGGGAGTTCGATCCCTTCTACGTCGCCGAACTCAGCGGCGCCTCAGCGGTGGAGCTTGAAGACGGCCAGCTGACGATCACCATCTGGAAGCCCGGGGAGGGAGAACGGGTGGTGCGAAAGAGCTGAATCCGTAGTGCGGGGTGAGCTGCGCCCACAGCCGAAAAATGGACGTGCGGTGGCCTGATGATCATTTCGTTGCGACCGAACACCGCCACAACCCGGTCCCTACCTCGTGGCGACACCCCGGTCCCGTCCGCAGGACAACTCGAGAAGCCAAACGCGGTGGCTGCCGGGAGCTGATCGAGGTCCGTATGGCGGCAGCCGTCAGCGGGCTTGCCGGCTACTTGCGGCCGAGGGCGTGCGCGAGCTCATCGCGGCCCATCTTCGAACGGCCGCGAATGTTGCGACGCTTCGCCTCTTCGTAGAGCTCCTGCCGCGTCTTCGGAGACGAGCCGCCGGTGCGCTTGCGCTGTGCGACCGCTGCGCCCTGCTTGCCGAGGGCGGTTCGTGTCTTGGCTGGCAGGTTCGCGATCGAGCGCTGCTTCATGGCACCTGCCTGCGCCTTCTTCACGTTGCGCTTCGCGGCCTGCACCTGCTTCTTCGTCGCCATTGCGCCTTCACCTCCCCAACGGGGCCCGCTCGGAGTTCGGCCCTGGACTTCCTCAGGGCCCCTTTTGCCCTTTGCGCATCGTCAGCCAAGTGCCCCGATCACCGGTCGGTAAGCGTCGAAGGCCGGCCCTCAGCGCTCACTGCGCCACCGCCACAATTGGTGACGGCCGCGGACGGTCAGCCAGCCGCGCCAGCCATCGCCGGCTCCGGCTCAGCTGCCGAGGCGCCGGCGACGTTCGCCAGGTCGGTCCACGTTGCAGGTCCCACGACGCCGTCCGGCATCAGCCCGTTGCTCTCCTGGAACAGGACCACACGCGACCGTGTGCGCGGCCCGAACCGCGAGTCGTCTATCAGCGGCGGGCCGGCGCTGGCGCTGCTCGCGTTCAGCGTGCGCTGCAGACGCCCCACCCACGGTCCGACGGATCCGCGCCTCAGCGTCGGCCGCCATCCCGACGGTAGCGGCTGTGTGGTGCCGCCGTTCGACGGGGTCGTCAGCGATTCCGTGGACTCGAGCGCGGCCCACGTTGCCGCTCCGACGACGCCATCGACTCCGAGGCCGAGGACCTCTTGGAGGATGACGATGCGCGCGAAGACTCGAGCGTCGAACGCGCCTTCGACAGCGAGCGTCGCGGCGACGGGGGCACCGACGCGCAAGGTGTTGAGCCGGCGTTGCAAATGGATGACGTCGTCGCCTGATGATCCCTCTCTGACGGTGCCGCGTGGCGTGTTGGGGTCACCGGGAGTGCTGCTCTCGGGCCGGTTGATCTGCTCTCCGGCGGCAACGGCCAGCGCATCGCGGCACACCTGCATCCCCGTCATCGCGTCCTCACCACGCCTGGTCCCCGCCGCCAAGGCCTCCTGGAACCAGTCGATCGCCTCGGCAAAGCGCGCCAACCGCCGGTGCACCTGCCCCAGGCTGAACGCCAGATTCCCCTGATGCGCCCGCGTCGCCGCCAGATACGACGACAACAGATGCGTCCGCGCCGTCTCGTAGTCCCCCGCCTCGTACGCCGCCTGACCAAGGTCGAACTGCGCCCGCGCGAAGTCGCCGTTCTGCCCGCCACCCTCGGGACGGTTCACGTGCTCCCCGGCCGCCGTCGCCAACGCATCACGGCACGCCTGCATCCCCGCCATCGCGTCCTCACCACGCCTGGTCCCCGCCGCCAAGGCCTCCTGGAACCAGTCGATCGCCTCGCCAAAGCGCGCCAACCGCCGGTGCACCTGCCCCAGGCTGAACGCCAGATTCCCCTGATGGGCCCGCGTCGCCGCCAGATACGACGACAACAGATGCGTCCGCGCCGTCTCGTAGTCCCCCGCCTCGTACGCCGCCTCCCCAAGGTCGAACTGCGCCCGCGAGAAGCCGATGTCGGTCCTGGGGGCGGAGGCGGCGTCACCGTCGTCGCGCTGGGCGGACAGAAGGGTCGTGACGGCAGCATTCCCTGCCGTGCGTTGAAGATCGAGCAGCGACTGTGCGACGGGGGTCACGCGCTTAGTGCGTGTTGCACCCGTCCGCCGACCCGCCGTCGTCGGATGCTGCCCGCCGCGCAATGGCAGAAGCCGTTGGCGCATGCGCCAAGGGTAACCACAGACACCTGTTTACGGGAGAGGAATGTTCCGGCGCACGGTCGCCCTTACCTTGTGCCCCAGCAAGTCGCCTACCCCCGAGGCCGCTGCGAGGGTCCTGCCGCTCGTAGGCCGCGACCAGCTCACCGCCGTCGAGGAAAACGGCGTTGCCCCTCAGGAACACGACGCGTGGGACATGCACACACCAGTCGTAGACGTGCGGTGCGAGGTTGCGGTTGTCCCGGTGCGACGGGCCGACCCATACGATCTCGGTCGCGGGGTTGCGTCGCCACTGCTGGATGCGGTGGTGGACGTTGCGTTGGACCAGGAAGACCGACCAGTCGTCCTCCGGCGGCGCGACCATCGTGCGGCCGACCGGGAACCCCCGACGGTTGATCGTGAACAGCGTTCCGATTTTCGAATCTGCACTCTGCCGTAGAACCCCAGCGGGACAGACGTTGCGCGGCTTGGGTACCTTCACGTAGGTGAGCGCCACCCAGCCGCCGATCGTCACGTTCCTGACCGACTACGGCCTGGATGATCCCTTCGTCGGGCTGTGCCACGCCGCCGTGCTGGCGGTCGAGCCGCGGACCCACATCGTCGACGTGTGCCACAGCGTGCCGCCGCAGGATGTGCGCGCGGGTGCGTTCCTGCTCGCCCAGTGCGTGCCAGATCTCCCCCCAGCCGTCCACGTCGCCGTCGTGGACCCCGGCGTCGGGACGGCACGCCGGGGCATCGCCATCCGAGCGGGCAGCCACCTCTTCGTAGGACCGGACAACGGCCTCATGTGGCCGGCTGCGGTGCGGGCGGGCGGCATCCAGGGACTGTGGGAGCTCGCCGACCCCGCCTACCACCGCCAGCCGGTGTCGCGGACGTTCCACGGCCGCGACGTGTTCGCCCCGGTCGCCGGCCACCTGGCAGCCGGCCTGCCGCCGGCGCGGCTCGGACCCGCGCTGGAGCCACGAGACCTGGCGCGCCTGGAGCTGCCCGGTGCGACGGTGACCGAGGACGAGATCGACGCCGAGGTCGTGGCCGTCGACCGCTTCGGCAACCTCCAGCTGCCCGTCACCGGAAACGACCTCGCGCGGGCGGGATTCACACCTGGAACGCGGCTCGACGCCACGGTCGCGGGTGGCGCCTGGACGTTGACGGTGACAGAGACGTTCGCGGCGATTCCACAAGGAGCCCTCGGCGTGCTCGAGGATTCCTTCGGGTACGCGGCGATCTTCGCGAACGCCGGGAACGCCGCGGAGCGCCTCGGCGCGGGCCCCGGTGCGGGGGTGGCCCTCCGGATAAGTGGTCGACTTCCGCACTGACGTCGTGATCCACACCGCCATGCCGGCAGGCAGCAGCGGGCGGCTACAGCTTGGCGGGCGCCGGCCGTCGTGCGCTGTGGGCAGGCGTGCCCGGTAGTGGCGAAGGGACTGCGACGAGAATGCGGTCACCACGCCATGCACCACTGGGACGAGGCCGCCCAGGGTCAGGGCGGTGGCGACCCCCAGAGCACTTGCCAGCGCACCCCATCGCGGCGTCGCCGACGGCAGGGCCGCCCTTGGAGAACACGCCGTACAGGGCGCTGACGCGGCCGCGCAGCCCGTCGGGTGATTCGATCAGCAGCGCCGCCTGCCGGATCACCGCGGCGACGGCGTTGAACAGCCCGATGCCGCCCGCGCCGATCAGCGCCACCACCAGCGATCGGGCTTGCGCGAGCACAACGGCCGACGCGCCCAGCGCGATCGTCGCGATCAGCGCGATCTGGCCCGAGGGGATTCGCGTTGCGGCGAGCCGGTACGCGACGACGCCCCCGATGAGCGCACCCGCCGGCGGCGCGGCGCCCAGAACGCCGTACCCGCTCGCGCCGACCTGCAGGATGTCGACGGCCAGCGCCGGCAGCACGACGCGATACGCGGCGAACAGGGTCGTGGACAGGTCGAGTGCCATCAACTGCACGATCACGGGGCGGTGGATGATGAACCGTGCCGCCTCGCGCATGCTCGACCACAGCCGTGCCGTGGTCGGCGCCACGGTCGGCGCCAGCGTCATGAGCTGCAGGATGACGATGAGCGCACCGAAGGTGACCGCGTCGACCATGTACATCAGGCCCGGTCCGGCGACGACGATGAGCCCGCCGGCGAGTGCCGGTCCGGTGAGGTGACCGACCTGGCGCAGCGGGTTGACGACCGCGAGCGCCCGGACGAGCTCGTCGGCGGGCACCAGTGACGCGATGATCGCCTTGCGCGTCGGCTGCTCGAAGGCAGCCGCGAGGCTGATGACTAGCGCCGCGACCATGACGTGCCAGGTCCGCGCGTCGCCACCGAGTGTCACAACGCCGAGGCCGAGGCTGGCGACCATGGCGAGCGTCTGGCTGGCTTGCAGCAGTCGCCGGCGGTCGTGGCGATCGGCGTAGTAGCCGCCGACGGGTCCGACCACCATGGCCGCGATGCCGTGTGCCAGGGCGACGAGCCCGACCTGCGCCGTGGAACCGGTCAGGTCATAGACGTGGAACAGCATGGCCGCGAGGGTGCCCTGCGTCCCCACTTCGGACAGGACGACGCCGCCGACGTACAGCGCCAGTCGCGTTGCCGTACGCCGACCGGTGGTGCGGTTCGGAGCCACCCGCCGGCGGCGCTGTCTTGCTCGGTGCAGCTCCTTTGTGCGCCCGGCGGGTGGTCGGACCACACTACCGATCAAGCTGTCGAGGTAGAACCGGCCAGCCGCCCGCCCCCGTTCCACGCATCGTTGCTCGGCCACTGCAGGCGGACCAGTGCGACGGCGTAGCATGCGCCCCGGCCATGCGCTCCCTCGTGATCGTGCTGCTGGTCATCGGCGTGGTGGGCGCCGGTGCCCTGATCGTCA
>WHTG01000137.1 GCA_009377835.1 Nitriliruptorales bacterium
GTTCAGCGCCGCCGCGAACAACCGCTTCGCCAACAACCGCTACCGGTTGCACAACGCCGCCAAACCGCACGCCTGGCTGAACGCACAACGCACCCCCGAAGAGTGGCGCAGCTACGGCCACGACACGACCGGCACCTGGGAAATGGTTCCCTGATGGCCGACACGCCTCGACTCGAATGACGGAGTGGGGTCCGCCCCGCTTTGGGACGGGGGGCCGGCATACCGTTCCCGTACCATCCCCGGTATGGATCTTGACAGCCTCAATGGCGGACACGGCGTTGTGACGGGTGCGGCGGGCTTTCTCGGCTCGCATCTGTGTGACCGACTGGTGGGTCACGGCGCACGGGTGACCGCCATCGACAACTTCATCACCGGCCGGACCGACAACGTCGGGCATCTGGTCGGTACGGACGGCTTCAACCTCGTCAGCTACGACGTCACGAACTTTCTCCATGTCCCGGGTGAGGTCGACTTCATCCTGCACTTCGCCTCGCCGGCATCGCCGGTCGACTATCTGCGCTGGCCGATCCAGACGCTGAAGGTCGGCGCCCTCGGGACGCACAAGGTCTTGGGGTTGGCTCGCGCGAAAGGCGCGCGGTTCATGCTTGCCTCCACGTCGGAGGTCTACGGCGATCCGCTGGTGAACCCCCAGCCGGAGACCTACTGGGGCAACGTCAACCCGGTGGGCCCACGAGGCGTGTACGACGAGGCCAAGCGGTTCGCCGAGTCCCTGACGCTGGCCTACCACCGCGCCCACGGGCTGGACGTGCGGATCTCGCGCACCTTCAACACCTTCGGCCCCCGCATGGCGGTCAACGACGGCCGTGCCATCCCGGCATTCTTCAAGGCCGCGTTGTGCAACGAGCCGCTGCCCGTGTTCGGTGACGGCTCGCAGACGCGGTCATTGTGTTACGTCGACGACCAGATCGAGGGGCTGCTGCGACTGCTCGTCAGCGACTACATCGGCCCGGTCAACATCGGCAACCCGGAAGAGGTGACGATGCTCGAACTCGCCGAAGCGGTTCAGGACGTCGTCGGCACCCGTCCGGGTGTGCAGTTCCTCCCGCTGCCCACCGACGATCCCAGGGTGCGTCGTCCCGACACCACCCTGGCGGAACGCGAGCTCGGGTGGAAGGCGCAGGTTCCCCTGCGGGACGGCCTGGAGCGCACCATGCCGTGGTTCCGCGAGCAGTTGGGTGTCGCTTGAGCATGGCGGCGGCCATCGCGACCGCGCGTCGTCATGTCGAGAGGTTTCTGCAGTACGAGTTCGCGCGGTTCCTCTTTGTCGGAGGCCTCGCGACTGTCCTGTACTTCGTGCTGTTCAACACATTTCGGCTGTTCATGGGACCGTTCGTGTCCAACGCCATCGCGGTGGTGATCTCGATCCTGCTCGGGTGGTACGGCAACCGGCGCTACACCTTCCGGGTACGGACGCCCGGTTTCGGTCTGCGCAGCCTGGTCGAGTTCACAACCGTCGTCGTCGTGACGCTGGCGGGGTCGACGCTCGCGCTGGATCTGCTGTTCCGCACGATGCACGATCCGGGCATCCTGGCCGAGAACCTGGCGCTGGCGGCGGCTACCGCGGGCACCGCCGCGTTGCGCTACGTCATCCTGCGGGCCTGGGTGTTTCATCCCGACCGGCACTGACGCGTGTAGTCAGTTCGTCGACGACCAGATCGAGGGGCTGCTGCGCCTGCTCGTCAGCGACTACGTCGGCCCGGTCAACATCGGCAACCCCGGAAGAGGTGACGACCCAGGGTGCGTCGTCCCGACACCACCCTGGCGGAACGCGAGCTCGGGTGGAAGGCGCAGGTTCCCCTGCGGGACGGCCTGGAGCGCACCATGCCGTGGTCCCGCGAGCAGTTGGAGGTCGAGTGACATGTGGTCGGCGCCTATCGCAAGGCTGCGTCGCACCTCGGTCCCATCATCCCGCACAGGCCACGCGTGCCGTGCATGGCTGGTCCGCAGTGAGACGTCATGTCAGGTACAGCACTCGACCTACCGAGTAGGCGACGGTGAAGGCCGGGTAGAACCAGACCAGCCGGCTGTCGAGGATCGTGCGCGCGTCGTTTGGGCGGGCCACGAGGAACAGGAAGACAATGACGGCGGGGTCGAAGTACCGCTGCAGCAGGCTACCGCTGACGACGAACGGCAGCAGGAACACGAGCCACCACAGCTGCCGGGGACCGTCGACAGTCACCCAGCGGACGAGTAGGACGACGCCGCAGTACGAGACGGCGAGAAACGCCACGTTGGCGTAGCGTCCGAACAGCGGCTCTGCCAGCCGGCCCAGGATGCCCCCGTCCACCGGGACCTGAAAACCGGATGACAGAAGGATGCTGATGAACGCCACCAGTCCACCGAGGACGAGTAGCGGCATCCGGGCGGCCCTGCTCCAACCGCGGCCTTGGACATCCGCGATGAGACCGTTCGCCGCGAGCCACAGGGCGGGGAGGCTGTAGATCGCAACGAAGCTGAGGGCGTTCGGGACGGATACGAGGATGTGGGCTTCGGTGTGATGACCCCACACCATCGGAGGGGTCACCCGTCCCCAGACCCAGAAGAGGGCAAGCAGAGGCAGGACGAGCACAGCGGATCCGGCAGCCGTAAACGCCCTGAAACCCTTGTCGCGGCTCGCACTGAGCACGCTGTGGGTGGCGTACAGGGGCACCCAGAGGTAGTACTGCCGGGTGTAGAGGCTCAGGTAGGCGGTGACGACGGCCAGCCACGCCCATAGTGGGTGTGTCCCCACCCTCCCTGACGTTTGTGACCTTCGCAGTAAAGCGAGCGCTGCGATGGCGAGGTGTAGCGGGAGCCCGTCGGTCACGAAGTACCTGGCCGAGGCTCGGATCGTAGGGCTGAGGAGGAACGCCAGGGCGATCGCCAGCGCCCCGACGCTGTGGGCGCGTGGCCCGTCCTCATCGCGGATTTGCGCATACAGCAGCCACCCGGCTCCCAGGGTCACCGCCATCCAGGCGAGCCGCAACGCGAGGGGGTTCACGCGGCCATAGGCGGTCGCCATGAGCAGGTGGTACAGGGGGGTCGTGGCACTGGGGTAGTCCCGGACGCCATCGAGTAGCCCCCGTTCCTGGAAGAGCAGAATCGTGGGGATGTGGCAGCACGCCTCATCCTGGGCGCCCCACTGAAGCGACGGATCCGGGACCGGGAGGTGCAAGAGGAGGACCCCGCCGATCAGGACGAAGACCGCCGGAACCCACAATGCGCCCGGTCGCGGCTTGCGCAGCCGCTCCTGTTCGGGCGCTGCGATCGAGGGCTGGTTCACTTGGCTGCCTGTGTAGTCGATCTTGCGGTTGTGAGGCAAGGCCGACGATCCAGGAGACTCAACTGGGGAATGCCGTCTCAGTCACGCACAGAAAACGGACACTAACCTATCCCGCGTGTTGTGCCGACAGATGCCTACAGTTGGTCTTCGAGCAAGAGAACGATCAAGCGGCGGGGCGAACCCTCCTGTCGCAGGATCGAACACCATGAGCGCAAGGAGTCTCGATGAAGCTCGCCGTCATCGGCGTGGGGCATGTCGGCCTGGTCACTGCGGCGTGCATGGCCGCCGACGGCCACGAGGTCGTCGGCCTGGACACCGACACGTCGAAGGTCGACTCCCTCCGGGCGGGCACCGTCCCGTGGTACGAGCCCGATCTTCAGGAGCTGGTCGACAAGGGCGCGGCAGCGGGATTCATTTCTTATACGACGGACTTCTCGGAGGCACTTGACGGCGTGGACGTCGCCTTCATCTGCGTCGGGACGCCCATGATGGACAACGGGTCGCCCAATCTCTCCTACGTCCAGTCCGTCGCTTCGTCGATCGCCCGCCATGCCAGGCACCCCCTGGTCGTCGTCGAGAAGTCGACCGTTCCCGTCCGCACCGGCGAGCGCATCAGGCAGACCCTCGCGCTGGAGTCCATGGCACACGGCGGCGAGATGCACGAGGTGGTCAGCAACCCCGAGTTCCTCCGGGAAGGCACCGCGATCGAGGACACGCTGCGGCCCGACCGTGTCGTCGTCGGTGCTGACAGCGAACATGCGCACGGTGTGATGCGCGCCCTGTACCAGCCGCTGCTCGACCGCCACGGCTGCCCGTACGTCGCCACGGACGTGAAGACAGCCGAGCTCATCAAGCACGCCTCCAACGCCTTCCTTGCAACCAAGATCAGCTTCATCAACGCGGTCGCGCGAATCTGCGAGCTCGCCGGCGCCGACGTGGAACAGGTCGCCGACGCCATGGGGTTCGACCACCGGATCGGGCGGGCGTTCCTCGACGCCGGACTGGGGTATGGCGGTTCCTGCTTCCCCAAGGACGTCGAGGCGTTCATCCACATCGCCGCAGAGTTGGGCTACGACTTCGGAATGCTGCGCGAAACCGACCGGATCAACCGGGAGGCCAAGGCGTGGCCACTGCACCAGCTGCGCCGGCTGCTGTGGAACGTCAACGACAAGGAGATCGCCGTCCTTGGGGTGGCGTTCAAGCCCGGCACCGACGACGTGCGCGAGGCTCCTGCCATCGAGGTCGTCGACGCACTGCTCGACGACGGCGCAAACGTCCGCCTGCACGATCCGGTGGCACTGGACAATGTTCGGGAACGCTGGCCCGAGGTTTCCTTCTGCGGCGGCGTGGAGGAAGCCCTCCGCGGCGCGCACGCGGTGATCACCTGCACCGAATGGGACGAGTACGCCGCCATCACGCCCGAACGGCTGCGGGAACTGCTCGCATATCCTGTCGTTGTGGATGCCCGCAACGTTTGGTCCGCTGAGGGGCTGCGCAAGGCCGGTTTCACGGTCGCAAGCGTCGGCAGCCCCCTCACCTAGGCGCTGTCGGTGCGAACCGTCGTCGTCACCGGTTCCGGAGGCCTGGTCGGGTCCGAGGCCGTGCACTACTACGCCCGTCGCGCGGCAAAGGTGGTCGGCATCGACAACGACATGCGCGCGGCCTTCTTCGGTGATGAAGCGTCGACTTCCTGGCAAAGCGAACTGTTGGCCAGCACCTACGAGAATTTCCAACCGGTCACCGCCGACATCCGCGACCGGGACCTCATCGACCGGCTGTTCGCCGAGTTCGGCGGCTCCATCGATCTGGTGATTCATGCCGCGGCACAGCCATCGCACGACTGGGCGGCGCGTGACCCCCACACCGACTTCAGCGTGAACGCAACCGGCACCCTGGTGCTGCTCGAGGCGACGCGCCGGCACTGTCCCGAGGCCGTGTTCGTGTTCACGTCCACCAACAAGGTCTACGGGGACGGGCCCAACAGCCTGCCGCTGGTGGAGCATGACCAGCGCTGGGAGATCGCGGAGGACCACCCGTTTCACGCCGAAGGCATCGACGAGTCGATGAGCATCGACTCGACGCTTCACAGCCTGTTCGGCGCGTCGAAGGTTGCCGCCGACATCCTGGTGCAGGAGTACGGCCGCTACTTCGGGATGCCCACAGGCGTGTTCCGGGGTGGCTGTCTGACCGGTCCGGGCCATTCCGGCACGGTGCTCCACGGGTTCTTGGCCTACCTGATGAAATGCACGGTCACCGACACGGCGTACCGGGTCTTCGGGCACTCGGCGAAGCAGGTGCGCGACAACATCCACAGCACCGACCTGATCGCAGCCTTTGACGCCTTCGCCCGCGAGCCTCGCGCGGGTGCCGTCTACAACATGGGGGGCGGTCGCTTCGCCAACTGCTCGATGCTGGAGGCGATCGCGCTGTGTGAGGAGATCGCCGGTCGGCCGTTGCATTGGGAATACGACGAGACGGCGCGCATCGGCGATCACCGGTGGTGGATCAGCGACGTGACCCGCTTCCGTGCGGACTATCCGCAGTGGCAGCCGACGATGGACATTTCGAAGACCCTACAGAGCATCCACGACGACGGCGTCAAACGCTGGCGTGACTGAACCCGACATCGCCAAGGCCGACGTGTTCGGCGTCGGTGTCAGCGTGACGGACTACGCCAAGACCGTCGACGCTGTCATGACGGCGGCACGCGAGCGACGGTCACTGGGACTCACCGCCCTGGCAACACACGGCCTGATGCTGGCCGCCGAAGACGGCGACCTTCGCCGGCAGGTCAACAGCCTGGACATCGTGACGCCGGATGGGCAGCCGGTCCGCTGGGCGCTCAACGCGTTGTGGGACGCGAAACTTGTCGACCGCGTCTACGGGCCCGACCTGACCGGGCATGTCTGCGCCGCGGCGGCGAGCGAAGGCGTCGCCGTCTACCTGTTCGGCAGCACCCCCGAGACGTGCCACAAGATGGCCGACCACCTGCGCCGCCGGTATCCGGGGCTTACCTTTGCCGGCATCCAGCCGGACCGTTTCCGCGACGCGACCCCGGAGGAGGACGCCGCCGACGTCGAGGCGATCAACACCTCAGGCGCCGGGGTGGTCCTGGTCGGCAGGGGCTGTCCCCGTCAGGAACGCTGGGTCGCCGACCACCTCGGGCGTGTCAACGCCGCGATGCTCGCGGTCGGGGCCGCCTTCGACTACTACGCCGGGACCATCCGCCGGCCTCCTGCGTGGATGCAGCGCGTCGGGATGGAGTGGCTTCACCGACTGATCCAGGAACCCGGACGCCTATGGCGTCGCTACGTCATCTACAACACGAAATTCGCCGTGCGTTTCTCCGCAGCCCTGGTCCGCCGCCGCCTGCTGGGGCGACCCGGAGCGCGCTCACTGCCGTGATTCGTCGCGGGCGTCGCTCAGACGCTCTCAACCCATCCGTGCGCGACGTCCAGCGTCGATTCGTCGTGGACAAACACGCGATTCCGGACGTCCACCTCGACGGTGGGGCTATCACCTGGGGCGGTGACGGGACTCCCGCGCAGAAGGGGCTCGCTGCTCGGGCGGCGACTGAGAAAACGGCCCAGTGCCACACTGACCGGAATCGCAATCACGAACCAGACGGCGAGGACCACAAGGACCTTCTGGGCTGCGGGCACGTACAAATCTTCCAGCCGTGTGTGCAGTTGCGTTGACACAGCGTACTCGAATCATGACATACCGTAAAGACCCACCGCGCTTGGGTGACCACCGTTCAGCCGACGTCCGTCAGCCCACGTCCGTCAGATGCCCGGGACGCCCATCAGATGTCCGGGACGCCCATCACGTGGACGCCAGGACGCCCTCGTGCTCGAGGCGGATGACCAGGTCCTCGGCGTCGGTGCCGTAGATGACCGACAGCGCCCGCAGGTCCTCGCCGCGAATCGTGAGGACGTTGCCGTTGTAGTCGCCGCGCTGGAGCTGGATCGTGTGCGCGAAGCGAGACACCGGCCGGAGGTCGGGGTCGAGGTCCGCCCGGGACAGCCTGCGGAGATCGAGCATGACACGGGACGGGGAGGTGGAGGCGCCGATCGCCGCTGCGAGGTCTTCCTTGGGCAGCAGCTCGGAGACCGGGACGTTGTAGAACTCGGACAGTTCCGCCAATTTCGCCACAGAGACAGCACGGTCGCCGCGTTCGTACGAACCGACCACGACGGCCTTCCACTTGCCGTCGGAGATCTCCTCGACCTGCTGAAGCGTCAGCCCCTGCTGCTGGCGGATCGCGCGCAACCGACTGCCGAGGCGTCGCTGGTAGTCAGACACGACTGGCTCCTGTGGACATCAGATGCACGGGTCTTGGATTACCAAGGGTAACACTTCGTCACGCTGAGGGAAAGCGGCTGTGGGAGACCAATTCGGCCGACCCGCAGAGTTGAGCATTGAACGCTCAACTTCACTCGGAGGCGAGGCAGTGCGTTTGCACTCCTCGGGGGAGATTGCTAACGTGGCCGGTGGCACTCCCCTCCCGTGAGTGCCAGGTCACGTGGCGTCGTCGCCGCGCGGCCCGCGGGCACCCGCACGTTTCACTCATCTGACAACCACAACAAGGAGGCAGGCATGGCGACCGCCATCAAGGTCAACCTGAAGCCCCTCGAGGATCGTGTCGTCGTCCAGGCCAGCGAGGCGGAGCAGACGACCGCCAGCGGTCTCGTCATCCCCGACACGGCGAAGGAAAAGCCCCAGCAGGGCACCGTCATCGCCGTCGGTCCCGGTCGCATCTCCGACCAGGGCGAGCGCATCGCGCTCGACGTCTCCGAGGGCGACACCGTCGTCTACTCGAAGTACGGCGGCACGGAGATCAAGTTGGGCGGCGAGGAGTACCTGATCCTCTCGGCCCGTGACATTCTCGCCATCGTCGAGCAGTAGGAGGACTTCGAACACATGTCAAAGCAACTGAAGTTCCACGAGGACGCACGCCGCAGCCTTGAGCGCGGCGTGAACAAGCTCGCCGACGCCGTCAAGGTCACGCTGGGCCCCAAGGGCCGTAACGTCGTGCTGGAGAAGAAGTGGGGTTCGCCCACCATCACCAACGACGGCGTCACCATCGCTCGAGAGATCGAGCTGGAAGACCCGTACGAGAACATGGGCGCGCAGCTCGCCAAGGAAGTGGCGACCAAGACCAACGACGTCGCGGGTGACGGAACCACAACCGCGACGGTGCTGGCACAGGCCATGGTCAAGGAAGGCATGCGCAACGTCGCCGCCGGCGCCAACCCGATGCTGCTCAAGCGTGGCATCGAGCAGGCCGTCGAGCGCGTGGTCGAGCAGATCGGCTCCGTGTCCCGCGACATCGAGACCCAGGAGGAGATCGCCCACGTCGCGACGATCTCGGCGAACAACGACCCCGAGGTCGGCGAGGTCATCGCCCAGGCGATGGACAAGGTAGGCAAGGACGGTGTCATCACCGTCGAGGAGAGTCAGACCTTCGGACTGGAGCTCGACTTCGTCGAGGGTATGCAGTTCGACAAGGGCTACGTGTCGCCCTACATGGTGACCGACACCGAGCGGATGGAGGTCGTCTTCGACGAGCCTTACATCCTCA
>WHTG01000094.1 GCA_009377835.1 Nitriliruptorales bacterium
CGCGACCCCGCGTCCTTCGCCGAGGTGGCCGGGCGGATCTTCGCCCTCGGCCGGGACCCGCATTTCCCCGCGTGGACCGACGTCGTCCAGGTCAACGCGTTCGGCTCGGATCTACGCTCCGCGATGACCGAGCAGCTGCGCCGCATCGCCGAGCGCTGCGACGGCGTCCGCTGCGACATGGCGATGCTGCTGCTCAACGACGTCTTCGCCGCGACGTGGGGAGCACGTGTCGGCGCAGCGCCGGCGGACGAATTCTGGCCCGGGATGATCCGCGGGGTTCGCACAGAGCAGCCGGGCTTTCTGTTCGCAGCGGAGGCCTACTGGGATCTGGAGCACGTGCTGCTCGAGCAGGGCTTCGACTACTGCTACGACAAGCGGCTGTACGACCTCGTCGTCCATCCCGATCCCGTGGCGCTGCGCGGCCACCTCCTCTCCGACGCGAACCACCAGCGGCGGATGGTGCGGTTCCTGGAGAACCACGACGAGCCGCGGGTCGCGGCGGCACTGGCGCGGGAGACCCTGCCGGTGGCTGCCGTCGCGGTTGCCACGCTGCCGGGCGCGCTGCTGGTCTACGAGGGACAGCTGGACGGGCGGCGGGTCCGACCGCCGGTGCAGCTGGGCCGGCGGCCCGCCGAGACAGCCGACAGCGGTTTGCGGGAGTTCTGGCTGCGGCTGCTCGCCGAGGCGACGGCCGCGCCGGTGCGCCGCGGGGAGTGGACCTTGCTGCGCGTCGAGGGCTGGCCGGACAACGACTCGTTCCGCAGGCTTGTGGCGTGGCGGTGGGATACCACGGACTCGACCGTGACGGTCGTCGTGAATCTGTCCGCCAACGCTGCGCAGGGACGGTTGTGCCGGCCGGACGCCGGTTCGCCGGTCGGGCAGGTGGAACTGGTCGACCCACTCGCGAAGCACAGGTTCCTGCCGGATCCGGCGGAGCTGGCCGACCAGGGACTGTACGTGGACCTGGCGCCCTGGGGGTTCCACTTCCTGCGCGGGAACTGGTGAGCGTACCGCCCCGTTACGGGGGGTCGGGTGCGGGGTACCACGCCTGACACCCACCATCGGAGCTGCCTGTGGACGCGCTGACCCTGCTCGAGAAAGACCACGACACGGTGCGAGAGCTGTTCTCGCAGTTCAAGACCGCCAAGGAGCGCCCCGACACCAACCGAATGCGGTCGCTGCAGCAGCGGATCTTCCACGAACTCGAGATCCACACCGCCATCGAGGAGGAGGTGTTCTACCCGGCCGCCGAGCAGGTGGGACAAGAGGCCGAGGAGCTCGTGAACGAGGGCGTCGAGGAACACCACGTCGTGGACGTCCTGATGTCGGAGATCCGAGGGCTGGAGGCCGAGGACGACGCCTGGGTCGCCAAGATGAGCGTGCTCATCGAGAACGTCGAGCACCACGCCGAGGAGGAGGAGACAGAGCTGTTTCCCAAACTCCGCGAGGTTTTCGGTAAGGACCGCTTGGCCGAACTGGGACGGCAGCTGGAGCAGGCGAAGCAACGTCGGCAGCAAGCATCCGCCGACCCGAGCAGATACGCCGCAATGTCACGCGACGAGCTGTACGAGCGTGCGAAGCAGCGCGACATCCCTGGGCGATCCGGCATGACGAAGGACGACCTCGCCAAGGCGCTGGAGGACGCAGACGCGTAGCGTCAGGTCGCGTCGGCCAGCGCGACGCCGCGCGTCCAGGGAGGTATTCCGACGCGTTCGGCGAGGTGAGCCTTCAGCGCCGTCGGCGGGCTCCCACCGCCGATGCGGCCGTGCAACCGGGCAAGTTCCCCCTGCGCGGTGAGGGAGCCGCCGGCGGCCTCGTGCGCCGAGTCCGGCGCGGCATTCGCCAGCGCGAGGATGACACCGTCGATCTGGATGGAGCAGGCCAGCGAGCACAGCAGCGCAGAACCGGTGTACACGCCGCGTGTGAGTACGCCGCCGGTGGCGACCAGCCGCGTCGGGTCGCCCGACGAATCCTTGATGCCGTCGACGTGCAGCGCCGGCAGCTGGTCGACCGGCAGCGGGGTGTATCCCGCGGCGGGGAAGTGGTAGGCCAGCAGCGGTAGGTCGCCGACTGCTTCGCGCAGCTGCGGGAAGATGCGGGTGGGATCGGCGTCGCGTGGCACGAAGCACAGTGCAGCGTCTGCGCCGGTGCGCCCGACCGCAGCGGCAAGTTCCAGCGTCCTTGTCGTATCGAGCGCACCGATGCCCGCTATCACTGGTGTGTCCGTGGAAACGGCTGCGCGCACCGCTTCGACCAGGGTCAGCCGTTCCGACGCCGTCAATGTCCAGAACTCACCCGTCGTCCCGGCGACCAGGATGGCGTCCGCCCCGTTCTCGGCACGTGACGCGGCGAACTGGGCGGTCTGGTCGACCAGCATGGAACCGTCGCGATCGAACAGAGTCAGCAGCGCGACGCCGGCGCCGCGGAACAGCGGCTGGCGGCGCCCGTCCGGCGCAACGTTGATCACGGTTGGCTCCTTCGCGGCGGGCGGTGCTGTCGGGCGGGATCTTCGCACCCGACGCGTTCCACGGCGCCGGGTCGCGGAGATCTCCCGTCGCAAGCCGCCGGTTACCGCACCGGCAAAGACCTCGCGCCGCTGAGCACCTCCTCCGCACGGGTTTCGAACTGGCGCCGCGTAGGCTGCTCGGGCGTGACGGACGAGCGATGGCTTCAGGCCCTGCGCCAGCTGGGCTGGGCGCCGCTGCACCACGAGGCTTTCGCGACCTGCGACGCCGAGGCGGTGTGGCCTGGCCGCGTGAGCAGAATCGACCGCGGAGGTTGGCTGACGGTCGAAACTGCCCAAGGATCGCGTCGGGCTCGCCAGCACGCGCGGTTCCGCCGGGTGGTCGATGCCCTGGCTGCGCCGACGGTCGGCGACTGGGTCGTGCTGCGCCACGATCCCGGTGGGGGCCCGCCGGTCGCGGAGACGATCCTGCCGCGGCGCAGCGTGTTCGTCCGCAACGCCGGCGACGACGATCGGGCGCAGCCGCAACCACTGGCTGCGAATATCGACAGTGTCCTGGTCGTCGTCGCCCTGACGTCGCAGTATCACACGCGTGCCGTTGATCGGTTCCTGGCACTGGCGTGGGCGAGCGGCGCCGAGCCCGTGATCGTGCTGACGAAGGCGGACCTGGTCGATGAGGTCGAGCAGGTCCGCGCCATCGCTCGTGCGCAGGCCGGCGAGATCGACGTGGTCGCGCTCAGCGGCCGAACGGGCGCAGGGTTGGAGGAACTGGGCCGCCACCTGCAGCCGGGTCGCACCGTCGTGCTCGTCGGGCAGTCCGGCGCGGGCAAGTCGACGCTGGCCAACCGGCTGGCGGGGGAGAACATCCTGGCCGCAGCCGAGGTGCGCAAGGACGGCAGGGGCCGGCACACCACCACCCACCGGCAGCTGCTGCGCCTGCCGAGCGGTGCGCTGCTCATCGACACCCCGGGCCTGCGCAGTGTCGGCATGTGGGAGGCGGCGGGGAGCCTGGACGAAGGGGCCTTCACCGACGTGGACCAGCTGGCTGCACGGTGCCGCTTCTCGGACTGTGCCCACGAGCACGAGCCGGGATGTGCCGTCCAGGACGCGCTGGCGTCCGGTGCTCTCACCCGTGCACGGTGGGAGAGCTACCGGACGCTGCGGGCGGAGGCAGACCAGGTCGCCCGCGCCCGCTCGCAGACGGAACGAGCGCGGCGCAGCGGCCGCCGCCGCAGCTGAACCCGGGCGCTACCCGGGTTGGTTACGCGCCGCTCAAAAGTGCGGCATACAGCGTCAATCCGGGTCCAAATGCCATCGCGACGGCGTGCTCACCCGGACCGATCGAATCGAGCATCCGGTCCAGGATCAGCAGAACCGTGGCAGAGGAGCAGTTGCCGTAGTCGCGCAGCACCTCCCGGGACATTCCGACCTGCTCGTCGCGCAGGCCCAGCCGTTGCGCGACGACGTCAACGATGCGCGGCCCACCCGGGTGGATCGCCCAGCCACTCACAGCATCCGCAGTCAGGCCGTTGCGGCCCAGCAACTCGGCAGTCACGTCCACCACGTGCTCGGCCAGCACATCCGGTACCAGCGGCGACAGTCCCATGCGAAAGCCCAGATCCGTCACGTCCCACGTCATGAGGGCGGAGCGCGACGAATCGGTCCGCGCGACCACGTCCACCACCTGGAGCCCGGAGGTTCCCGGAGCCACCGCCACCGCCGCGGCCGCGTCGGAAAACAGCGCGTGCGCCACCATCTGCTCGGCGTCGTCGGCTGCCGGCTGGATGTGCAGGCTGGTCAGTTCCAGGCACAGCATCAGCCCGGTCTTGGCGCGTGCGGCCGCAGCGTCCGCCACTGTCGCCAGCGCCGGGATGGCGGCATAGCATCCCATGTGCCCGATGTGCGTCCGCTGGATGTCGTCGCGCAGCCCGAGGTCGCGGGCGAGCAGAATGTCCAGCCCGGGTGTGGCGTAGCCGGTGCACGAGACGACCGTGAGCGCGTCGACGTCGGTGGGCGCCAGACCCGCATCGGCCATGCAGTCCGCCAGGGCCTCCTTCCCCAACGGCATCGCCTCCTGGACGAACCGGCGCATCCGCGCCCCGGTGCTCCAGCGGCTGACGTCCTCCTCGCGCGGATCGACGACACCGTGGCGGCGTTCGACGCCGGCGCGCTGGAAGATCCGGCGGGCCAACCCGCTGTCCGCGTAGTGCCGGCTGAAGAAATCCTCCCACAGCGTGTCCTGCGGCATCGGCGCGGGCACGGTCCACCCGCGGCCCGTGATGCTCCCCTTCACCATGGGCGTATCTCCGATCCTGTCATGGGATCCAAGCCGAGTGCGGCGGTGCCGAGCACGTCGGCGCAGACGTCGGACGAGGGAGGCATGATCGCGCCGCTGCGGGCGTCCCGGAACAGGCGTTCCAGGACCGATCCGCGGACCAGCGCCCCCAGACCGCACGCCTCGGTGCAACTCGCGGCGACGTCCATCGCCGCATCGCCCGCCAGCAGCTTCGCGCGGTAGATCGCGCGGTTGGTCTCGGTGTCACCCGCTGCGGCATCGACGCGCCGCCCCGCTTCCCGCAAGGCCAGACGTGCGGCCTCGACCGCGGCGTCCGCGCGACCAAGACGGCCACGGATGAATCCCACCTGCGCGAGAGCGCCCTTGCGTCCGGTCACCGTGCGACGCGTGACGTAGCGCACCGCTTCCGCCAGCGTCGCCGCGGCGACGCCCACGTACACGGCCGCATACGACGCCACCAGCCACTGGGGCATGGCATACGCCAGCAGCACCGTCAGCCCCTCGATGCCGCCGACCAGCGCCGTCACGGGAACCACGACGTCCAGGGAGAGGCCGTTGCTCGCCGTAGCGCGCATCCCGAGGGGATCCCACGTCGCGTTGACCGTGACACCGTCGCCGTGTGGCACCAGGAAGTACGACACCCGCGGGTCGTCATCCGGGTCCGCATCCGCGCTGCGCGCGGCCACGAGATATGCCGCGACGTGCCCGGCGCCTGTGGCCACCGCCTTCTCGCCGCGCAGGCGGTAGCCGCCGTCTGTCGCCTCGAATGTCGTCCGCAGCGCGGACAGCCGGGAACCCGCACCGCGCTCGGTGATGGCGACGCCGTACAGCGCCCCGGCGACTGCCTTGCGCAGCATCTCGTCGCGGACGTCGAAGAACCATTCGGGCGCCCCGAGTTGCGTGGCCAGGTCGTCGGGGACACCGGCCAGCGCACCGGTGACCGACGCGTGCATGTTGAAGACCAGGGCCGACGAGCCGCTGCCCGCCGCCAGGGCGGTCGCCACAGCCGTGTACTCCTCGAAACCTGCACCCATGCCGCCCAAGCGTGTCGGCACCAGCAGGCCCAGAAGCCCCGCGTCGCGCAGGTCCTGGACGTCCTCGGCAGGAAACGATGCGTCGGCATCGTGGGCCGCTGCCCGTTCGGCGAAGCGTTGCGCGCAGTCGTGGGCGCGGGCGAGGGGGTCGGGCCGTGCTTCAGTCATCTACTCTCGCTCGCTTGGTTCCCGTCCCTTGATACACCGCGGCCAGGGAACGCGTGGGGACCATGCGGACCGGGCGGGCGCGGGACATCAGGAAGGCGGCGTATTGCGGCACGGAGAAACGCAGTCCCCGGACTTTCAGTTCGATGCCGTGGTCCCCACAGAGCGCGACGAGGCGACGCGGGTCGACGAAGAGGCGCGCGTCGTGGCATTGCGGCGGGGGCCCTCCTGGGATGCGTTCTCCGACCGTGACCAGCGAGAACCTCGCCCACCACGTGCTGTTGATGGTGTCACACACCAGTGTCCCACCTGGCCTGAGCACTCGCGCGACCTCCGCCACCGTCGCTTCCAGATCCTCGACGTGTTCGAAGATCTCCCCGGCCACGACGAGGTCCGCGCACTCGTCTGCCAGGGGTAGCGCCGTGACGTCTCCGCGAACGACCTCGACCCCGTGGTCGCGCGCGAGCTGCAGCGACATGTGCGAAAGGTCTACCCCGACGTGCCGGTACCCCCGCAGGTGCGGCGCCATCAATCCCCCGCCGCAAGCCACATCCACCGCCACCGCACCTGGGTCGGGTTCGGGGACCAGACGGGCGCGAGCGTCCGCGAGCCAGTGCAGCGCCGCGAATTCGCCGTCGGTCCGCCACCACTCAGCTGCCAGGTCGTCGTACTGGCGGTAGTCGTTGCGGGGGCGCACCGGCGCCACGGTCCTACCGGGGCTACGGCTGGTCGGAGGAGTGGCCCGGGAACAGCTTCAGCGACGGGTCGATGACCGGGGCCGCGTTGTTCACGGCCGTCGCTGCCTCGCCGAAACCGACAGAGATGAGCCGCACCTTTCCGTCGTACTCGGTGATGTCGCCGGCCGCGAACACGCGGTCCAGGTTCGTCCGCATCGCGGTGTCGACGATGATGTGCCGCTTCTCCTGCTGCAGTCCCCAGCGCGTCAGCGGTCCGAGGTCGGCGGTGAAGCCGAGGGCCGCCACGACCGCCTGCACGTCGAGGATCTCTCGCTCGTCGGTCTTGTTGTTGAACACCTCGACGGCCTTGACCCGTTCGTCGCCGATGATGCGCGCGACCTCCGTGTGGATCATGACACGCACCGGCGACTCGAGGACTTGTTCGACGGTGTGCTCGTGTGCGCGGAACCGGTCGCGGCGGTGGATCAATGTGATCGACCTGGCGATCGGCTGCAGGTTGTGCGCCCAGTCGAACGCGCTGTCGCCGCCACCGACGATGAGGACGTCCTGGTCGGCGAGCGCGTCGAGCTTCGGGACGAAGTAGCGCAGGCCGCGACCTTCGAACTCCTCCGCGTCGGGCAGCGGCCGCGGTGTGAACGTCCCGATGCCGCCGGTTATCAGCACCGCCTTGCACACGATCGCCATGGCCTTGTGGCTGGTCACGGTGACCGTGCCCGCGGCCTCGTCGTGGGTCATCTCCTCCGCGCGGTGGCCGAGGAAGTAGGTCGGGTTGAACGGCGCGGCCTGCTCGACCAGGTTGTCGATCAACTCCTGGCCCTTGATCGCGGGAAACCCTGCGACGTCGTAGATCAGCTTCTCCGGGTACAGCGCCGTGACCTGACCCCCGGCCTCGGGGAGTGAGTCGAGGATCGCAACGTTCATCCCGCGGAAGCCGGCGTAGTAGGCCGCGTAGAGACCGGCAGGACCGGCACCGATGATCAGCAGGTCGGCCTCGTGGCGCCCGTTCGGCGCCGAGGCGACGGCAGAAGTTGGGTCGGTCACGTCAGTTCCTTCTGGTGACAAGTGTCAGCAGCCTAACTTCAAGCCGTTACCAGGCGGTAACGCCGCCGCACCTACGGTGACACACCGCCCCCCTACGGTGCCGGCCATGCAGTACGCGTCGCGCATCTCGCTGCCGGACCGCCCGGGCGCATTCGCGGCTGTCGCGACCGCGCTCGGCGCCGCGGGCGTCGTCGTCGAGGCGCTGTCGTCCCATCCCCCGACAGGTGACCAGACGGCGACCGCACTCGCCGCGAGCGTGGCGGAGGCGCCGCTCGACCCATTGCCGACGCTGGTCGGCGGCTTGCCGGCCGTGTTCGCGGCGGACTGGGCGATGGCCGTCGAGGACAGTCCCGAGGGTCTACGCGTCATGGCGGCATCCGGCGGTGCGCCACCGTGTCCCGCCGGTCTGCGGCCGCCGTTCCTGCCGGTGCGCTCCGCCACACGCACGCCGCAGGCGAGCTGGATGCCATCCGAGTGGCGAGCGGCGCTGCCCCACCGCGCCGAAGTGGCGTCTGCGAGGCTGCACACGCCGTCGGCCGCCGTCGTGGTCGCCCGCTCCGTGGGTCCACGGTTCCGCGTTCCGGAACTGCGCCGGCTCGACGAACTGGCGCGCATCGCCGTCGCGGTCGCGTCGCGGGTGCCGCTGGCTACCGCCTGACGGGGCGGTCCGACGCCGGCTTTAGGCTGGCGGCCATGCCAGACCGACTCTCCATCGTCGACGCGTCACTGCTGAGTACGGACACCAGCGCGACACCCCTGCTGATGGGCGGGGTGGGACTGTTCGCAGGTGGGCTCGAGTACGGCACGGTCGCCCAGGCGCTCGAACGGCGCCTCGATCGGGTCCCGCTGGCCCGTCGCAGGGTGCAGCTCCCGCCGCCGGGGGCCGGACGCCCGGTCTGGGTCGACGACGTGGACTTCGACCTGTCGTACCACCTGCGCCACGCAGCGCTGCCGTCGCCGGGCGACGCCGGTCAGCTCGGGGAATTTCTGTCCCGCCTCGTCGCCCGCCCCCTGGATCGCAGCCGCCCATTGTGGGAGCTGTACGTCATCGAAGGCCTGGAGGGTGGCCGCGTCGCCGTGTTCCGCAAGGTCCACCTGGCGATGGCGGGCGAAGGGTTCAACGACCCCTTCGGCGTCATGCTCGACGACACGCCGGACCCCACCGACGCAGACGTCATCCCCCTGCGGTGGGAGCCACGCTCACAGCCGGGTCAGCTGAACCTCGCGGTGCATGCGGCTCGCGAGCGCCTCGCGGTGCTCACCCGCCTCGGGAGGGGGATGCGCACGACCGCTGAGCGGGTGGTCACAGACCCGGGCGTACTGGTCGACGCCGCTACGGCCGCCGCGACGTCGGCCGTCAGCGTCGTCGTACGCCTCGCACAGCAGGCACCGTCCAGCCCCCTCAACGTCCCGCTGACGCCACACCGCCGCTTCACGATGGTCCGGCTGGATCTGGAGGACCTGCGGGAGATCCGCCGCGCCGTCGGGTCGACCATCAACGACATCGTCGTCGCCGTCACCGCGGACGCCGTGGGTCGGTTGCTGCGATGGCGGGGATACGACACCAAGGACCTCGACCTGCGCGTTATGGTGCCGCTGCGAGTGCACGAGGGTGGCGCGGCACCGGAGGAGTTGAACCTGCTGGGCGTTCGCACGGCGGGGTCGGGCGTTGTTGGGGTCCTGGCGCCGCTGCCAGTCATGCAGATGGATCCGGCGGCGCGGCTGTATCGCATCATGGGTGAGATGTCACAGGCCAGAGAGGCCCGCCAGGCCATCGCCGCCAAGACACTGGTCCGTCTGGCCGGGTACGCGCCGCCCAACCTCCACGCGATGGCGGCCCGCGTGGCATGGGCGGAACAGCGCTACAACGTCGCCCTGTCGAACGCGCCGGGACCCCAGTCGCCGCGCTACCTGGCAGGCTGCCGTCTGGAGGAGAGCTACCCCTTCATTCCCCTGTCGGGCAATGCCGCCCTCTCCGTCGCCGTCAGTTCGTACGCCGGCAGCATGTTCGTCGGGTTGCTGGGCGACCGCGACGCGATGGCCGACCTCGACCTGCTCGGCGAGTTCTTCGGCGAAGCCGTTGCGGACCTCGTGGTCGCGACGCAGGCGACGGGGGACTGATGGACGTGTACGACGCGCTCGCGCGGGCCCGGGCCGAAGGCCGGCGGGCCGTGCTCGTGACGGTCGTCGCCGTCGGGAGCTCGGCGCCGAGCCACACCGGCGCGAAGCTGGTGGTGGACGCCGGCGGCGTGGTCGCCGGCACGCTTGGCTGCTCGGAGTTCGACACCGCGGGTGCGGCGGTGGCCGCGGAGGCGCTCGAGGCCGGAGGGGCGTTGCGGCGGACGGTCGGCACGGGCGACGCCGCCGACCCGCGTAGCATCGAGCTCTTCGTCGAGGTGCACGATCCCGAGCCGGCGGTGATCGTCCTGGGGTCCAATCCGGTCGCACGAGCGCTGGTGGCGCAGGCACGCCTGTTGGGCCGGCGTGCCGTCCTGGTTGCGCGCGGAGGCGACACCGACGTCGCCGCCGGGGTCGAGGTGAAAGCCGACGACCCCGAGCGGTACCTGCTCGCCGCGCCGCCGGGTGAGCACGACGCGGTGGTCGTGTCCGACCACGACGCCCCGTGGGTCGACACAGTCCTGAGGATCGCACTGGCGAGCAAGGCCGGCTTCGTCGGGATGCTCGGCAGCCGCCGGCACGCCCCGGCGGCCGTTCGACGGCTGCGCGACGCGGGTGTTCCCCAGTCACATCTCGCCCGGCTACGGTCCCCGTGCGGCCTGGACATCGGCAGCCGCACACCCGAGGAGATCGCCCTGTCGATCGTGGCGGAGCTGGTGGCGGCACAACGCGGCCGGCCGGGCGGCATCCTTGCCCACGCGGGCGACGACGCGTGACCGAGTGGGTTCCCGACGAGCGCATCGCGGCGCTGAAGGTGCCGACGCCGCCCGGGTGGACCGATGTCGCGCTGGCCGACCTGCACGGCACCATGAGCGACCACGCCCACGCCGAGAAGAAGGCGGCGCTCTCGGCACTCAGCCTGATGTCGAAGGAGCCCTCGCGCACCGCGCTGGTCGGTCGGATGGCGAAGCTCGCACGCGAGGAGCTTCGTCACCTGGACCAGGTACTCGGACACCTGCGGGCACGTGGCTGGGAGCTGCGCCGTGACCTGCCCGACCGCTACGCGGCCCGGCTGCTGTCGCTGCGCCGGCGCGACGGCCCGGCGGCACTGGTCGACCGGCTGCTGTGCGCGGCGTTGATCGAGGCACGGTCGTGGGAGCGGCTGAACCTGCTGGGCGAGGCGCTGGAGGCAGACCTCGGCGTGTTCTACGCCGAACTCGCCCGCTCAGAGGCGGGGCACTACCGCCTTTTCGTCGAACTTGCCGCGCAGGAATGTCCGGGCGAGGACGTGCAGGCGCGGCTGGCTCGACTGGCCGACGCGGAAGCAGACATCATCGCCTCGCTGCCGCACGAGGCGCGGATCCATTGACCCCCGATCAGCTCGCGGTGCGCGTGGCCGAGGATCCGGCGACCACCGGGTTGATCCTCGACTTCGACGGTGTGCTCGCGCCGATCGTGTCCGACCCCTCGGACTCGACGATGACGCGCGGCCTGCGTGACCCCCTGCGCGCGCTGGCGCGACGCCTCGCAGTGGTGGCGATCGTCAGCGGTCGGCCGGCGGCCTTTCTACGTGATCGCGCCGCGGTCGCCGGTGTCCGGTTGCTGGGCGTCTACGGCACGGAGGAGTGGCGCGACGGCCGCCCGGTCGTGAGGCCGGAGGCCGAGCAGTGGCAGCCCGCCCTGGACGTGGCGCGGGATCGGCTCGCGGCGGCATTGTCGGGACACCGGGGACTGCTGCTGGAGGACAAAGGGCTGGCCGTGGCCGTCCACTGGCGCAACGCCGAGAACCGCGAAGGCGCCGGCGCCTTCGTCGAGCAGGTGTGTGCCGGCATCGCCCACGACACGCGCCTCGCGCAGGAGCCAGGCAAGTTCGTCATGGAACTGCGGCCCCCCCTCGACTGGGACAAGGGCGTATCTGTCCGCGCCCTCGTCGAGGAGCTGAACCTGCGGTTCGTCGTCTACGCCGGCGACGACAGGGGGGATCTCCCGGCCTTTTCCGCCGCCCACGAG
>WHTG01000180.1 GCA_009377835.1 Nitriliruptorales bacterium
ATCAGAGGCTGCCCGACGAACAGCGCGGCCAGGGCCCCGGCCGCGAGGTACGGGCCGAAGGGGATCCGGGCCTTGCGGTCACGCAGGCGGGTGAAGAGCAGGACGAGGGCGACGACGCCCCCGATGAAGAACCCACCGAAGATTCCAAGCAGCACGTGCCACAGGCTGAGGTAGCCCAAGGCGATCCCGATGAACCCGGCGAGCTTCACATCCCCCATCCCCATGCCCTTGGGCTGGATCAGTGCCAGCAGGAGCAGCCCTGCGAAGCCCGCGACACCGCCGACGATCACACGGACGATCGCCCCCGGCTCCCCCGACGCCAGCGCCGCGGCTGCCATCAGCACCAGCAGGACCGGCGTGAGCGGGTACGTCAGGCGATTGGGGATCTTGCGTGTGTGCAGGTCGATGACCGAGACGACGATCAGCAGCCAGGCGAACAGCAGAAATCCGGGTAACGACCAGTCAGCACCCACGCGGGCGCCGACGGCGGCGAAGACGACCGCCATCAAGACCTCGACGATCGGATACTCCGGTGAGATCGGCGCCTTGCAGTTGCGGCACCGCCCGCGCAGCAGCAGCCACGAGGCGATCGGAATATTGTCGCGGGGCGCGATCCGGTTGCCGCAGTTGGGACAGGCACTGGGTGGCGACACGATCGACTCCCCCGCCGGCACGCGCTGGATGACGACGTTGGCGAACGATCCGACGAGCAACCCCAGCAGGCCGCACGCCGCGGTGACTGCCGCGTCCATATGGGTCAGCTACTTCAGGTCCGCGAGCAGGCGCGCGGTCTCGATCGCCCCCTGCGCCGCCTCCCACCCCTTGTTGCCCATCTTCCCGCCGGACCTGTCGACCGCCTGCTCGAACGTCTCCGTCGTCAGCACACCGAACATGACCGGCACACCCGTCTGCGTGGCGACGGCTCCCACCTCCGCCGACTGACCTGCCACGTACTCGAAGTGGGCCGTCTGTCCGCGAACGACGCAGCCCAGCGCCACCAGGGCATCGAACCGCCCGCTGTCGGCGAGTCGTCTGGCCACGACCGGGATCTCGAACGCGCCGGGAACCCAGGCGACCTCCACGTCGTCCTCGGCGACGCCGTGACGCCGCAGGCAGTCAACCGCACCGTCGACCAGTGGCCGCACGACCACTTCGTTGAAGCGCGCGGCCACGATCCCGATGCGCAGGCCGGTGCCGTCCAGCGACCCTTCGTGGACCCTCATGAACTCCCCTTTGTCTACAGGCCCTCAGCGGTGGGCGACTCCGGCATTGCCTCGTCAGGCGCCGGCGTGGCCGTCATCGTGCCATCCAGCGTCGCCAGATCATGGCCCAGCTTGTCGCGTTTGGTCTCCAGGTAATGCAGGTTCTCCGTCGTCGGCGTCGTCTCGATCGGCACCCGCTCGACGATGTGCAGTCCGTAGCCCTCCAGACCGGCGCGCTTCGCCGGGTTGTTCGTCAGCAGCCGCAGCGTCGAGAGGCCGAGGTCGACGAGGATCTGCGCGCCCGTGCCGTAGTCGCGCAGGTCGGGGGCGAATCCCAGCGTGAGGTTCGCCTCGACGGTGTCCGCTCCGCCGTCCTGCAGCTTGTACGCCTGGAGTTTGTGCATGATCCCGATCCCGCGCCCTTCGTGACCGCGGATGTACACGATGACACCTTCACCCTCCGCTGCCACGTGGCGCATCGCGTCGTGTAGCTGCGTGCCGCAGTCACACCGCAGGGAGGCGAACACGTCCCCGGTCAGGCACTCGGAGTGCATACGCACCAGCACGTTCTGCTTTCCTTCCGGGTGACCGTAGACCAGGGCGATGTGTTGATGACCGTCCACCTCCGACTCGTACCCGACCGCGGTGAACTTGCCGAACGGCGTGGGGATCACGGCCTCCGCGACGCGGTGCACGAGCTTTTCGTTCTGGCGCCGGTGCGCGATCAGGTCGGCGATGGACACGACCAGCAGTCGGTGCTCGGCGGCGAAAGCCTGCAACTGCGGCAGGCGCGCCATCGTGCCGTCGTCGTTGACGACCTCGCACAGCGCACCCGCCGGTGTGAGGCCGGCGAGACGCGCCAGATCGACCGCGGCCTCGGTGTGGCCGGCGCGCTTGAGGACGCCGCCGTCCGCATAGCGCAGCGGGAAGATGTGTCCGGGGCGCGTGAAGTCGGTCGCCATCGCGGCAGGGTCGGCCATGGCGCGGATGGTGGCGGCGCGGTCCGCGGCGGAGATCCCGGTTGTCGTGCCGTGGCGGTAGTCGACCGAGACGGTGAACGCGGTTCCCTTGGCGTCGGTGTTGTCGGCCACCATGAGCGGGATGTCGAGTTCGTCGAGACGCTGACCGCTGGCGGCTACGCAGATGACTCCCGACGTGTGACGCACGAAGAAGGCGACCTTCTCCGGCGTCACGGCCTCGGCAGCGATGATGAGGTCGCCCTCGTTCTCCCTGTCGGCGTCATCGACCACCACGACGATCTCGCCACGCTTGATGGCTTCGATCGCCTCGGTGACGGGCGCGAACTCGCTGGTCATGACAGCTCCTCGCTGCGTGGTCGCAGCATGTTCTCGACGTATTTTGCAATGACGTCCACTTCCAGATTCACACGGTCGCCCGCGGCGCGTTCGCGCAGCGAGGTGGCGGCCATTGTGTGCGGGATGAGACCCACGGTGAATCGGTCGCCGTCGGCCTCCATCACCGTCAACGAGGTGCCGTCGACGGTGATCGAGCCCTTCTCGACGATGTAGCGGCGCAGGTGCTGCGGCGCGGCGACCTGCATGATCGTCCACTCCTCCCGGGGCTCGAGCAGCGTGATCGTTCCGACGCCGTCGACGTGGCCCTGGACGATGTGACCTCCCAGGCGTCCGTCAGCCCTCAGGGCACGCTCCAGGTTCACGCCCGCGCCCGAACCGAGGGAGCCCAGCGACGTTCGGTCCAGGGTCTCGCCCATCAGGTCGGCGGTGAACCCGCCGGCCTCCGACAGGGTGGTGACCGTCAGGCAACAGCCGTTCACGTTGATCGAGTCGCCGACGCGCGCATCCTCGGTCACCACGTGGCAGTCGATCGTGAGCACCGCCGAACCCTGGTTGCGCCGGATCCCGCGGACGGTCCCGATCTCCTCGACGATCCCGGTGAACATCTAGTGGTCCTGTGGGAAGGCGTCGGCGGCGGGCTTCTCGGGCGACAGCGAAAGCAGGACGTCGTCGCCGGTCCGCTCCACGTTCTCCAGGTTCCAGCGCGGTGCGTCTGACAGCGTTTGCGTCCAGGGTCCGGCAAGCAGTGGCCGACCCTGCTCCCCCAGCAGCACCGGCGCGACGTGGACGTGGAGGCGGTCGACCAGGCCCGCCGCTAGAAAGGCGTGCAGGACGGCAGCGCCGCCTTCGACAAGCACGCTGCGGACGTCGCGGTCCCAGAGCGTGCGCAGGGTGTCGGCGGGGCTGTCGTGTGAGATCACGGTCTCTGCGGCGGCGTCGTTGACGCGATGTTCGTGCGTGACGCGGCCGCGGCGGTCGAGCACCACCCGCAGCGGCTGCGGTCCTCGGTACTCGTCCAGGCGGCAGGTCAGCTGCGGGTCATCCGCCAGAACCGTGCCCGAGCCGATGAGCACCGCGTCGACCTCGGCGCGCAACTCGTGCACACGGCGCCGGGCGGCCTCACCGGTCAGCCACTGCGACGTGCCGTCCGCCGCCGCAAGGCGGCCGTCGAGACTGGCGGCGACTTTGGCGACGACGAAGGGGCGCTGGGTCTGGACGCCGTGGAAGAAGACCTCGTTGAGGCGGCGCGCCTGGTCCCCGAGGACCCCTGTGTCGACCGTGATGCCGGCGGCACGCAACGTGTCCGCGCCGCCGGCAGCCATCGGATGAGGATCGGCGACGGCGGCCACGACTCGCGTCACACCCGCGTCGATCAGCGCCGTCGTGCAAGGGCCGGTCCGGCCGGTGTGGTTGCACGGCTCGAGGGAGATGTAGGCGGCCGCGCCACGAGCCTTCTGCGCTGCTGCCCGCAGTGCGACGGCCTCCGCGTGGGGTTCTCCGGCGCGGCGGTGCCAACCTTCCCCGACGACCTCGCCGTCACGGACGATGACGCAGCCGACCATGGGGTTCGGCGACACGGTGCGGCGCCCGAGCGCCGCCAGCGCGAGTGCGCGCGACATGAACGTCGCGTCGTCCGGCATGCCCGAACCTCCTCGCAGCGTCTGCTCCTTGCACGACGGGGTGGGCGCACGGCGGCGCCGGCGAGGTGCTATTGCCGGAAAACCGTGCCTTCTCCCATCCGGACTTCACCACATCGTCGTGGCGTCACCGTCGGCTCCGGCTTTGCGTGCTGCGTACCGGATCCACCGGCGCTGCGGCTGCAGCGACGGGTCGCGGGCTCCCCTGGCCTCCCGGCCCGGGACACCGCCGGTCGGGAATCGCCGGTTCGAGCCGACTCACCCTGCCCCGAAGGCGCGTGCGGTGGTGTTCACCGCACAATCCAGCCTATCTCGGCGCGCCGCGAATGGGGGTGGGCAGCGACGCACGGCCGACATGTCGGTCGATCGATGGGCATGAGATCCGGCCTCAGGACGTGCTGCCTTCCAGTGGGCTGCCGAAGCCACGGCGGCTCATCGCCCCCCACTCGGTGCGTCCCTGCAGGTAGCGCCACAGTCCGCGCAGCCGCCACGCGACCGTGAGCTGGCGGTAGGCGATGCCTTCGACCACGCTCCAGGCGAGCAGCACGAACAGGTCGGACCAGCGGCGGTAGCGGCGGAAGCTGAGTTCCTCCAGCAGCAGCGCAGTGATGTTCACCACGAGCCCCCAGCCGTAGGCCACCGCGACGAAGAGGGCCGCAAAGGCGCCGTCGACCGCGCCGAGTGCCAGGCCGGCGACGACCGCCACCAGCCCGAGCGCTTCCACCACCGGGCCCAGCAGCTCGACGACGAGGTAGTAGGGGTAGACGACGAGCCCGAGGCCGCCGTAGCGGGGGTTGGCGCACAGTCGACGGTGGCGTCGCAGCACGTCGGCGAGCCCACGGTGCCAACGGTCGCGTTGCCGGCCCAGCGTCCGCAGCGTCTCGGGTACCTCCGTCCAGGCCACGGGGTCGGGGACGAACTCGACGCGGCTGGCGGTGCCGTTGGCGCGGCCGCGGCGGCGGAGGTCGGCGACCAGCTCCATGTCCTCGCCGACGGTGTCGTGCACGTAGCCGCCCACGTCGAGCATCGCATCCCGGCGAAACAGCCCGAACGCGCCGGAGATGATGAGGTTGCCGCCGAGGTAGTTCCAACCGAGGCGACCGAACAGGAACGCCCGCAGGTACTCCACCGCCTGGCAGCCGGCCAGCAGCCGCCTGGGGGCGCGGGCATCGACGACGCGCCCGCCACGCACCTGCGAGCCGTTGGCCACCCGGATCGTGCCGCCAGCGGCCACCACGTCCGCCCGGGCCAGGAACGGCCGCACGATCCGAAGCAGCGCGTCGGGCTCGATGATGGTGTCCGCGTCGATCGCGCACACCAGCTGCCCCGTGGCGCAGTTGAGCCCGGCGTTGAGCGCGTCGGCCTTCCCCCCGTTGTCCTTGTCGACGACGAGCAGCTCCGTGTACATGCGCGACCGGTACAGGCCGCGCACCGGCTTGGTGGGGACGCGGTTGTCGAAGATCGGATGGATGGGGACGAGGTCGAAGGTGCGGATGAGCACCTCGAGGGTCGCGTCGGTCGAGCCGTCGTTGACGAGCACGACCTCCAGCGCGGGATAGTGCAGCGTCAACAGCGCGTGGACGCTCTCCGCGACGCTGGCCTCCTCGTTGTGCGCCGGCGCCAGGACGCTGATCGTCGGCGCGGTCTCCGACCCGAGCAGCCGGATCCGACCCTCCTCCCAGACCTGCAGCCGGTGGCGCCGCAGTCCGACCGCGGCGCTGGTGAGCAACGCGGTCTGGAAGGCATTGACGACCGCGAAGTAGGCGAGGACGGTCCAGCCGATGACTGCAAGCACGCCGGCAGCGATCTCGGCGCTCATCAGTGCCTCACCGCGTCGCGTGCGACCCGCTCGGGGAGGTCGAGCACCTGCCGCGCCATGTCGACGGCGAACTGGTCGTCGGCCTGGAGCGCCCGCCGCAGGTAGAGCCGTCCGGTTCCGCCGAGACGGCGCAGCGCGAGACCGGCCGCGCGGCGCACCGGCCACGCGGGATCGCCGAGCCGGTCGCTGAGCGACGGCGCGCTCGGCCAATGGCCGAGCGATCCGAGTCCCTCGACGGCTGCGGCGCGCACCGCCGCGTCGGGATCGTCGAGG
>WHTG01000107.1 GCA_009377835.1 Nitriliruptorales bacterium
CGCTGTCGGGTTTCTGTGGCTGATGGCACGTCCCGGCGCGCTGCCCGAGGGGCCTACCCCAGTGCCGACGGCTGCCGGGTCCGCGTCGCCGGGCCTGGCCATCTCGGACGCCGAGGTCGTGGTGCACGTCGCCGGGGCAGTGGTCAGCCCGGGCGTCTACACCCTGCCCGGAGGGTCCCGGGTCGGCGACGCCGTCACCGCGGCAGGTGGACCCAGGCGCCGAGCGGTCCTCGACGGCCTCAACCTTGCGCGCGTTCTGACGGACGGCGAGCAGGTGCTGGTGGCCGCGAAAGGGGACAGCGCCGCGTCCGAGACGGCAGGAGCCGCGGCGGCGGGCGCAACTCCCGGCGCCGGGTCGGCCACGGTGAACCTGAACCGGGCGACGGTCCCAGAACTGGAGACGCTCCCCGGGATCGGGCCTGTCCTCGCCGAGCGGATCATTCAGCACCGCGACTCCGTCGGCGGCTTCAAGGACGTGGGAGAGTTGCGCGACGTCCCGGGGATCGGCGAGAAGACGTTCCAGGCGCTGTCCGAGCTAATCTCGGTCTGAGTGCTGGGGGCGGCTGAACCCACTGCAGGCAAGCGTCTCTGGGCCTCGCGCGCGCTCCTCCAGGTAGGTCCGCGCCGGCAAACTCGATGTGAACCAGAACCGTTCGACCGCCTGTCAGGGCTTGACCACACCCGCAGGGGTGAGCGTCCAGGGCGACCCTGGACACAGGTGGGCACCCGTTACGCTGCTGGGATGTCGCCACTTCGAAGGAGCCTCTGATGGTTTCTCGTCTCAACCCGTATATCAGCTTCGCCGGCAACGCACGGCAGGCCATGGAGTTCTACAAGCAGGTCTTCGGCGGCACCCTGACGCTGAATACCTTCGGTGAATACGGCGCGCCGGAGTCCACGGACGCCGACAAGATCATGCACGGCCTGCTCGAGGCCGACAGCGGGTTCGCGCTCATGGGCGCCGACACTCCGCCCGGAACGGAGCACAAGGCCGGCGACAACATCACGGTGAGCTTGAGCGGGGACGCCGGCGGTGAGCTGCGCGGCTATTGGGAGAAACTGTCCGACGGCGGCATCGTGTCGGTTCCCCTCGAGAAGCAGGTGTGGGGGGATGAGTTCGGCATGTGTGTGGACCGGTTCGGCATTCCCTGGATGGTCAACATCGGGCCGCCGCAAAGCTGATCCAGGACCGCAACCGTTCCGCAGGGCGCGCTCGGACACAGACCGCCCGCCGGGTGACGTTCCGGCCGTAGCCGCGCCATCCCTGTATCCACAGTGCACTAAGGCGCTCGGAATCGGCGGTCAAACCCCGCCGTAACGTCGGCAGGTGCCTCGAGTTCCGCCGCCCCGGCCGCGCGTGCCGTGAGTTCGGCCACAGTCTGGCTGCTGGCCGGCTGCCTGTGGCTGGGTGCCTTGCGGCCTGGACCCTGGTGGGTGACTGTGCCGGCGGTGGCCGCGGTCCTGATGACCGCGGTCGTTCCACGGCCGAGCGCGCGTCTGCTGGTGACCGCGGTGGCGTTGCTCGCCATCGGCAGTGGCATCGCAGGGGGACGACTGCTGCTGCTGTCGCGCGGGCCGCTCGTTGCGCTGGCGGCTGAGGGAGGTAGGGCCCGGATCGTCGCGACGGTCGTGACGGAGCCACGGCCGACACAGCATGGTGCGTGGCTGCTGGTGCGGGTGCAACGCGTCGACGGGCTGACCTTGCGTCAGAGGGCGGCGGTCCGGCACGACGTTGCCGAGACCGCGCCCGCCCTGGGCAGCGTCGTGGAATTCACAGCCACCGCGCGACCTCTGCAGACCGACGGGTTCGACGCTCATCTGCGCAGCTTGCACGCAGCGACGTTCCTGCATCCCGCGACGCCGCTGGACGTGATCCGCCCACCGCCGGCTCTGCTCCGGTCGACCAATGTCGTGCGGGCGCGCACGAGCGCAGCCGCCAGCCGGTTCCTCGACGGCGACACGGCGTCCCTGCTCACGGGACTCGTCGTCGGGGACACGACCGGGCTGTCGGAGCCGGCCCAGGACGCGATGCTCGCGGCAGGTCTCACACATCTGGTCGCGGTGTCGGGGTCCAACGTCGCGCTGGTGCTGGCGGGAGCAACGATCGCGGGGGCTGCCGCCCGGCTCGGCGCCCGCGGGCGCCGGCGGGTGGCGGTGCTGGCGGTGCTGTGGTTCGTCGTCCTCGTCCGCGGCGAGCCGTCGGTTCTGCGCGCCGCGGTGATGGCGTTGCTGGTTCTGGGCGCAGCGGCCACAGGGCGAGGCGCCGACACGCGGCACACGCTGGGCATCGCGGTCATCGTGCTCCTGATGATCGACCCGTTCCTCGCCGCGCAGCTCGGGTTCGTGCTCTCGGTTCTCGCCACGGGTGGTGTGCTCGTCGCCGGGCCGTCGATCGCCAGACGTCTGCCGGGACCGCGGTCGGTGGGTGTCCTGGTCGGCGCCACCGTCGGAGCGCAGGTCGGGGTCGCCCCGCTCCTGGTTCTCAGGGAGGGTGGGCTGCCGCTGGGCGCGCTGCCGGCCAACCTCGTGGCCGTCCCTGCGGCCGCGGTGGCTTCGTCGATCGGTATCGTCGCGGCGCTGTTGGCACAGGTTTCGGCGGCCGCCGGCGGGGCGGTCGGCGCCATGGCTGCGCCGGCGCTCGCGGTCATCCTGTGGTCAGGTCGCGTCTTCGCCGACACCGGCGCGCTGCGGCCGGAGCACCTGTTCACACCTGCCGCTGCGCTCTTCGCCGTTGCCTTGCTGCTGCGGCGCCGCAGCCGCACCGTGCCGGCGGTCGCGGTGGCGGTCGTGGCACTGGTGGCGGTCGCGGCACCGTGGCGGGCACCGCCTTCCGTCGAGGCGCTCACCCTGACCGCACTGGACGTCGGACAAGGCGACGCGCTTCTCGTCGAAGTTCCCTCCCCGGCAGGACAGACGCCGGCGCGAATGCTCGTCGACGCCGGTCCGGACGAGACCGGCGCGGTCAAGGTTCTTCGCGCCCGTGGTATTCGACATCTCGACGTGGTCGTCGCGTCCCACCCGCACGCGGACCACACCGACGGCCTGCCGGCCGTGCTGACGCGAGTCACCGTCGGCGCCCTGCTGGTCGGTCCGCGACCGCCGGCCGATCTGGATGAGCCTGCCGCGTCGGCGGTGGCGACCGAGGTTGTCGCCGCGCAGCGCGGTGTGCCCGTCATCAGGGCGGCAGCCGGCCAGCGGTTTGAGCTCGGCACGGCAACTGTCGAGATTCTGGGACCCCCGGGCGACGGTTCCCTCGGGTTGGAGCCCAACGACAACTCGCTCGTGTTCCGGGTGACCGCCCAGGACGGGTCGCTTCTGCTCACGGGGGACGTGGAGGAAGCAGGCCAACGGCGACTGCTTGCGCGGCCGGACCTGCTGCGCGCCGACGTCCTCAAGGTCCCGCACCACGGCGGCAACACGAACACGCCCGGATTCATCGACGCTGTCGGTGCGCACACCGCGGTGATCGGCGTCGGCACCGGCAACGACTACGGACACCCGCATCCGGCCGTACTGGACGATCTCGTCGGCGCGAGGGTGCTGCGGACCGACATCGACGGCTCCGTCAGGGTCGCCGTCGGACCGCGACGTTGACTCGGCATCGCCTGGTCGAGATTCCCGGTGACCGGCCGCGGTCGACGAGGGATCTGGTCCACCTGAGCTATTCACCCACGAGCGCATTGGTGCAATGCTCTCCGGGAGACCGCCTGCCCGCCGAGGTGTGGCGGCGATCCAGGAGACCGGGCGGGCCGATGATGGGGGACATTTCATGACGCAGGCTGCACAACGCTCAACCTTGCCCGGAGCGAGCCTGCCGGAGGTCGGCCGTGCGACCAGAGGGATCTTCGCCGGCGTGGTCGTCGCGACGTGCGGCGCGTACGCCGCCGTGACGATGGCACCTGTGGTCGCGCACGACATCACCGGCTCGACATTTCTCGCAGGTCTGCCCGTCGCGGCACTGCTCGCGGGTGCAGGCCTGGGTGCCTCCCGTCTGAGCGCGCTCATCAGCCGCTACGGCCACCAGAGGGCTTTCGTCGCCATCTACGTGTTGGGGGCTGGTGCGTGTCTTCTGTCCGCGGTTGCGGTCGCCATAGGCAGCTTCCCGATGCTGATCCTCGGCGTTGGGGGTGTGGGCATCGGGCATGCCGCCAACCAGTTGGCTCGCTACACCGCCGCTGAGCTGCAGCCCGAAGAGCGTCGGCCGTCGGTCATCGGATGGATGGTGTGGGCGCAGGCCATAGGGGCGGTGCTCGGACCGCTGTCGCTGTCCCCGGCCGGCCGCATCTCGGGCATGGTCGCGCTTCCCGTGGAGGCGGGCGGGTTCCTCGCCGGCGTCGTGCTGTTCGCCCTGGCTGCAGGCTCACATGCGGTCGGACCGCGCTATCGCACAGCCCAGTTGCGCGCACGCCCTGACGCGGGCGCCGCGGTGAATGTCGGCACGTCGGCGTGGTCCCTTCCGACCGTCCAGGTCGCCGTCGCGGCCATGGTCGTCTGTCTCGCGGTGATGCTTCTCGTGATGACCGCGACGCCGGTTCATGTGCACAGCGGGGGTCACGGCGTCTCCAGCGTGGGGGCTATCATGAGCGCGCACACCTTTGGGATGTTCGCCCTCGCTCCGGTGGCGGGATGGCTGGCCGGACGTTTCGGAAGCATCCCGGTCATTCTGAGCGGATTGGGGACCATGCTGTTCGCAGCGGTGGCGGGTGCCACCGCGCCGGCGTCGTCGCAGCTGGTTCTCGGGGCGGCGCTGTTCGCGTTGGGATTCGGATGGTGCCTCGGGTTCGTGGCGGCCAGTGCCCTTCTGACCCGCGGCCTGGCATCCGTCGTCCGGGTGCAGCTGCAAGGACGGGTCGAGGCGCTCACCTGGATCATCGGCGCGGGGGCGGCGGTCGGTTCGGGTCTGCTGCTCGGTCTGGTCGGGTACGCGGCACTCAACCTCATCGCCGGGGGCCTGCTTGCGGGGCCGCTCGCAATCGTTGTTCTGCATCGTCGTGGTGTCGGTCAGTACCGGGTCAGCGCGGGATGATGGATATGGACGAGGCGATGGACGCCGGTCGCCAACTGGCGGCCCAGCGCAACATCAACATGGTGATTCGCCGCCCCGACGGGACGGTGCGAGCCGACTGAACCCTGCCCGGGTGTCCACGTTGGCGTCCGGCTCGCGGCGGGTAATCGAGTCGCAAACGCTCCGACTGGAGGTTGCCATGGGTATTGCGCGCAGAGTGAGCACCGCCATCCTCGTCGCGTTGCTGGCGCTTGGGGCCGTCGCCTGTAACGCACAGGGCAGCGTCGGCGAGGACGGCATCAACGCCGAGGTCGAAGGCGAGGGCGGCGGCGAAGGCGGCGAAGGCGGCGGAGACTGAACCGACGGAGTCGCCTGACGCCATGGGCCGCCGGCACACTGGGGGCGGCGGCCCACCGGTGCATAGACTGCCGCGATGTCGTCTGGGCCGTCGATCCGCCTCCTCGTCGGACCTGAGGAGCTGCTCCTTCGCCGTGCCGCAGACGTCGTGCTCGAACAGCTTCGTGTAGGCGGCTCGCTGGACGTGACCGACCTTCGTGCGGTCGAGCTCAAGGATGGCGATCTGCCGGATCTGCGCACGGGATCGTTGTTCGGCGAACCCCGAGCCGTTCTGATCCGGGATGCGCAGGACCTGCCCGCCGGGGCGACGAGCGCGCTGCTTGTCGAATTGGAGGGGCCACCGCCGGACGCCACGGTCATCCTGCTGGCCAGCGGGACCGGCAAGATCCAAAAGTTGGCGGGGAGGATCAAGGCGCTGGGCGGTAGAACCGACGTGATGCCGCCCAGGGAGTGGGATACCAAGGCCTGGTCGCTGCTGGTCGTCGACGAGTTTCGCCGGCACCGACGAACGGCCGATCAGGCGGCCGTGGGCGCGATCCTGGCGCACGCCGGACTGGACGTTCCGAGCATCGTCGAGAAGGTCAGCCAGGTCGCAGCTGCAGCACCGGCGGGCACGGTCACGGCGGCGCAGGTTGAGGCGCTCGTCGTCGGGCACGGCAGCCGCGGTTCGTTCGCCGTCGCGGATGCGATGTGCGACCGCAACCCGACCCAGGCGCTGGAGCTGCTCAGCGGCGTCCTCGAATCCGGCGATGATCCCGTGATGGTGCTTGGCGCCCTGGCATACCGGTTGCGGTCGATCGTCGCCGTAGCCGGCCAGCTCGAGCCGAAATCCGTCGGTTTGAACATCTCTGCTGGCCAGGCGCGGCGGTTGAAGGCCGTGCGCCGCAACTTCGGGCCCGGAGAACTCACAGACGCGTACGCAGAGCTGGCCCGGGCTGACCGCGAGATCAAGGGCGGCGAACTGCCGGCGCGCTTCGTTCTGGAGAGGGCGGTCGTGTCCGTGGCCACGCGCGCCTCCTCCTGACAGGACCCAACCCCCCGCCCGAACCCGAAGATCTTCGGATCCGTGTCCCAGGGGGGACGGATGCGAACGGGGTTGGCCTTGGCGCCGACGTTGACCCCCGCGCGGTGCGCCTACGCGACGGCGACCGGCGCGAGCAGGGACGACCGCCCGGCGGCCCAGCGATCCAGCAGGTGGCGGGTGAGCCGGCCCTCCAGCGCACTCAGCGCCTGTGCACCGAACATGACGTCATCGCACAGCTCCGGCTCGGCACGCAGCAATCCGCCGGCCAGATCGCGCGCCGCCAGCGTCTGATGGTGGGCGTCAGCGACGACGTGCGTGTCGTAGAACAGCCGTGCCCACGAACCGTACCCATGCCGCCGCAACGCCATCGAATACCGGCCCATGGGCTCGACTGAGGTCATCTCGAACACCGCCAGGTGACCGACCAGCGCACCGCGCCACCGGCGGTGCAGGCCGAAGAAGCTCCCGAGATTCACCGTCGCAAGCGTCGCTGCGGGGATGACGTCGAGATAGGCGCCGTAGGTGTCGTCCAGCCCCAGCTCGCGCATGCACAGCGCGAACAACTCCGAGTGCATGTCCTTCTCGACGCCCTGCCCGTACTCGTCCGCCTGGATCTCGACCAGTGCGGCCTTCGCAGTGCCGGACAGCCGCGGGAGCGCCCATGAATGGGCGTCCGCCTCCTTCAACTGATACGCCGAGCGGTGGACGTGAAACTCCATCAGCTGCTCGATGGTGCTGTCGGTGGCCACGTACTCCGACAGCGATGGACCGTCGCCGGCCGCCAGCAGGTTCCGCAGCGCCGCCTCCACGTCGCCGGTGCGGAGTGTTGGCCCCGCCACGTCGCGCACGTCCGCCAGAAACACGGCTTCCAATTCGCGGCGAAGTCCCAGCAGGGACGGTTCCCACTCCCAGTTCTCGTCGACCCCGTCGAAGCCCCGGTAGTGCAGCTCGTAGCAGACGTACAGCGCGAGGACGGCGTCCTCGTCGGTCAGCAGGTCCACCGGCGCGGCGGGCCACGCCGGCAGCGTCGTCACCGGCCGCGACAGCCATCCGAAGAGGAACTCGGTCAGCGGTCCCCGTGGGGGTGGCACCGCCGGGTGTCGCACGGTGCCGCGATGCAGCAGGTGAAGCTCGTGGGGTGTGAGGCTCATGCGGCCGTGGCTCCTGACCAGGTTCATCAGGGGCGTGGGCCGCCCCCCGGCGATTCTTTCGGCGCCGTCCTACCCCGTCCGCGGGTGCCGTAACGTCGGCGCCCCGCTGATTCGTCAGGCCGGCGAGGGCCGGAGGAGGCCGACGACGGAGTCCAGCACAAAGGTCGGCTGCGGGTCCAGCGACGGGATGTCCACCGGCCTGGTCACACCGGACAGCACCAGGGCGCTGTCCCATCCGAGCGCGGCGGCTCCCACGATGTCGGTCTCGTGGCGGTCGCCGACGAATAGCACACGCCCGCCGTTACAGCGCTGCGCAGCGGCCAACAGCAGCGGGGCGTGCGGTTTGCCGGCCACCTCCGCGGTCCTGCCGGAGCTGCGTTCCAGCGCCGCGACGACCGACCCGTTGCCTGGCCACAACCCCTCGGGGGAGGGGAAGGTCGCGTCGTCGTTGGTGGCCAGGAACCGCGCACCGTTGTGCAGCGCGAGTGTCGCGCGGCGCAGGTCGTCCCACACCAGGCCGCGGTCGAAGGCCACGACCACCGCGTCGGCGTCCTGCGGATCGGTGACGACGGCACACCCGCGCTGTGTCAGGGCCTCGTGGATGCCGGTCATCCCGATGACCAGACACCGCACGCCCGGGTCGAGCATCTCCGCTGCGACGAGTGCCGAGGTGACGATGTCGGATGGCGTGGCCGCGACACCCACCGCCTCCAACTTGCCCGCCATTTCCGCGGGCGTCGACGACGCGTTGTTCGTCACGAAAGCCGTGGCGATGCCACGATCCCTTACCGCCGCCACGGTCTCGCCGGCGCCGGCTATCGGCTGGGAGCCGACCCGGACAACGCCATCGATGTCGAACAGGACGCAGTCGTACCCGTCGACCAGTGCTCCAACGGAAACGGCACCCCGCCCCGGGGTGCCGCTGGAATTCACGCGCCGGCCGCTATGACAGCGACGCCAGATGCTTGGCCATGCGTGACTTGTGGTTCGCCGCGAAGTTCGAGTGCACGACGCCCTTCCGCGCGGCCTTGTCCAGGTCACGTGCCGCGACGCGATACGCCTCGGTCGCGGCGTCGGCCTCGCCGGCTTCGACGGCGGCCCGGAACTTCTTCAGGCTGGTCTTCAACGAACTGCGCGTCGCCTTGTTGCGTTCGTGACGCACGACCGTCTGGCGGTTGCGCTTGATCTGGCTGGCGATGTTGGCCATGTCGAGAAAGACCTTGAACTCGGGGGCAGAACGAAAACAGCCCGATCCTGGGCCGGTGGGCAAGTGTAGCGAGGCGGACGCGGTTGCGTCCACACGCCCCGTCGCGCCGGCCACCAGCCATGCCGCCGAAACTTCGCCGGACAATCCCTGCCAAGTAGCCTTGCCGGACCGCCATGACGTATCCGATCGACCGCATCCGCAACTTCGCCGTCATCGCGCACGTCGATCACGGCAAGTCGACGCTGGCGGATCGCATGCTGCAGGAGACCAACCTGGTCGCCGGCCGCGACATGCGTGCGCAGTACCTGGACCGCATGGACCTCGAGCGGGAACGCGGCATCACCATCAAGGCCCAGGCCGTTCGCATGCCCTACACCGCTCGTGACGGAAGCGAATACCTGCTCAACCTCATCGACACACCGGGCCACGTCGACTTCTCCTACGAGGTGAGCCGGGCGATGAATGCGTGCGAAGGCGCCGTTCTGCTGGTGGATGCGGCGCAGGGCATGGAAGCGCAGACGATCGCCAACCTTTACGTCGCCATCGAAGCGGGCCTGGAGGTCATACCGGTCCTGAACAAGATCGACCTCCCGGCGGCGCGGCCGGAACAGGTGGCCGAGGAGATCGCGTCGCTACTCGGCGGTGATCCCACGGACATCCTGGCGGTCAGTGCGAAGACAGGCATCGGGGTGCCTGCGGTGCTCGAGCGGATCGTCGAGCGCGTCCCCGCGCCCGTGGGTGTTCCCGATGACCCGCCGCGTGCCTTGATCTTCGACTCGGTGTTCGACGCGTACCGCGGCGTCGTGACGTACATCCGTGTGGTCGACGGGATCTTCCGCCCGGCCATGGACATCCGCCTCATGGCGACCGGGTTCCACAACGACATCGACGAGCTGGCGATCATTTCACCCGAGCCGAAGCCGATCGACGCGCTTGGCCCCGGCGAGGTGGGCTACTTCACCGCCGCGATCAAGGAGGTGGGGCTGGCGAAGGTCGGTGACACGGTCACCAGCCACGCCAACCCCGCACCTCACGCGCTGCCCGGGTATCGCGAACCGACGCCGATGGTCTTCTCCGGTCTGTACCCGGTCGACTCCGACAACTTCCCCGACCTGCGCGAAGCGCTGGAGAAGCTGCGGCTGAACGACGCCAGCTTCAACTTCGAGCCCGAGACGTCCGTCGCGCTGGGGTTCGGCTTCCGCTGCGGCTTCCTTGGTCTGCTGCACATGGAGATCATCTCCGAGCGCCTCGACCGGGAGTTCGACATCGCGCTGGTGACCACAGCGCCCAACGTGGCGTACGAGGTGCACCTGGACACGACTCTGCTCAAGCCCAACGAGGCGGAGGTCGTCACCGTCTCGAACCCCGCAGAGCTCCCTCCGCCGAACAAGATCGACCACATCCTGGAGCCGGTCGTGAACGCGATGGTGCTGTGTCCCAGCGCGTACATCGGCGCGGTCATGCAGCTGTGCGAGGGACGCCGCGGGACGATGCAGAAGATGGAATACCTGACGGAGGAACGCGTCGAGCTGCATTACGAGCTGCCGCTGGCGGAGATCATCTTCGATTTCTTCGACCGGCTGAAGTCGTCGACCCGAGGCTACGCGTCGCTGGACTACGAACCGGCGGGAATGCGCCGCTCGAAGCTGGTGAAGGTCGACATCCTGCTCAACGGCGAGCCGGTGGACGCCTTCGGTGCGATCGTCCACACCGACAAGGCGTACGACTACGGAAAGGGGATGGTCCACCGTCTCAAGGAACTCATCCCCCGGCAGATGTTCGACGTGCCCATCCAGGCGGCGATCGGCTCCAAGATCATCAGCCGCGAGACCGTGAAGGCCAAGCGCAAGGACGTCCTCGCCAAGTGCTACGGCGGAGACATCACGCGCAAGCGCAAGCTGCTCGAGAAGCAGAAGGAGGGCAAGAAGCGGATGAAGAACGCCGGTGCGGTGGAGATCCCGCAGGAGGCGTTCGTGGCGGCGCTGTCCGTCGGCGACGATCGATAGCCGGGACGGTGGTGGGGTGACCGAGTCCTGCCCTCCCGGCGTCTATCTCCACGTCCCGTTCTGCGCGCACCGCTGCCACTACTGCTACTTCAACACCTACGCCGGGCTGGACGATCAGATCCCACGCTACGTGCAGGCGTTGCGGGCGGACC
>WHTG01000007.1 GCA_009377835.1 Nitriliruptorales bacterium
CATGACCACCATGACCACCACACAGACCGACGCCACGCGCAGGCTCGACTTCGCCGTCGAGGGCATGACCTGCGGGTCCTGCGCTGCGCGGGTCCAGAAGATCCTGTCCCGACAGGACGGTGTGGCGGTTGCCGAGGTGAACTTCGCGACGGGACGGGCTCGTGTCGAGGCCGAACCGCAGGTCGACGTGCCGGGACTGGAAGCCGCGGTGGCCAGCATCGGCTACGGGCTGCACGCGCCTGCTGCTGAGGACCACACGGCTGAGGACGAGGCGGCGGCGCGACGGTCATGGTCGCGCCGCGTCCTGATCGCTTGGCCGCTGAGCCTGGTCATCCTGTGGCTGTCCATGTTCGCCGGCGGCGAGGCGATGATGGACCCGCGGGTGCGGTGGACGCTGTTCGCACTCACGACTCCCGTGCAGTTCTACGTGGGGTGGCCGTTCCTCCGGGAGGCAGCCAAGCGGGCACGCAAGCTGACCGCCAACATGGACACGCTGATCGCGATCGGGACGCTGGCGGCGTACCTGTACTCGGTCTGGGCCCTGGTCACCGACGGGCACGAGCTGTACTTCGAGACCGCGGCGCTGGTCATCGCCTTCCTGGTGCTGGGCCGCTACTTCGAGGCGCGGGCGAAGGGACGTGCTGGGGCTGCGATCCGCGCGCTGCTGGAACTGGGCGCGAAGGAGGCGCGCGTCATTCGCGGCGACGAGGAGGTCATGCTCCCGATCGACCGGGTCGGCGTCGGCGATCTCCTGCGGGTGCGGCCTGGCGAGAAAATCCCCACCGACGGCGAGGTGGTGGACGGCGCCAGCGCCGTCGACGAGTCGATGCTGACCGGTGAGTCGGTGCCGGTGGAGAAGCGGCCGGGCGACCGCGTCGCCGGCGCAACCGTCAATGCCAGCGGCGTCCTGACGGTCCGGGCGACCGCCGTGGGTTCGGAGACCGCGCTCGCGCAGATCGTCAGCATGGTCGAGGAGGCGCAGGCGGGGAAGGGCAACGTCCAGCGCCTCGCTGACCGGGTGTCCGCAGTCTTCGTTCCCACCGTCATAGCGATCTCGCTGCTCACCGTCGCCGGCTGGTTGGTGCTCACGGGTGACGTCTCGAGGGCGGTTCTCAGTGCGGTGGCGGTGCTGATCATCGCCTGCCCTTGCGCACTGGGCCTGGCAACGCCGACCGCCATCATGGTGGGCACGGGTCGCGGCGCGGACCTGGGCGTGCTCATCAAGTCCGTCGAGGTGCTCGAACGGACGCGCGGCATCACGACCGTCGTGTTCGACAAGACCGGGACCCTCACGCACGGCGCCATGTCGCTGGTCGACGTCGTGGTCGCCGAGGGCGTCGACGAGGACGCCCTGCTTGCGCGCGCCGCCGCCGCGGAGCGGGACAGCGAGCATCCCGTGGGCCGCGCGATCGTGGACGGCGCCGGACGACGGGGCGCTGCGCTGCCCTCCGCCACCGGTTTCTCCTCGGTGGCCGGCCACGGTGTCAGCGCCGACGTGGACGGCTTCACGGTATGGGTGGGACGACGCAAGCTCGTCGCCGAGGCGGGACTGGTCCTCCCGGAACGGCTCGAACACGCCGCCGAGCGGATCGAAGGGAACGGCACGACCGCGGTGTTCGCCGGATGGGATGGGGAGGTCCACGGGGTGCTGGGCGTCGCCGACACGGTCAAGGAGGACGCCCGCGAAAGCATCGACCGTCTTCACCGCATGGGGCTGCAGGTCGCGATGATCACCGGTGACAACGCCCGTACGGCCGATGCGATCGCGGGGGCGGTCGGCATCGACCGGGTGCTGGCGGAAGTGCTTCCCGCCGACAAGGTGAGCGAGGTGAAGCGGCTCCAGGGCGAGGGGCAGGTCGTCGCCATGGTCGGCGACGGCGTCAACGACGCCCCCGCGCTGGTGCAGGCAGACCTCGGTATCGCGATCGGGACGGGCACCGATGTCGCGATCGAGTCCTCGGATCTCACGCTGATGCGGGGCGACCTCGACGGCGTCGCCACCGCGATCGCGCTGTCACGCCGCACCTACCGCACGATCGTGCAGAATCTCGTCTGGGCGTTCGGCTACAACACGGCAGCGATCCCGCTGGCCGTCGTCGGGCTGCTCAACCCGGTCATCGCCGGCGCTGCCATGGCCTTCTCGTCGGTGAGTGTGGTCACGAACTCGCTGCGACTGCGACGCTTCGGCAGGTAGGCCGCACCTGCCGAAGGCGTACACGCCTACCGCCGGTCGCGGGCGTCGTCGTGGTCGTGCCCGTTCGGTGTCATGTCCGGCGCGAGCTCCTGCGCCCGGTCGTGGTGCTGCTGGGCCTCCGCACGTTCCCGCTGCGCAGTGTCGAGACGCTCCTGGGCCTCCCGCTCGGCCTGTGCCGCACGCTCCTGGACTTCTGCCTGTTCCCGGCGCGCACGCGCAATCTGCTCCTCGGCGGCCGCGTGTTCCTGTTCCGCGCGGTTCGCCAGCTGCTGCGACTCGCGGATGTGGCCACGCGCCTGCTCATGCTTCTGCTCGTCCCGCTTTCGCCGCATCCTTGGCGCGACCACAGCGAGCACCAGCAGCACGAGGACGGCGATGACGATGATCGTGATGATGAGTGGTGTGTCCATATCAGGCCTCCGGTCGGGCTGTCACCCGTACCCGGCGTGTCGGGGTTTCACCCGTCCCCGCGACATCACGAGATGGGCAGCACCGTCACGGCACGCAGGTCCACCGTGTACGCCCCCTGCCGAGGGACGCCGTACTGCGCGGACCCGGTGGTGATCTCCAGCTCAAGGGCGTGCCGGCGCTTCAGCTTCCAGGCGACGCCGTGCAGGTCGAAGGTCCGCCTCACGTCGCCATGGCCCAGACGGATCGGCATCGTCTGATCATCGAGCGTGACGCGGGTGCCGTCAGGAGCCACGTCCACCAGCTCGAAGAAGACGTGCGAGGCCAGACCCCGCGCCGAGCCCGTCAGCCTGACCCGCGGTACCCCGAAGATCGTCCTGACGTTCTTGGCGCCGGGCAGGATCACAGATCGCGCGGCCGTGACGCCAAGCTCGTCAGCGGACGCGGGTGCTCCGTTGGCGGGCCCGTCCCCTCCGGTGCGGCCGGGGCCGATCAGCGCACCGGTTGTCATCGCGTTGCCGCGCACCATCTCCGTTCCCGGCAGCGGGAAGCGCCTGGCGCCGTAATAGCGGCCATTCTGCGCCTGCCACTCGACCTCTGGGCCGGTGTCCACTCCCCGCCGGCCTTTCACGTAGCGGTCCATCCAGTTGATGATCCGCAGCTGGTAGAGCGGCAGCTCGCCGCTGGGCAGACCCTTCGGATACCCGGTCGCGCCGCCGGGGTACTGACAGCCCGCAAGCGAGTGGCCGGAGCAGTACGCCATCAGCTTCACGGGCGTGCCGTTGGCGGCGATTCTGCGGTAGTTGTCGAACGCGTCCTCCAGCGGGAACAGGGTGTCGATCGACCCCTGAATGATCAGTGTCGGCGTCCTGATCCGCTGTGAACGCTGTGTCGTCGAGCGGCGGGAGAACCACCGCGTGATGCCGGAGCTCTGTTCACCCGTCGTGACGATCTGCGCGTGGCCCTCGTGGATCTGCTTTGCATACACGCCGAGCTGCGTGCCGGCCGGCGACTGCACGCCGTCGGCTGCAGCACCGGCGGCGCCGGCACCGTAGAGCAGCTCGTTCCAGCCGAGTTTCGGAACCTGGTTCGGGACGAGATCCTGCGGCAGGTCCCCCCACGAGATCTCCGGCGCGATCGCGTCCACGCGGCGATCGAGGGCGGCCGTGTTGAACTGGATGCCGGCGGCGTTGGAGCCGCCGATCCACCCGACCCGGGGGTCGCCTGGTCCGTCGCGGCGGATCTCGCGACGTGCCGCCAGGTAGTCGATGAGCGCCTTGGCGTCGCGCACCTCGAACTGTGGCGCCGCCACGTTCGCCTCGCCGCCCGACTCGCCGAAACCACGGGAGTCCCACGTAAGGATCGCATAGCCGCGCTGCAGCAGCAGTCCCGCTGTGCCGTCGGGCGTGCGCTGGCGCGTCCCGCCCCAGCCGTGGGTCTGCAGGATGGCGGGCACCCGGTGCTTCCTCGATGCACCTGGAGGGAGCATCAGCGTCGCGACGATCGGGACCCCGTCGTCCGAGCGGACGACGATGTCGTCGATGATCCTGGGCTCCGCGGCCCGCGCCGGGACGGCCAGCAGCATCCCCGCCAGGAGTGCCACGGCGCCGATCGCGGCAAGTGCACGACGCATGCGGGGTGAGGTAGCGGGTGTGGCGGCGTACACGACCGGGGACCTCCGGGGTGGCGGAAACGTGGCGGCAGCTGCGATACGCGGAGATTCGACGCGGCACCGGCGAACTCCTGCCGTCACTCTCCCGGCGGGAGGAGTTCGCGACCTGTCGCTGAGGCCTCGCCCGTGGCGTGCCGGGCGGATATTTTTTCGACGTCTGGGCCACATGGGCGGGCGCATTCCCCGTAACATCTGCCCCGACCAGGCCCTGAGCCGGCGAAAGGCCAGGCTTGCTGGCGGTAAAGAACCTCGAGGTCGTGTACGACGACGTGATCCTCGTCCTGCGAGGGATCAGTATCGAGGTGCCCGAGGGGAAGATCGTGGCCCTGCTCGGAGCGAACGGCGCGGGGAAGACGACGTTGTTGCGCGCGCTGTCCGGACTTCTCGGCGTCCACGAGGGCGACATCACCAAGGGTGAAATCACCCTCGACGGGAAACCGATCCACAGGCGTTCACCCGCACAGATCGTCGGGCTGGGAATCAAGCAGGTGCTGGAGGGCCGTCGCGTGTTTGCGGAGTTCAACGTCGAGGAGAACCTGCGCGTCGGGGCCCACACCAACGCACGGGCCGCGAAGCACAACATGGAACGTGTATTCGCCCTCTTCCCCGTGCTGAAGGACCGCCGCAAGGCAACCGCGGGTTACCTGTCAGGCGGTGAGCAGCAGATGCTCGCGATGGCGCGGGCGCTGATGTCGGAGCCGCGCTACCTGCTGCTGGACGAACCGAGCCTTGGTCTCGCCCCGCTGCTGGTCCAGCAGATCCGCGATCTGATCGTCGAGATCAACCGCGCCGGAACCACCGTCCTGCTGGTCGAGCAGAACGCGAACATGGCGTTGTCCATCGCCGAACGCGGCTACGTGATGGAGACCGGCAAGATCGTGATGGACAAACCAGCCGCCGAGTTGCTCGATGACGAGGACGTCAAGGAGTTCTACCTGGGGCTGGGTGCCGAGGGCGAGAAGTCCTTCCGCGACGTGAAGCACTACAAGCGCCGCAAACGGTGGCTGTCATGAGCCGTCAAGCAGCCGCAAACGGTGGCTGTCATGAGCCGTCAAGCAGCCGCAAACGGTGGCTGTCATGAGCCGTCAAGCAGCCGCAGGCGGTGCGGCGTTGTCATGAGCGACGCATTCGCCGAGGCGCTGCAGGAGACGCTTGCCGAGGTCGCCCAGGACCGGCCCGTGCTGGAGTTTGACGACGTGGAGCTCAGCTTCGCGGGTGTGAAGGCGCTCGGCGGCGTCACGTTCGAGGTCCGCCCAAAGGAACTGTTCGCGATCATCGGTCCCAACGGCGCCGGCAAGACGTCGATCTTCAACGTCATTTCCGGCGTGTACCGGCCGCAGAAGGGTTCGGTGCGGTTTCTCGGGGAGCCGATCCTGGGCAAGCAGCCTCATGAAATCGCAGCTATGGGGCTGTCGCGCACGTTCCAGAACATCGAGCTGTTCGAGAACCTCACGGTGATCGACAACCTGATGCTGGGACGACATCAGCACGTGCGCTACGGCGTGTTCTCCGCGCTGGTGTACGCGGGACGTGCCAGAGGCGAAGAGGTCGTGCACCGCGGGGTGGTCGAGGACATCATCGACTTCCTGGAGATCGAGCAGTACCGGAAGTTCCCCGTGGGCCTGCTCCCCTACGGCATCCAGAAGCGGGTGGAGCTGGGACGTGCGCTGGCGCTGGAGCCCAAGCTCCTGCTCCTGGACGAACCGGTCGCCGGGATGAACCTGGAGGAGACCGAGGACATGGCGCGCTTCATCCTCGACATCCGTGACGAACTGGACATCGCCATGATCCTCGTCGAGCACGACATGGGTCTGGTGATGGACCTCGCCGACCGGGTCCTCGTGCAGGACTTCGGGCTTGCCATCGCGACAGGAGCGCCCAGCGAGATCCAGCGCAACCCAGATGTCATCCGCGCCTACCTGGGCGAGGAACACAGATCGTCCGTGGGCGTCACGGCCACCGCGCGGGACAGAGCAACCGGAGACACGCCATGACCACGACGCTCCAACCCCCCGCGCCTCCTGCCACGAAGAGCGTCCCGGGCAGGATCCGTGACAGAGCGAGCCGCGCAGGCGACCGTGTCGCGTTGCGGGAGAAGGACTTCGGCATCTGGCAGGACATCACGTGGGGCCAGTACTGGGACACCATCGTGACGGTCGGTCACGGCCTGCTGGCGCTGGGCGTGAAGGTCGGAGACCGCGTCGCGATCCAGTCCGAGAACCGACCTGAGTGGCTGATCACCGACATGGCGACCGTCGCGGTGCGCGCCGTTACGATGGGGCTGTACCCGACCAACCCGGTCGCGGAGGTTCGGTACCTGCTGGAGAACTCCGACTCGACGATCCTGCTCGCCGAGGACCAGGAACAGGTCGACAAGGCACTGGCGGTTGTGGACCAGCTGCCGAGGCTCGAGAAGATCATCTACATCGAGCCACGGGGCGTTCGCCGGCGGTACACCGACCCGCGGTTGCTGTACTGGGACGACTTCCTGGATCTCGGACGGCAGCATCGCAGCGCCGCCGACGGCGCGGTCGAGCGTTGCATGGCCGAGGCGACTCCCGACGACATCGTCGCCCTCATCTACACCTCCGGCACCACGGGGCCGCCAAAGGGCGCGATGCTCTCGGCGGCGAACGTCGAGTTCGCGATCCGGACGCTCGTCGAGGAAGGCGGGTTCACCGATCCCCCACCGACGGATACCGACGTCACGCTGTCCTACCTGCCTCTGTCGCACGTCGCCGAGCGCATCTTCACCACCTGGTTCAACGCGTCTGCGGGACAGCTGGTGCACTTCGCCGAGTCGATCGAAACGGTTCCGCAGAACCTCAAGGAGGTGCAGCCGACCATCTTCTTCGGCGTCCCGCGCATCTGGGAGAAGATCCACGCGACGGTCGAGATCCGTGTCGCCTCCGCCACCAGGTTGAAGCGCTGGAACTACCGGTTCTGGATGCGCGTCGCCTCGCGGATCGGCGAGAAAATGGTCGCCAACGGGGGTCGCCACACCGCATCGACCCGGCTGCTCTCGGCCATCGGCAACGTGTTCCTGTTCCGCGCCCTGAAGGATCGCATCGGACTGCGCAAGTGCCGGTATGCCGCGTCCGGGGCGGCACCCATCGCACCTGAGGTCCTCAAGTGGTTCATGGGGATCGGCGTGCCGATGCACGAGGTCTACGGAATGACGGAGAACACTGCCGTCGCCACCGCGAACCGCCCGGGGTCCATCAAGCTCGGGACGGTCGGCGAGCCCTATCCCACGATCGAACTGCGGATCGACGACGACACCGGCGAGATCCTCACCCGGCATCCCGGTGTGTTCCCGGGATACTGGCAGAACGACGAGGCGACGCGAAAGACGATCGACGCCGACGGGTGGCTGCACACCGGAGACGTCGGCGAGTGGGTCGACGGGACGCATGTCAAGATCACCGACCGTCTCAAGGACATCATCATCACCGCGGGCGGCAAGAACATCTCGCCGTCGGAGATCGAGAACTCGCTCAAGACGTCGCCGTTCGTCAAGGAAGCCATCGTCATCGGCGACCGTCGCCCGTACCTGGTGGCGCTGATCGGCATCGAACTCGACACGGTCGGCGACTGGGCGACCCGCAGGCGCATCCCCTTCACCACCTACCGGGACCTGTCGAACAAGCCTGAGGTCGTCAAACTCGTCCAGGGCGTCGTCGAGGACACGAACACCAAGTTCGCCTCCGTCGAGACCATCAAGAAGTTCCGGATGCTCCCGAAGGAACTCGACCACGAAGACGGTGAACTGACGGCCACGCAGAAGGTCAAGCGAGCCGCGATGGCCGAGATGTTCGGCGATCTGGTCGAGGAGATGTACCGGAGCCGATCGTGACGGATTTTCTCCAGGCCCTGATCAGCGGCCTTGGTGTCGGCTCCATTTATGCCCTGCTGGCGGTCGGCTTCGTCATCATCTACAAGTCGATGCAGGTGATCAGCTTCGCGCAACCGGCGCTGCTGGTCACCGGAGCCGTCATGGTCTCGTACCTGCGGTTCGACTTCGGCCTGAACTTCTGGATCGCGCTGCCGCTGGCGATGGTGCTGACGGCGCTGCTGGCGCTGGTCATCGAGCGCCTCGCGCTGCGCCCGATGATCGGCAAGCCCGTCTTCGTCGTCGCGATCATCACGATCGGTGTCGACATCGCCGTGCGCGTCGTGGTCAACCGCTTCATCGGCCTCGGGGCGCGGCAGGTCGGAGACCCCTGGGGGCTGACGATCCGGCGGCTCGGCGCGGTGGTCGTCCAGGAGCGGTACCTGTGGATGATGCTGATCACGGCCGTCGTCGTCAGCCTGCTGTTCGCGTTCTTCAAGTACTCCCGCGTCGGACTGGCGATGCGCGCCGCCGCCTTCGACCAGGAGACTGCTCTGGCGCAGGGGATCTCCGTAGGTCAGGTATTCGCGCTCAGCTGGGCGATCGCCGGCGCGTTGGCGGCGCTGGCCGGGACGCTTGCCGGGACTCGGGCTGGGATTGACCAGCAGACGTGGGTGCTCGGGCTCAAGGCGCTTCCGGCCATCATCCTCGGCGGCCTGGACTCGGTCGGCGGCGCCGTCGTCGGAGGTCTGGCGGTGGGGGTCGTCGAGGCGATGGTGTCGCGCTACCAGGGCGCGTACTTCCCGTGGCTCGGTCAGAACTTCTCGCTGGTCTCCCCGTACGTCCTCATGCTCATCGTCTTGATGATTCGTCCCTACGGCTTGTTCGGGACGCCTGAGGTGGAGCGCGTATGACCGGCGGCAGGACGGCGGGGTCCGCGCGACGCGGCAGGCCCGAGTTGTACACGTCGTACGAGGCCGATTCGGCGTTGCTCAATACCAGGCCGAAGCGCGTAGCGGTGCTGCTGATCGTGGCGCTGGCTGTCATCGTGCCGTTCCTGCTGACCGACAACGTCCTGTTGATCCTGGCGACGGCCTTCGTCGCGTCCATCGGTGCGATCGGGCTCAACCTGGTGACCGGGTATGCGGGCCAGGTGTCGCTGGGTCACGCGTTCTTCCTGGGCCTGGGAGCGTTCACCGGGGCAGTGCTCTCTGGTGATCCCGATGGACGGACGGTCGGGCTCGGCATGCAGTTGCTCGTCTGGCTGCCCGCTGCAGGGCTGGTTGCCGCCGCCGCGGGCCTGCTCGTCGCGCCCTTCGCCGTGAGGCTGCGTGGGTTGTACCTGGCGATCGTCACCCTGGGGCTGGTGTTTCTCGGAGAGCACCTGTTCCGCGAGATGCAATTCATCACCGGCGGGGTCGGCGTGGGACGTCCCGGACCGGTCCCCGAGCTGTTCGGATTCCGGTTCGACCAGGCCGGTGAGGTCTTGGGGGTCATGCTCACGCGCAACCAGAAGATGTACTACCTGATGTTCGTGCTGCTGCTGATCATGGCGGTCGCCGGGCGCAACATCGCCCGCAGCGCGATCGGCCGTGCCTTCGCCGCAGTTCGCGACCGCGACATCGCGGCGGAGGTCATCGGCGTGCCGCTGACCAAGTACAAGGCGCTGGCATTCACGATCTCGTCGTTCTACGCAGGGATCGCGGGGGCGCTGCTGTACACCGTGATCGGTGTGATCGAGCCGGGCTCGTTCAACCTGCTCATGAGCGTGCAGTACATCGCGATGGTGCTCATCGGCGGGGTCGCGACGATCTCCGGTTCGATCATGGGAGCGGTCTTCATCACGCTGCTCCCCCGCATCACCCGCGAGGTCCCGAAATTCCTGCCGTTCATCAGCGGCGGCGCAACAGGGGGCGGGATTCTCAACGTGTTCCAGCTCGAAGCCATCCTCTACGGTCTGCTGATCATCGGCTTTCTCATCTTCGAGCCGCGCGGGCTGTACGGAATCTGGATTCGTACCCGGAACTATTGGAAGGGTTGGCCGTTCTCGTATTGACCGTCTGGTCCTCGGACGACGAAAGGAAGCGCCATGAGGAAATTTCCGCACCGGCCGCGATGGGCGGTGCTGCTTGTCGCGTTGGCACTGGTCTTGTCGGCATGCCGTGACACGGGCGGCGGAACCGCCACCGACGACGGGACCGAGACGGCCGGCGCGACCGAAGGGGCGACGGCGGGAGGCGGTGAGGTCCAGACGGACGTCGGCGTGACGGAAGAGGCCTGTCCCAATGCGGTCAATTCCGACAACGGCTGCATCTACCTCGGGATCATCTCGGACCTGACGGAGGGTCCGTTCGCCGCGCTGGCGGTGCCCATCACCGACGCGCAGAAGGCGTTCTGGAAGCGCGTGAACGAAGAGGGCGGCATCGGTGGCTACGACGTGGACGTCGAGTCCTACATCAAGGACAACAAGTACAACCCGGAGGTCCACAACCAGGTCTATCAGGAGATCAAGCCCGAGGTCCTCGCGCTGGCGCAGACCCTGGGGTCGCCGACCACCGCCGCGATCATCGAGGACCTCAAGGCGGAGAACATCGTCGCCGCCCCCGCGTCGTGGACGTCTGCGTGGGAGTTCGAGGAGGTGATCCTCGAATCCGGGACGAACTACTGCATCGAGTCGATGAACGCGATCGACCATGCCCAGCGCAACATCTCCGAGGACATCTCGGTGATGGCGGTCGGCCTTCCCGGTGACTACGGCGGCGACGCGGCCAAGGGCGCGGAAGTCGCGGCTGAGGAACTCGGGCTCGACTTCAGCTCCGTCGAGACAACGCCCGGCCCCGAGAACCAGGCGGAGGCTGTGGGGCAGATCGTCCAGAACAACCCGGACATCGTGATCCTCACCACGGCACCCACCGACGCCGCAGCAGTCATCGGCGGCGCGGCTGCCGAGGGTTACCAGGGGAAGTTCTACGGCACGAGTCCGACATGGAATCCGGCCCTGCTGGAGAGCCCCGCCGCGGATGCCATCAAGGCGCTGTACCTGCAGACGGCGCCGTGGGAGCCTTTCGGCACCGACACGCCGGGGCACGAGGCGATGCGTGAGGCCATCGGCGACGTCGAGCCGAACGACGGATACACCTCCGGGTGGGTGTGGTCCTACCCGCTGAAGGCGGCGCTGGAAGCTGCGGCAGAGGCTGGTGACCTCACGCGTGCCGGCATCGCGCAGGCCGCAAGCGAACTGGAAACCGTCGACTACGAGGGGATGCTCCCCGAGGAGGCCGGCAGGTTCGGCGGTGATCCGAGCGAAACCGTGTATCGCGAGATCGTCGTCGCGGAGCCGGACGAGAACGAACCGACCGGCGTGAAGGTGATCGAGGAGTTCTTCGCGAGCGACGTCGCGCAGAACTACGAGATGTCCGGTCCCTGCTTCACCGGTTGATCCGGAGCGTTGCGTGGGGGCCGTCGGCAGTCGCGGGCGGCCCCCCATGACGTTCACCGCGGTGTGCCGCGAATTTGGCTGTTCGCTAATTCGCGCGTGCGGCCAAGGGGTAGGGTCGGCGTGTGAAGGGTCAGCCGCACGTCCTCGCGATCGTCCTCGCCGGCGGTGAGGGGAAACGGCTCGCGCCACTGACCGCGGACCGGGCGAAGCCGGCGGTGACCTTCGGCGGGAACTACCGAATCGTCGACTTCGTGCTGTCGAACCTGGTCAACGGCGGCTATCTGCGGATCGTCGTGTTGACCCAGTACAAGTCCCACAGCCTGGACCGTCACATCACGCAGACGTGGCGGATGTCGCCCTTGATCGGCAACTACGTGACGCCGGTGCCGGCACAGATGCGGCGCGGTCCCCATTGGTTCGAGGGCTCTGCCGACGCCATCTTCCAGAACCTCAACCTGATCCACGACGAGGAACCGGACTACGTCTGCGTGTTCGGCGCGGACCACATCTACCGGATGGATCCGAGTCAGATGGTGCAGCAGCACATCGCGTCCGGCGCCGGCGTGACCGTGGCGGCCCTGCGGGCACCGCGCGCGGAAGCCGAGCGCTTCGGGGTCATCACGCCGGGAGCCGGCGGCCGGATCTCGGCCTTCGACGAGAAGCCCGCGGATGCCGCTGGGCTGCCGGATGCGCCGGACGAGGTGTATGCGTCGATGGGCAACTACGTCTTCACGACCAAGACCCTGGTCGACGCTGTGACCACCGATGCCATGTCACAGTCGAGCAACCACGACGTCGGTGGTGACATCATCCCGATGCTGGTCGAGAGCGGCGATGCGGGTGTCTACGACTTCTCGCAGAACAAGGTCCCGGGTGCGACCGACCGTGACGCCGGTTACTGGCGCGACGTGGGGACGCTCGATGCGCTGTACGACGCCAACATGGACCTCGTGTCGATCCACCCGGTGTTCAACCTCTACAACAAGCTGTGGCCGATCTACTCGTGGAACCGGCCGGTGCCGCCGGCGAAGTTCGTGTTCGACGAAGAAGGGCGCCGCGGCCAGGCGCTGGACTCCATGGTCAGTGCCGGCGTCATCGTGTCCGGCGGCGCGGTCCGCCGCTCGGTGGTCTCCCCGGAGGTGCGGGTGCACTCCTACGCCGAGGTCGACTCGTCGGTGATCATGGACAACGTGCGGATCGGACGCGGCGCCATCGTGCGGCGGGCGATCATCGACAAGAACGTCCAGGTGCCGGAGCAGGCGCGCATCGGCGTCGACCTCGACGCCGATCGCCACCGCTTCACCGTTTCCGACAACGGCGTCGTCGTCATCGGCAAGAACGAGAAGATCCCCCACCCGGAGTGACGACCGTCGCGCTGCTGACCCGCGAGTTCCCTCCGCATGTGTATGGCGGAGCGGGGGTGCACGTGGAGCATCTGGCTGCCGCACTGGCGGAACACGTCGAGGTGCGGGTGCACCGCTTCGCGGAGTCGGACGCGCCCCGGGCCGGGGAGACATATGGCTCGTGGGACGCACTGCGGGGCGACGCGCCGCACCTCGCCGCCCTCCGTGTCATGTCGACCGATCTCGCCATGGCGGCGGGCGTCGACGGCACCGACGTCGCACACTCCCACACCTGGTACGCGAACTTCGCCGGGCATCTCGCGAAGCTGCTGTACGGCATCCCCCACGTGTGCACGACGCACAGCCTGGAGCCGCTGCGGCCGTGGAAGGCGGAGCAGTTGGCCGGGGGGTACGCCCTCTCGTCCTTCTGCGAGCGCACTGCCCTGGAAGGCGCCGACCGGATCATCGCGGTGTCGGCGAGGATGCGCGACGACATCCTGCGGTGCTATCCGGCGGTCGACCCGCAGCGTGTTGCCGTCGTGCACAACGGAATCGACGTGACGACGTATGCGCCGGATCCGGCCCGGGACGTCCTCGACCGCCACCGCATCGACCCGGACCGCCCAATGGTGGTGTTCGTCGGGCGTATCACCCGCCAGAAGGGACTCGTCCACCTGCTCGAAGCCGCGGAATTCATGGATGCCGGCGCGCAGTTGGTGCTGTGTGCCGGCGCCCCGGACACCGTCGAGATTGCCGGCGAGGTCCGGGAGCACGTGGAGCGGCTACGCGCCACGCGGGAGGGTGTGGTGTGGATCGAGCAGCTGCTCCCCCGGCCCGAGATCGTGCAGATCCTGTCGCACGCCACCGTCTTCGTGTGCCCTTCGATCTACGAGCCGTTCGGGCTGGTGAACGTCGAGGCCATGGCCTGCGAGGCCGCCGTCGTCGCGAGCCGCACCGGGGGAATTCCCGAGATTGTGCTCCACGGAGAGACGGGCCTGCTGGTGGACGTGGATCCCGGTGACGACCCCTACGGAACGCCGCGGCACCCCGAGCGCTTCGCCCACGCCTTGGCTGCCGCCGTCAACACCCTGGTCGCCGATCCTGACCGGGCCCGTGCCTTCGGCCGGGCGGGACGACAGCGCGTGGTGGACCACTTCAGCTGGGAGTCGATCGCGGCGCGGACCGCCGAGATCTACGCCTCGCTCGTTACCTGATCGCCGGGGAGACCCGGATGCGGGTAGTCCGGCTCGATGTACATCGCGGTCGCCTCCGGGACGGCCTTGCGCACCGCCTCTTCGGCGGAGTCGATGACCGCGACGACACCCCGGATCGCCAGCCCGTCGTCCAGCTCCACCTTCGCCGCGACCAGCAGTTCCTCCGGTCCCAGGTGTTGTGTCTTGAGGTCGATCAACCGCCGGACCCCAGGCTGCTGCTCGATCGCGCGGCGGATCGCCGCGACGTCGGATCCTGACGCGGCCTCCCCGAGCAGCAGGCTCTGCATTTCGATCGCGAGGATGATCGCGATGATCCCGAGAAGGACGCCGATCGACAGCGTCCCATAGGCGTCCCAGTCGGGGTTCTGGGTCGACGCGGCGATGCCGACGCCGGTCAGGGCGAGGATCAGCCCGACCATGGCTCCCAGGTCCTCGAGCAGTACGACGGGTAGCTCGGGTGCCTTCGCGTGACGGATGAACTGCCACCATGTCTGCCCGTGGCGGACACGGTTCGCCTCCACGACCGCCATCCGAAACGAGAACGCCTCGAGCACGATCGCTGCGACGAGGATCCACACGGCAACACTGACCGACGCGAGCGGCTCCGGATGGGCCAGCTTGTGGACACCCTCGTACAGGGAGAACAGCGAACCGAGCGCGAACAGCACGATCGCCACGACGAACGACCACAGGTAGCGAGCCCGGCCGTAGCCGAAGGGATGTGCGACCGTCGCTGGTTTCTTCGCCCGGGCGCCGCCGAACAGCAGCAGCGCCTGGTTCCCGCTGTCGGCCAGGCTGTGGACACTCTCGGCGAGCATCGAGCTGGCGCGGGTCAGCAGGAAGCCGACGAATTTCGCCACCGCGATGCCGAGGTTCGCGAGCAGCGCCGCGACGATCGCCTTCTTGCTGCCTCCGGTAGCCATCGGGCGGCAGCCTAACCTCGACGCGGTGCGGACTCGCGCAGGCACCGAGATACGGTCGCCGCCGCACGCTATCCGTGTGCGCCCATGCGGACGTCGGATGCCCCCAGCCGCGCGGCGTCGGCGGTGAGGTCGTCCGCCTGCTGCTGTGACTCCACCTCGGCCGCCACGCGGAGGCGGTAGTGCTCCACCTCCCGCTTGATCTGCTCGTCGCCCCATCCCAGCACGCCGGCCAGCAGCTGTGCCACGGGCTCGGCTGCGGCGACGCCGCGGTCGAACGTCTCGATCGAGACGTGGGTCCGGCGGGTCAGGACGTCGTCGATGTGCAGGGCCCCTTCGTGTGACGCCGCGTAGACGACCTCTGCGGCCAGGTAATCCTCGGCACCCGGGACCGGTGCGCGCAGCTGCGGGTCAAGCTCGATCAACTGCAGCAGTTCGACCGTCAGCGTGCCGTAGCGGCGCAGCAGGTGCTCGATCCGCGCGACGTGAAGCCCGGAGGTGGAGGCCAGGGTCCCCCGGCGGTTCCACACGGCCTGGAACCCCTGGGCGCCCGCGAGCGGCGTGACGTCGGTGCACGACCGTGGGACGCGCGTGGCCAGCCCGTAGGAGGCCATGTCGATGGCATCGGCGGCCATCACGCGGTAGGTGGTGTACTTGCCGCCGGCCACGGTCACCAGTCCCGGGACGGCCTGCCAGACAGCGTGCTCACGTGACAGCGTGCTGGTCTCGGCGGACTCGCCGCGCAGCAGCGGGCGCAGCCCCGCGTACACGCCCTCAACGTCGGCGTGGGTCAGCGGCTCGGCCAGCACCCTGTTGACGTGCGCCAGCAGGTAATCGATGTCGGCGCGGCTGGCAGCGGGATGCGCCTTTCCCAGCTTCCACTCCGTGTCGGTGGTGCCGATGATCCAGTGCCGCCCCCACGGGATGACGAACAGAACGCTGGTCGCGGTTCGCAGGATGACCCCGCTGTCGGCATGGATGCGGTCGCGGGGCACGACCAGATGGACGCCCTTGCTCGCCCGTACACGAATGCGGCCACGCCCGACCAGTTGCTGGACGTCGTCGGTCCACACGCCCGTCGCGTTGACGACCTGCCGCGCGCGGACATCGAACTCCTGACCCGACTCCAGGTCGCGGACCTGAACCCCGACCACACGCTCACCCTCCCTGCGGAAGCGGACCGCACGGAGGCTGGTCGCCACGGCAGCGCCGTGCGCGGCCGCGGTGCGCGCGAGGGCCAGCGTGTACCGGGCGTCGTCCACCTGCGCGTCCCAGTAGCGCACCGCGCCGACCAGTGCGTCGCGCCGCAGTGCGGGCGCCAGAGCGAGCGCCTTTCGCCGCGACAGGTGCTGATGGCGTGGCAGGCCGCCGGCGTCCCCGCTCCCCCGTGCCAGGTTGTCGTACAGGGACAACCCGGCGCCGACGTAGAGCCGTTCCCATGCGCGATGGGTCAGCGGGTAGAGGAACGAGACCGGCTGCACAAGGTGCGGTGCCAGTCGCGTCAGCAGCAGCGCCCGTTCGCGCAGCGCCTCCCGCACCAGCGAGAAGTTCAGTTGCTCGAGGTAACGGACGCCACCGTGGATCAGCTTCGAAGACCGGCTCGACGTGCCTGCCGCGAAGTCGCGCTTCTCGAGCAACGCCACACTGAGGCCACGCGCCGCCGCGTCCAGTGCCGCCCCGCAGCCGGTCACCCCACCGCCGACCACGACGATGTCGAAAACTTCGTCGCGCATCCGCTGCACGAAGGCGGCACGGGCGGCCGGTCCCAGCGTCGTGGTGGACGCGGTCACGGCTCTGCCAGGACCGCCGCGGCCGAGTCGCGCAGCAGGCACCACGCCTGCTCGACGTGGCGCTGCTCGGTGTGCGTCTGGCCGATGGACACACGAATCACGTAGCGACCGTCGAGCCGGGTGTGGGTCACGAACATGCGGCCGGTGGCGTTCGCGCGTTGCAGGACCGCTTCCGTCACTGCGTCGCCCGCGCGGTGTCGCAGGCAGACCAGGTTCAGTGGAGGGTCTACCGCCAGCTCCCAATCCGGGTCGTCCTGCACCCACTGCGCGAACTGCTGCGCCAACTCCACGTGTCGCCGGACGTGGCGACGCAGCCCCTCCACTCCGTAGTGGCGGATCACGAACCACAGCTTCAGCGCACGGAAACGACGGCCCAGCGGGACCTGCCAGTCGCGATAATCGACGACTTCGCCGGAGACGGTCGCGTTGTTTCGCAGGTACTCGGGGAGGATCGAGAGCGCCGCGACCAGCGGCTCCCGGTCCGCCACGTAGAAGCAGTCGCAGTCGAAATTCGTGAACATCCACTTGTGCGGGTTGAAGCAGTAGCTGTCGGCGGCTTCCACGCCGTTGTGGAGCCACCGGAACTCCGGGCACACCCCTGCGGTGCCGCTCATGGCGGCGTCGACGTGCAGCCAGGTTTCGTGGTCACGGCAGACGCGCGCGATCTCGCCCACCGGGTCGATCGCATTGGAACCGGTGGTCCCGACCGTGGCGGTGACCATGCACGGTGTGAATCCGTCCCGCACGTCAGCGGCAACCGTGTCGTTGAGCGCACGCGGGTCCATCGCGAACGCGGCGTCGGTCTGGACGAAACGTACGGCGTCGTAGGCGAAGCCGGCGATGCGAGCGGCCTTCTCCACAGAGGAGTGCGCCTGCTCCGACGCGTAGACGGTCATCTGCCGTGCGTCGCCCCCTCCGGTGCGGTGTCGGGCCGCCAGCAGGGCGCACAGCGTCGCGCTGGAGGCGCTGTCCTGGATGACGCCCCCGCCCGGGCCGTCCGACCGGAACCGCTCGGGCAACCCCAGCAGATCCACAACCCAATCGAGGACCCGGGTCTCGAGTTCGGTGCACGCCGGTGACGTCGACCACAGCATCCCCTGCACACCCAGCCCGGCCGACACGAGTTCACCCAGGATGGACGGGCCGGAGGTGTTCGCCGGGAAGTAGCCGAAGAAATTGGGCGACTGCCAATGTGTCAGTCCCGGGACGACGACCTCGTCGAGGTCAGCCAGGATCCGGTCGAACGGTTCCCCCTCGTCCGGTGGCGCGGAGGGCAGGGCCGCCTGCACCTCCCCGGGCTGGCTGCGTGAGAGCACCGGCAGCTCCTCGACGCGCTGCATATAGTCCGCGATCCAGTCGACCACGGTCCGGCCGTGCCGGCGGAACTCGTCGGCAGTCATGTGGTTGCCGGAGTTCGTCACGGCGGGCAATCCTTCGGGCGGCGCGTGCTGGTCAGTCCTCCTTCTGCGCTGCGGCGATCACCTGCCTGGCCACCTGCTCGGGGACTTCCTCGTGGTAGCTGTAGCGCATGACGACCGTGCCTGCCCCAGAGGTCAGCGACCGCAGTTCCCCCGTGTACGACAGGAGCTCCGCTTCCGGGACCTGCGCTCGAACGACGGTCTTGCCGGGTGCGGCCGCCTGTTCGGTGCCCATGATCCGGCCGCGCCGCGAAGACAGGTCGCCCATGACAGTACCCGTCAGATCGTCGGGCACGGTGATCTCGATCTCCATCACCGGTTCGAGCAGCATGACGCCCGCCTGCTGTGCCGCGTCGCGGAACGCCAGCGACCCGGCGACCTCGAACGCCACCTGCGACGAGTCGACCGAGTGGTGCTTCCCGTCGTACAGGCGGACCGAGACGTCCACCACCGGGTAGCCGGCGAGCACGCCGTGCGTCATGGCTTCGCGGATGCCCTTCTCGACGGAGGGGATGAAGGTGTTGGGGATGACGCCGCCGACGATCGCGTCGGTGAACTCGAAGCCCGTGCCACGATCCAGCGGTTGCACCTCGATCTCGCAGATGCCGTACTGCCCATGTCCGCCCGACTGCTTCACGTGCCGGCCCAGGCCGGTGGCCGATCCGCGCAGCGTCTCGCGGTACGAAAGGCGCAGCGGCACCCGCTCCACGTGCACGCTGAACTTCCGCTCCAGGCGCGCCAGCGCGACGTCCACGTGGGTCGGGCCGTACGCCCGGAGGACGATCTGGTGGGTCTCGGCATCCCGCTCCACCCGTAGTGCCGGGTCCTCTTCGGTCAGCCGTGCCAGAGCGGTCGACAGCTTGTCCTCGTCACCCGCCGACGCCGCCTTCACGGCGACGCGGTAATACCCCTCCGGCGGCATGACCGTCTCCAGTTTCGGGTCGACGCCGCTGGTCAGCAGGTCCCCCGTATGGACGTCGTCGAGCTTGCCGACTGCGAAGATCGCTCCGGGCGGCACGTGTTCCACGGCGGTCTGCTGTTTGCCGTGGATGGTCATCAGGTAGTGCATGCGCACGTCCGCCCCGGTGCGCGACACCTTCAGGTGGTCGTCCTGTTTCACGGTCCCCGACAAGCTGCGCATGATGTTGATGTGGCCGATGTACGGGTCCGACAGGGTCTTGGCCACGTATGCCGCGATGCCCTCGCCGGAGACATCGGGTCCGGGGCCCTCCTCGACGATGAAGTCGGCCAGCAGCTTGACACCGATGTCCATCTGCGCCGACCCGCAGAGCACAGGGAAGAACCCGGAGCTTTGAATCCCGTGCGCGAAGCAGTCCGCGAGCTGCTTGACCTCGGGAACCTCGCCTTCCAGGTAGCGCTCGAGCAGCTCGTCGTCGTTCTCGACTATCGCTTCGATCAGGAATTCGCGATTCTGCCGAGCCTGCTCGACACGGTCGTCTGGGATCGGCCCCTTCACCCGCTTGCCGTCGACCTTGCTGACGGCGATCGAGTGGAGGAGGTCGACGACCGCGGTGAACTCGCGCTCCACACCGACCGGCATGTGCACGGGGGCGAGGGGCTTGCCGTAGCGCTCCCGCAATGTCTCGATGATCGGCTGGTAGGACGCCCGTTCCTTGTCCAGCTTGTTGAGAAACACGATCCGGGGCTTGCGCAGCTCGTCGCACGCCCGCCACAGTTCGTCGTGCTGGGCCTGCACGCCGACGCTGGCGTCGATGACGAAGACGGCGAGGTCGGCCGCGGTCAGCGCCGGATAGGCATCACCAATGGCGTCGGGCGTCCCGGGGGTGTCGATGATGTTGACCGTGTGCTCCCGCCACTCCAGCGCAGCGACCGCCATCGACAGCGAATGTTCTCGATCGATCTCCTCGGGCTCGTAGTCGAAGGTCCGCCCTCGCCCATCGGTACTCCCGCGTAGACGGAGCAGCGCCTCTGCCAGTGTGGTCTTCCCTGTGCCCCCGTGCCCGACCAGCACGACGTTGCGGATCGACGGGCGCGCGTTGGGATCAATGCCAGGCATCGCTGGGCCTCCGTTGCAAGGCGCCGGCACCGTCACCGGCGCGGACCACGGATGCTGTCACGCCGAGCGCCTGCTGCCTAGGGGCGTTCGGCAGGAATCGGCGAACTCGCGGCAAAGCTGCCAGGTGAAGCCGGTCCCCACAGACAGACACTGGGTTACACGACGCCGCCGACCAGGGCGCCGATGCCCAGGAGCGCCCCGTACGCGAGGAGGCCGCCCAGCACGACCGCCACACGGAACCAGCGCGGCATCGTGACTGCGGCGAACAGCAGGTAGGCCATCACGCCGAGGAGCGGTACCAGCAGGACAACCAGTACCCAGCCGAGTGTTGCCCCGGCCGTTGTGTCCTCCCGCCGCGCCAGGTCCCACAGCGCCAGCGCCACCCAGGCGGCGAGCAGAACACCCGGCAGCAGGTACAGGTAGATCCCGAAGAACAGGCTCCATGGGCCTGTCGCGGCGACGGGCAGTCCGGCCACGAGCAGCTCCCGGCCCCGTGGTGGGTCGTCGGGTGCGGGCGGTAGCGAAATCGCGTCGAGGTCGACCCTGGCCGCCTCGTAGACGCCGGCTGCGGGCCGGACCTCGGCTTCGGCACCACCCGGCATCTGCGGTTGCCGTGGTGGCAGCGGCCCGTCCTCGACCGGGTTGTCGGGCACCTGGCCGGTGCTGGCCTCGGCGAAACGGCCGGCATTCAACGCCAGCGTCGACAGGTTCCACCGCAGCGGCAGCCGGGGGCCTGCGCATCCCTGGAAGGCATGCAGACCCGGCGGCATCGCCGTCGCTGCACGGTTGCCCTCGAAGCAGTTCTCGGCACCCGCCGGACCCGAGAGCGCCACGTCGGCAATACCCGATCCGCTGATCGCGTTGTCCCGCACCACGTTGCCGCTCGCGAACCAGAAGTGCTTCGACAGGTTCGGTGTCACGAGGACGCCGTGCGTCGCGCTGTTGACGATGCGGTTGCGCTCGACGCGGATGTCTTCGGCTCCGGCGAGGATGACGCCGTTGCCGAGGGCGGGCCATTCGATGCCGAGGACTGGTACGTCGGTCCGGCCGTGATCCGCCACCACGTTGCCGACGATGTCGACGTCCCGAACCGGCGGCAGCAACTCCGAGTCAAGGGTGTTCGGGGCGATGCCCGCCACATTGTGACGCCATGTCGAGTTCACGATCTGCAGCTCGCCGCCGGCGTTGGTCCCGGAGTAGCCCAGCGCGTTGTACTCCGCCACGACGCTGGCGATCACCGCTCGGCAGGGTCTGCACTGACCGATGTAGAAGCCGGCGTCGGCGGAGCCGGACGCGTAGCTGTGCTCGAACAGCCCCTCGGTCGCGTCGAAGGCGTAGATGCCGTAAACGGCGTTGTTGACGGACGTCACGTAGCTGGCGCGGTACCCGGTGACGCCGGTCCAGAACACTCCGTTCTGCACGGCGTTTCGTACCGTCAGGTTCTCCACCGCCACGCCGTCGGCGGTGATGTTGATCCCGTTCGGTCGTTCGAACCCGCCGTCGATGACGACGTCGTTGCGGTCGGTTCCGCGCAGCACCAGCGAGGGGGTCGTGACGTCCACCTGTTCCCGGTACGTGCCGGGCCCGACCAGGACGAGATCGCCCGGGTCGGCCGCGTCGACCGCCTCCTGGACCGTTGGATGGTCCTGCGGCACCCGGCGGGTCATGCCGCTGGCCTCGGCGACGGGTTCCAGCAGCGACTCGTCGCCTCCCGGGGAGTACTCGACGCCCCCGACCACCAGCGTCGCCGCCATCCCGTCGCCGTCGGGGGTTCCGTGGAATGTGCAGTAGAAGAGGTGCACCCCCGGCTCGTCGGAAGTCACCGTGGTCTGCGCCTCCATCGGCATCGCGATGTCTCCGAACGTGGCCTCGGTGCTGAAGGCGTGGTCGACCGCGACGGCGTTGTGAACCGCCCGCCCCGCGTTGCGGAACGTCACTCTCCCGCCGACCGGTACCCGTGTCACGTCACGACTGAAGAAGTTGTCCATCATGTCGATCCGGGTCTCCCCTTCGGGAACACCTCCCCCGCCGACGCCCACGCAGGCAGTCAGCAGCAATCCCGCGACAAGTGCTGCGACGACCCGCACGGCACGCAGTCTACGGACAACGCGTTCCGTTGCCTGGTCGCTTCGTCCGGCGCCACCGTTGCAGACGAGGGAGAAAACGGGGAGGCGGCATCACGCGCGCAGGCGCTCCACGACGAAGTCGACCGCGGCGGTGAGCCGCTCGACGTCGGCCGGGTCGACGGCGGGGAACACCGCGAACCGCAGTTGGTTGCGCCCCAGCTTGCGGTACGCCTCCGTGTCGAGGACGCCGTTGGCGCGCAACACCGTGGTCACCTCGTCCGCCGCGACGGAATCGTCGAGGTCGATGGTGCAGACCACCGGACTGCGCGCCGACGGATCGGTGACGAACGGCGTCGCATAGTCACTCGTCTGGGCCCACTGGTAGATGTGGTCGGCCTTGGTGGCGCACTGCTGTGAAGACCACGCCAGCCCCCCGTTGCCCAGCATCCACTCGATCTGCTCGGCCATCAGGAACACGGTCGCGATCGCCGGCGTGTTGTACGTCTGGTCCGACCGGGAATTCTCGATGGCGATCGACAGGTCGAGCATGGCGGGAATGGACCGTCCCGACTGCTTGATCCTCGCCACCACCTCGATCGCCGGCGGTGACAGCAGTGCGACCCAGAGCCCGCCCTCGGACGCGAAGCCCTTCTGCGGGCTGAAGTAGTAGGCATCAGCCTCGCTGGGATCAAACGCCATCCCCCCCGCCGCACTCGTGGCGTCCACCGCGACCAGGGCATCGAAGGCGGGGCGAACGACGGGCATCGCGACACCGGTGGATGTCTCGGAGTGCGTCAGCGCGTACACGTCGACGTCGTCGACGGGCTTGACCGCAGGATAGCTGCCGGGTTCGGACTCCATCACGTGCGGAGGTTGCAGGAAGGGCGCTGCCGCCACCGCCTTCGCGAACTTCGAGGAGAACTCGCCGAAAACCGCATGCGCGCTGCGGTGCTCGATGAGGCTGAAGGCGGCCGCGTCCCAGAAGAGCGTCGCGCCGCCGTTGCCCAGGACGACCTCGTATCCGGCCGGGAGAGCGAAGAGCTCGCGCAGCCCCTCACGGATGCGGCGCACCTGGTCCTTGACGGCGGGCTTGCGGTGGCTGGTGCCCAGCAGATGGGGCGCGACCTCCGCCAACCGGTCGACCGCCTGCTGGCGGACCTTGGACGGGCCGGAGCCAAAGCGTCCGTCCGCGGGTCGCAGTTCGGGTGGCAGCGTGATGTCTGGCATGCGTCACACTGTGCCGCACCACGGCGGCGGCGACGAATGGAGCAGCGTGTGACCAACCTGATCGTCCTGGGATCGGGCCGCGCGGTGCCAGTGGAGAACTCGGCGGTCGCGGGGTATGCGGGGGCCAGAGTGTTCCGATCGCCCGACGGGACATGGCTGCTGCCGGCGTTTCGCAACCGCGCCGTCGAGATGCGCCACCCGCTGCCCCCCGAGGAGGACGAGGACGCGTTCGCCCGGCTCATCCTCGACTGGGTCGAGGCGGTCCGGCGCCACGACTGGACGGCGTTGCGCGGTCAGACGCTGGACAACGACGCCGACTGGGTTGATCTGCGCACCGCCATGGTGCGTGTGGGGTGGGCGCCGGCGGCCGCGCAGGCGGCGTGGGAACGATGCCGGCGCCGGCCCTACGACCGTGCCCTGCCCACCGCGGCAGGATGGGCCGCCGCGGGATGGGTCGTCCCCGCAGCACAGGAGGAGGTTGAGCCGGTCTTCGCCCAGCCGGTGCTGGAGACCCGCGGCCTGCTGCGGTGGGCGTACATCACGCGCTGGTCGGAGCCGCCCGTGGCACCCGACACCGCCCTCCCGCCGTCGGTCGACCCGGCCGAACCAGTGTGGGCCGACGTTCTCAGCCGCCTGCGCCAGGACCACTACAGCGGCGAGTCGCTCGACGAGGCGCAGGAACTCGCGGTGGGGGTCCTCGCCGCCGTGGGGCTCGCCCCGCGCGACGAGCTGGAGGCCGAGGACGAGCCACTGCCGGACCGGCACGTCGCCCCGGCACTGACCCACGAGGCAGAGGTCGTCCGCTCCGCTGGATGGTTCCTGCTGCGCGCCGAGGCCGACACCTGGCTCGCCTGCGGGTACGGCGAGTGTCAGCACCATTGGGCCGTCGAGGCCGAGGAGGACGCGTACGAGATGGATGAGGTGCTCGAACTGGCGGGCTACGGCGTCACGAATCCGGTAGACGCGGCGTACACCCGCCGCCGGCTGCTCACCGTTGCCTTCGGTGACGTCAACGACGTCCCCCTGGCGGGAATGGGCGACGTGGCTGACTTCGTCGCGTTCTACACGGAATGGGTGGCGCACGGCCGGCCCGAGGACGACTTCGAGGCCGCGGCAGCCGAGCTGCGAGGGGACGATCCGGCGTGACCGCCGTGCTGTGGTGGCTGGCCGCGGCCGTCGTCGCCACGCTGACGGTCTGGGGTGTGGCGGACGCGGTGGACGATCTCGCCACCTCGCCGCTGCTCCTCGGGGTGTTACGCCTGGTTGTGGAGGGCGTGGCGGGCGCGATGGTGGCGGTCTTCTGCGTCGGCAGGGCGCGTGGGGCCGGATCTGCTGATCATCAGACTGGCGACCGCGCCCGCGGCAGGTAGGAGCGCGACGCCTGCGAGCGCCACCGGTATCGAGAAGGCGCCGCCGAGGCCGCCGACGATGGCGGAACCGACGGCGCCACCGGTGAAGAACACCAGGTTGAACAGGCCCAGGGCCACCCCCTGGACATCCTCGTCGACCAGCTCGGGGAGACCGTCGATGAGCGCAACCTGTCCGGCGGCGAAGCCGGCGACGACCGGCCCGAGCGCAATCAGCACGACGATGGGCGCCGAGTGGCCGACGGCCGCGACGAGCAGCCCGGCTGCCGAGCCCAGGGCGAGCCACGCAGCGACCCGGTAGCGTCCAAGGCGCTGGGCCGTGCCACCGACAACCCGCGACGCGATGGCTCCGAGCAGCGCCGCAGGCACCATCGCCAGACCGATCTGCAGCGGCCGCCAGCCGTGCTCGTCGGTGAACATCAGCGGTAACGACAGCAGGGCGGCGAGATAGCCCGCCAGCAGCGTCAGTCCGGCCAGTGACGTCAGCACGACGCTGCGGTTGGCGACGACCCGCAGAGGAAGGAAGCCGTTGGGACGCCGCCGGACGTGCGCTCGGAGGGCGATTGCGCCGCCGACGAGCAGCGCGATGGAGGCAGCAAGCAGCATCGGGCCGGGTCGGGTGGCGGGCGACTGCAGGATCAGGACCAGCCCCGTCGTGAACGCCGCCACCAGCGCAGCCCCCCTGGTGTCGATGCGGCCCTCGACACGACCGCCGGCCGGTGCCAGCCGGGCAACAGGTTCCATGATGAGCAGGGCGACCGCGGGAACCGCCAGAACGAACCGCCACCCCAGCAGTTCGGCGATCACACCGCCGATGAGCGGGCCGGAGCCGGAGACGATGCTGACGACGGCCGTGAGCGCACCGAGGGCACGACCACGAGCGACTCCCTCGAACCGTGCCGCGAGGACACCGAGCGCAAGAACCGGCACGGCGCCGGCGCCGGCGCCCTGCACCAGCCGGGCGACGACGATCGACGGGAAGTTCGGCGCCAGCGCGGCGGCGATCGAGCCGGTCACCAGGAGCACAACGCCGATACGCAGCGGCCGGCGGAGCCCCTGCAGGTCGGCCAGCCGTCCGAACACCGCGGTGGTGATGGAGAACGACAGGGAGAACGCGGCGACGATCCAGGCAGTCCCCGGCTTGTCCAGCTGCAGCTCGGCGGCGACTTCCGGCAGTGCGACGGCGACGGCGGACGACCCGACGACGGTCAGTGCCACGAGGGTTCCGAGCAGCAGCGCGACGCGGCTGACCGACGGTTCGACGGATGGTGAGGACACGAACCACAACCCTAGCTGCTGCTGCGTATGGGACGATCGGCGTCAACCGTACGGTCCCTCAGGGCAGGATCTCGGCGAATCGATCGGCACGTGATTGCCCCGACAGCTCTGCCACGGCGGTCTGAACCACCTGCGTGAAGATCCGCCGCTGTCGCGGGTCCGCCCCGGGCGCAGCCAGCGGGGCTCCGAAGCGCACGTGCAGGACGCCGCGCCGGGGGCGCAGCAGTGCGGGCCTCTTGCCGCGGGGCCAGACGACGTCCGTCCCGACCAGCCCGACCGGAACGACCGGCACCTGTGCGGTCGCGGCCAGCCGTGCGAGGCCGCTGCGGAAGCGGAAGAGCTCGCCGGTCGGAGACCGTGTTCCTTCGGGAAAGATGCCGATCGCCGCCCCCTCCGCCAGGAGCTGGGTGATCTGCTCCAGGGCGTCGAGATCCGCGCGGCCGCGTTCGATCGGGATCATCCCGAACGCGAGATTCACCCGCCCACTGATGCCGCGGGTCAGCTCGGACTTGCCGAGGAACTGCAGCGGGCGTGGCGACCCGGCCCCGAGCAGGAAGTGGTCGAGGAACGACAGGTGGTTCGACGCGACCAACAGGCCGCCGGCCCGGGGCACCTGGGCGGTTCCACTCACCTGGGCGCGAAGCCAGCGGACGATCGGTGGCCCGAGCCAGCGGTTGCCGAGGGAGGCAGGCGCCGTCATGCATGCGATCCTACGCAGTGGGGCGCCTCGCACGGGCTCCCCATCGGACGAAGGGGTGCCGTGCCTGCAGCGATCGAGGTCGACCGCCTGACGAAGCATTACGGGGACCGCCCGGTGGTGGACGGTGTCTCCTTCACGGTCGAGGCGGGCGAGGTGCTCGCGTTGCTCGGTCCCAACGGCGCCGGCAAGACGACAACCGTCGAGTGCGCCGTCGGCCTCCGGCATGCCGACGGCGGACGGGTGCGGGTCCTGGGAGCCGATCCGGTCCGCGAGCGCGGTGACATCGCCGAGCGGCTCGGTGTCATGTTGCAGGAAGGCGGCGCCTACCAGGCCGCAACGCCCCGCGAGATGATCGCGCTGTACGCCGCGTTCTACCCGCGATCGCTGAGCATGCGCGACACGCTGGCACTGGTGGATCTGGAGGCACGTGCCGACGCGCGATTCCGCACACTGTCTGGCGGTGAGAAGCAACGCGTCAACCTGGCCCTCGCACTGGTTGGGCGGCCGTCCGTGGTCTTCCTCGACGAACCGACGGCGGGGATGGACCCTGCGGCGCGGGGCCGCACGTGGGGCGTCATCGAACACCTGCGTGCCGAGAACGTCGCGGTGCTGTTCACGACCCACTACCTGGAGGAGGCGGAGCGGCTCGCTGACAAGGTTGCCATCATGGCCCGCGGTCGGCTGCGGGCCTGCGACACGCCACAGCGGCTGGTTGCCGGCGAGCCGACCATCGTCGTGATTACCCGCGGCCGTGTCCCTGTCGCCGACCTGGCGGCGGCGATCGGCGCCCCGGCGACGCGCAGCGGAACGAACCGCTACGTGATCCAGGCACCCCCTGATCGCGTCGCAGCCGTCGTTGCCTGGTTCGCTGATCACGATCTGCCGATCGACGGCATCACGACGCGTCCCACCACCCTGGAGGACGTCTTTCTCACCCTGACGGGGAGCGACCGGTGAGCAGGCGCCGCATCGTGGCACAGCTGCAGATGGAGCTGCGGTTGCTGCTTCGCAACGGTGAGAACCTGCTCGTGACGATCGGCATCCCTGTCGGCCTGCTCGTGTTCTTCTCGTTCGTGGACGTGCTCGGCGTCGGGCCTGATGCCGTCGACTTCCTGCTGCCCGGGATGCTGACCGTTGGGGTCATGGCCTCGGCGATGGTGAGCCTCGCGATTGCGACCGGCTTCGAGCGGTCCTATCTGGTGCTCAAGCGGCTCGGCGCCACCCCCCTGACCCGGCTGGAACTCGTGATCGCGAAGGCCGCGGCCGTGGCAGTCGTCCTGGCGCTGCAGGTGGCGGTCCTCGTCACCGCCGCGCTGCTGCTCGGGTGGCGCATCGAGGCGATCGGCCTGGGGCGTGCGGCATTGGTGGGTGGCGCGGCGCTGGCGCTGGGTTCCGCCGCGTTCGCGGGTATCGGCCTGACGATGGCGGGTCGTCTGCGGGCTTCGAGCACGCTCGCGCTCGCCAACGGATTGTTCGTCGTCCTGCTGCTGGTCTCCGGAGTGATCTTCCCGTTGTCGTCGCTGCCCCCGCCCCTGGCCCGCGCCGCCACGGTGCTGCCGTCGGCATCGCTGGCGCAGGCGCTGCGATCCGCGTTCGCAGGTCACGGCAGCCTCGTCGCACCGATGGCGGTGGTCGCTGCGTGGGCCGTCGTCGCGCCGGTCGTGGCCGCGCGGCTGTTCCGCTGGGACGACGGTGGTTAGAGCAGCGGCCCACTGATTGCGGCGTCGACCGCCATGGCGGTGAACAGCAGGCCCAGGTACGTGATCGAGAAACGGAACAATCGCATGGCCATCTGCTCGCTGGTGTCCCGCAGTAGCTGCCACGCCATGAAGATGAACGTTCCGCCCAGGCCGACGGCGGCGACGAGGTACAGCAGCCCCATCTGCCCCACGGGTCCGAACATCAACGTGACGCACACCAGGAGGATCGAGTACAGCAGGATCTGTCGACCTGTCTCGGCGACGCCCCGTACGACCGGCAGCATCGGGACGCCGGCGCGGCCGTAGTCCTCCCGGTATTTGAGCGCCAGGGCCCAGAAATGGGGCGGCGTCCACGCGAACACGATTGCGAACAGCAGCAGTGCCGGCAGTCCGACCTGCCCCGTGACGGCCGCCCAGCCGACGAGCACGGGGACGCACCCCGCGGCACCGCCGATCACGATGTTCTGCGGTGACCGGCGCTTGAGCCCCAGGGTGTAGACGAACACGTAGAACAGGATCGCCCCGGCGGCCAGCACCGCCGACAGCAGGTTCACCAATGCGACGAGCCACACAAACGACAGCACCCCGAGCGTGACTCCGAAGCGCAGCGCGGCCGTGGGGGTCACGGCGTGGCGCGGCAGCGGCCGGTGCGACGTCCGTGCCATGAGCTCGTCGATGTCGCGGTCGAAGTAGTTGTTGATCGCGTTCGCGCTGCCAGCCGCCAGTGATCCGCCGACCAGTGTCGCAATCACAAGCCCAAGCGGAGGAACACCGCGCTGCGCGATCACCATCGTCGGCACCGTCGTGACGAGGAGCAGCTCGATGATCCGCGGCTTGGTCAACGCGACATACGCGCGAACGACGCCGGGCGCGGGGCGCCGCGCCGCGGCCACCGGTGTCACAGTGCCGCCACCGGCTGCCGCCGGCCGGGTGGAGGGGACCCGGCAGGCTCGGAAGCCGTCGCGGAAAGGGCGCGATACCCCAGCACCGTCGTCAGGCACAGAACGGCCCAGATCCAGCTGGCGACGACCAGGTGCGGAATGACCGTGACGAATGACAGGGCGCTGACGAGGTTGCCGAGGCCGATTGCGATCTGGAGCACAACGAGCCATGCGGCGATTCGGGGCAGCCGCACCGTCCACCCCGTCTGCCCGGTCCGGTGTGCCACGACGATCAGCCACATCACGGCCGCCGCGACCATGATGCCCAGCAACCGGTGCCCGAGGTTGAACGCGTGCCGGGCGCTCTCAACCGGCGCAACGCCGACCGCTCCCCACAGCGGGGCTCCCGGCCTGGAGTAGACCAGCCCGGCGGCGGTTCCCGACACGTGCCCCCCGAGCATGATCTGCAGCAGTGTGACGCCGGCAACGGCGGCGGCCGCCCGCGTGAACCGTCGGTCGGCAACGGCCCCGACCAGCGGGCCGGAGCCCGCATTCACCGCCACCACGATCAGGCAGCCGACCACGAGCATTCCCATACCGAGATGCGCGGTGACGAGCTCTGCGCGCAGCAGATGCAAGACGACCAAAGCTCCCAGGATCGCCTGCACGACGACGGCGACGGCGGCGACCGCCGACGGCCACACGACCCATATCCGGTGCCGGTAGCGCGCCACCGCCCACACCGCCTGGACGGCGACGAGGATACCCAGGCCGCCTGCGATGAGTCGGTGGCTGTGCTCCAACCACACGTGCAGGCCCGCTGGAGGCACGAAGTCGCCGGCCGAGAAGCAGCCCGGCCAGGTCGGACAGGCCAGACCCGAATCGGTGGCCCGCACGGCACCCCCGACGGCTACCAGCAGCAGCGACAGTATTGCGGTCACCACAGCCAGGCGCTGGAACCGGGACACGCGCGCGAGACTTGACACACTGCCTTCTTGATCACTCGACAGAGAGGTCTGCCGCCCGCGGAAGCGACTCGGGGCCGGCCGCGGCCAGTGTAGTGCCGCAGCCCGAAACCCCGAAGCCGGGCGGCTGTTGCTACCGTCGCGTGACCCGACCAGAAAGACGCCATCTCACATGACCAGCTCCTTCGACCTGGCCGCGATCCGCAAACGCTTCCCCGCCCTGCAACGCACCGCCGTCGACGGGAGGCCGGTGATCCATGCCGACGCCCCAGGCGGGACCCAGGTGGTCGCGGACGTGATCGACGCGATGAGCACGTATCTGCGGACCTCCAATGCGAACACCCACGGCACGTTCGTGACCTCCCAGGAGACGGACGCCTTGGTCGCGCGGGTCCGGGGGCAGGTGGCTGCCTTCCTGGGCACCGACGCCGAGGGTGTCGTGTTCGGGCCGAACATGACGACACTGACGTGGCACTTCGCGCGCACGCTGGACGACCGCCTCGGTCCCGGCGACGAGATCGTCTGCACGCAGCTGGATCATGATGCCAACGTCAGCCCTTGGCTTGCGCTCGCAGAGCGCACGGGTGCGACCATCCGGTGGGTCTTTCTCGATCCTGACACCGGGCGTCTGGATCTGGAGACGCTCGAGGTGGGGCCACGGACGCGGCTCGTCGCGTTCCCCCGTGCGTCCAATGCCCTGGGCACCGTGGTGGATCCGGAGCCGTTCGTCACGGCGGCGCGGACGGTTGGTGCCCTGACGTTCTGCGACGCCGTCCACGCCGCACCCCATGTCCCACTGGACCGCCACGCGCTGGGCATCGACGCCCTCGCCTGCTCCCCGTACAAGTTCTTCGGGCCTCACGCTGGCCTGCTGTGCGCGGATCCGGACCTGCTCGCGGATCTGCGGCCCGACAAGGTGCGGCCGGCACCCGACACGGGACCGGACCGCTGGCAGACCGGGACCGCCTCGTTCGAGGCGATCGCCGGCGTGGGCGCGGCCCTTGGCTACATCGACGATCTCGGGATGGAGACAATCGCAAGCCACGAAGCGACGCTGACACGTCGGTTCCTCGACGGTGTGTCGGCACTGGATCACGCGGTGGTGCACGGCCCCGCCGAGGCCGGCGGCAGGACACCTACCTTCGCCGTGACGATCCGTGACCACTCGCCGGAGCAGGTCGCGAAGATCCTCGGCGAGAAGGGCATCTTCGTCTGGTCCGGCCACTACTATGCCGTCGAGCCGATGCGCGTGCTCGGCCTGCTCGACTGGGGCGGTGCGGTGCGGATCGGCTTCGTGCACTACCACGGCAACGAAGACGTCGACCGGGTGCTGCAGGCACTGGCCGATCTCGGGTAGGCGTCAGCCGGTCCAGCCGAACAGCGCCTCGCCGAGCGACACGATCGCGAACCAAGCGGCGGCGGCGACGACCGGGACGATGAGAACGGCCCACGGGTTCGCCGGCCGCCACCGCCACGCCGCCACCAGCAAGCTGAGCCACACCAGGGCCAGAACCACCAGGCCCCAGGGCGGCACCAGCAGGCCGCTGGACAGATACGGGAAGAAACCAACCAGCACGTGCAGGCCCAGCCCCACCCAATGGGCCGCCCGCCGGGTGCCGCCCTGCTCCGAGGTCGGGCTCGGTACCGCCATATCGCCGCCTTTCGATGCCGGTTCTTCCCATACCGCGTCTGCGTGGCATCGTAGGGCCCGCATCGCCGTCTACGGCCCAGGAGCCCCGAGTGACCGACGATCTCGACCTGCTTGCGGTCAACACGATTCGCACACTGTCGATGGACGCGGTCCAGGCCGCGCAATCAGGGCATCCCGGCACTCCCATGGCGCTCGCGCCGCTGGCCTACACCCTGTACACGCGCCACCTGGCGCACAACCCGGCGGACCCGGGATGGCCGGACCGCGACCGGTTCGTCCTGTCCGCGGGCCACGCGTCGATGCTGCTGTACAGCGTCCTCCACCTCACGGGTTACGACCTGACGCTGGAGGACCTGCGGAATTTCCGGCAGCTGCACAGCCGCACCCCGGGGCATCCCGAGAGCTTTGTCGGGACCCCGGGCGTCGAGACGACCACCGGCCCCCTGGGGCAGGGGCTGGGCAATGCGGTCGGCATGGCGATCGCCGAGCGGTTGCTCGCCGACCGCTTCAACCGCGACGGTCACAACATCGTCGACCACCGGACCTGGGCGATCGTCAGCGACGGCGACATGATGGAGGGCGTCGCGTCGGAGGCGTCCAGCCTCGCCGGCCACCTCGGCTTGGAGCGGCTGATCGTCTGCTACGACAACAACGGCATCACCATCGACGGGCCCACTGAGCTGTCGCTGACCGGTGAGGACGTCGCCGGCCGCTACGAGGCCTACGGCTGGCGGACACTGGCGATCGAAGATCCCAATGACATCGCCGAGATCGACACCGTTCTGAAGGAGGCGGCGACGCCCGACGGACGGCCGACATTCGTCCGCGTGCGAACGGTCATCGGTTTCGGCTCGCCCAACAAGGCGGGAACGGCGGCGGCGCACGGCGCCCCGCTCGGGACGGACGAAGTCGCCGCCACCAAGCAGGTGTTGGGATGGGAGCCCACCGACGCATTCGCGGTGCCGCCCCAGGCGCTCGAGCATGCCGATCAGCGTCCGCGCGGCGCACAGCTGCAACTGGAGTGGCAGCGCTCCTTCGAGGGCTATCGCGCAGAGTTCGGCACTCTGGCGGCCGAGTTCGAGCGCCTCATGGACGGCCGTCTCCCCGGAGACTGGGACAGGGATCTCCCGACCTTCGAGACAGGGACGAAGCAGGCGACGCGCAAGACTTCCGGTGCTGTGATCAACGCGCTGGCGCCGAAGGTTCCGGAACTGGTCGGCGGATCGGCCGACCTCGCCTCTTCGAACAACACGACCATCCGTGACGGTGGCGACATCTCACGCGGCGACTACGCAGGTCGCAACATCAACTACGGCGTCCGTGAGCACGCCATGGGCGCGATCATGAACGGGATGGTGCTGCACCGCGGCGTGAGGCCGTTCGGCGGCACCTTCATGATCTTCACGGACTACCTGCGCCCGTCCCTGCGATTGGCGTGCCTGTCCGGTCTTCCGGTCATCTACGTCATGACTCACGACTCGATCGGACTCGGTGAAGACGGCCCCACGCACCAACCGATCGAGCACCTCGCCGCGCTGCGCGCCATCCCCAACCTCCACGTCCTGCGGCCCGCGGACGCCCGGGAGACGGTGGGCGCCTGGCGGCACGCGGTGGGTCGCACGGACGGTCCCACGCTCCTGGCGCTGACGCGGCAGGACGTGCCGGTGCTCGACAGGACCGACGCAGGCGAGGTGGCCAGCGGGGCGTACATCGTCGTGGACGCAGACGACGACGAGGTGCCCGATGTCGTGCTCGCCGCGACAGGCTCCGAGGTCTCGGTCGCCGTGGACGCGGCAACGGTGCTGGCGGAGCGTGACGTGACGGCGCGCGTCGTGTCGATGCCGTCCTGGGAGTTGTTCGACCAGCAGGACGAGGACTACCAGGACAGCGTCCTGCCCGCGGATGTACCGGTGCTGTCGGTCGAGGCGGCCACCACGTTCGGATGGTCCCGGTGGGCCGACGACCACATCGGCATCGACCACTTCGGAGCGTCGGCGCCCGGCGGGGTGCTGTTCGAGACGTTCGGATTCACGGCTGAGACCGTGGCGGAGGCCGCGCTGGAGCTGCTGGAGGACTGACATGACCAACCCGCTGCAACAGCTCCGCGCGCTGGGCCAGTCCGTGTGGCTGGACTCGATCACACGCTCCTACCTGGCGCGCGACGGATATCTGCCACGGCTGATCGCCGCCGGTGAAGTCGACGGACTGACGTCCAACCCCTCGATCTTCGAGAAGGCGCTGGGCAGCGATCACGCCTACGACGAGCAGCTGGCCGAACTGCATGGCCGCGATCCGCGCGACGCGTTGTGGGCGCTGATGAAGCGCGACATCTCGCAGGCGTGTGACCTGTTCCTCCCGATGTATCAAGAGTCTGGGGCGACGACGGGGTTCGTCTCCATCGAGGTCGATCCCGCCAAGGCCTTCGACACCGAGGAGACCGTGTCGGAAGGGTTGCTGCTGTTCCGCGAGCTCGACCGGCCGAACCTGATGGTCAAAGTACCCGGCACGGAACCCGGCCTGGGCGCGATCCCGCGCCTGCTGGCGGAGGGGGTCAACGTCAACGTGACGCTGCTGTTCTCGGTGGCGCGCTACGAGACCGTTGCCGAGGCGTACCTCGAGGGTCTTCGCAAGCGACTGGACACAGGCGGCGACGTCGCAGCCATCGCCAGCGTCGCGTCGTTCTTCGTCAGTCGTGTCGACACGAAGGTCGACGAGATCGTGGACCAGCCCGAACTGGCGACGGCGGCGGTGGCAAATGCCCGGGCGGCGTACGAGTCGTTCGAGCGGATCTTCCGCGGCCCCGGCTTCGCGGAACTGAAGGACGCCGGGGCACGGGTGCAGCGGCCACTGTGGGCGTCGACCTCCACCAAGAGCCCCCGGTACCGCGACGTCATCTACGTGGAGGAGCTGGTTGGGCCGGACACCGTCAACACGATGCCCGAGGCGACGCTGGACGCCTTCCGCGACCACGGCGTGGTCGAGAACCGCCTGAGCGGCACCGGCGGCGAGGCGAAGCACCAGCTGCAGCGTCTGGCCGAACAGGGCGTCGACCTGGCCCAGATCACGAAGGAACTGGAGATCGAGGGCGTGGAGAAGTTCGTCGATGCGTTCGAATCCGCCGTGGTCACGGTCGGAAAGCACGTGGGCTAGCTCCACGGTGACGTGCCGTGCCTGCCGCGTCACGTCGTGACCGGCTCACCGCATCGGCCCCCGTGAGGGTGACGCACGCGGCCTGAGCACCTACGCTTCGTGGCTGCTCATGCCGCAGTCGCTACGCATGACCGCGAAATCCCCCCGACGCATGTGGCTTTCACG
>WHTG01000173.1 GCA_009377835.1 Nitriliruptorales bacterium
CTCCAGTAATGGTCGACAGTTGACTAGTCACGACAGTCGTGGCTACGGTCAACAATCCACCAGCCCCTCCTGGAGGTCCTTCCCCATGGCCCTGATCCAGCAGGCGCGCCGTCGCACCGCGACGCGCGCCCTCGTCGGTATCGCCACCGCCGCCGCGCTCGTGCTGTCAGGCAGCGCCGGCTACACCGTGCGCGCCGGTGACACCCTGTGGGGCATCGCGTCGCGCCAGGGTGTGTCCCTCAGCTCGCTGATTTCCGCCAACGCCCTGTCGAACCCCGACCTGATCCGGCCCGGCCAGCAACTGCGCCTGCCGGGCGGCGCCCGCGCTGCGTCCGGCACCTCGTCTGTGGCTGGCGGGGCGGTCCATGTGGTGGCGCCCGGAGAGACGCTGATGGGCATCTCCATCCGCTACGGCGTGACGATGCGCCGGATCGCGCGGGCCAACGGCATCGCCGACCTCAACTGGGTGTACGCCGGGCAGCGGCTGCGGATTCCCTCCGCAGCAGCTCCCTCCCCTGCGCGCTCCGTCCAGGCTCCGGCCATGGCGGCGCCGCGCGCGGACGTCGGCCGGATGCTGGAGGAGACGGCGCAACGGTACGGGTTCAAGCCGTCGTTCATCAAGGCCATCGCCTACCAGGAGTCGGGCTGGAACCAGGCTGCGCGCTCCTCGGCGGGGGCGGTGGGTGTGATGCAGGTCCTGCCGTCCACCGGCGAGTTCGTGTCGCGCTACGTCGTCGGGCGGCGACTGAACCTCCGCAACACCCAGGACAACATCACCGCCGGCGTCGCGTTCGTCGACTACCTGTGGAAGCTGACCGGCGGCAACGTGCGCAGGACCCTTGCCGGCTACTACCAGGGGCTGCGGTCGGTCCGCAAGAACGGCATGTACCCGTCCACGAAGCGCTACATCGCGAACATCCTCGCGCTGCGCTCCCGCTTCACGTAGTTCAGGCTGCCCCGGGCCCGTCGTCGCCGTGGGTGAACAGGCCCAGGCGCTCGGGCGGGATGGCGACGAACAGCCCCTCCGCTTCGCCGATGACCGGGTGCTGCGGGTCGTCGGCCAGGCGCATCTCGGCCGTCAGGAACAGCTTGCGGCCGCTGCGATGGCTCAGCCTGGCGCGCACCGTCATGTCCACCGCCATCGGGACGGGGGCGCGGTAGTGCACGGTGAGCCGACCGGTGAACGCCGGGAGGCGGTGCAGCACGAGCACGTAGCCCATGACATCGTCGAAGATCGCGGCGACGATTCCGCCGTGCGCCCGCTGCGGCGCACCTTCGAACGCGGCACCCAGATTGAAGTCGGCCACCGCGTCCAACTCCTCCCGGCGGACCCTGATCGCGATACCCATCGGGTTCGCGGCGCCCGAGACGACACACTCCTCGAAGTGGCTCATCGGCCCGCCGTCGGCCGGTGGTGCCTCCCACAGCCGACGCTTGATCGACTCGATCGGGCGGCTGCGCCGCTCGCCCTTCTCGACCATGGCGGCGGTCGCGTTGGCGGCTTCCGCAACCCGGTCGAGCAGCGCCGGGTCGGCGTCGTGCCCCACCACCGCGTGCCCCAGTCGCCGCAGGGCCTCGGCGGCGCGGATGCGAGCGACGAGCACTTCGTCGGTCGCGCTCACCGCAGACGTTCCAGTGGTCGGTTCAGAGCCGCGTTCATCCTGGCCAGTCGTGACGGCGGTGCAGCAGCGGCCTGCGCGCGGTGCCGGTGGTACAGCACCCATGCGGCCATCGCGACCGCGCTGACGGCCCCGGCACCGGCTACGACCTCGCCGGGCGGTCGCGGCACCGTGGACAACCGGCTGCGCACGGCCACAGGACGCACGAAGTCGACGATCTCCCACCCGCGCTCGGCGGCTAGATGTCGCAACTCCCGATCCGGGTTGACGGCCACGGGATGGCCGACGGCTTCGAGCATCGGAACGTCCGTCGTCGAGTCGGAATACGCGTAACTGCCCGCCAGGTCGATGCCCTGCAGCGCGGCTTCCTCGCGGATCGCAACCGCCTTGTTCGGACCGTAGCAGTAGAAGTCGAGCGTCCCGTCGTAGTTGCCGTCGTCGTCTATGCCGGGACGTGTCGCGACGACGTGTGGGACGCCGAGGTACTCGGCGAGGGGCTTGACCACCTCGACGCCCGACGACGACACGAGGTAGAGCGCGCGGCCGGCGCGGCGGTGATCCTCGAACAGATCGAGGGCCTCCTGGTAGATCAGCGGGTCGATGATCTCCTGCAGGGTCTCGCGTACCAGGCGCTGCACCCGTTCCGCGTTCCAGCCCTTGGTCAGCTGCAGCAGCGCGACACGGGACTTTTCCATCCGGCCCTCGTTGGCGCCGAGCAGCTGGTACGCCAGCTGCGCGTACGCGCCTTTGAGGACGATTGCGGGAGAAATCAGGCCCTCCCGATACAGCGGACGCCCGAATGCCAGCGTCGACGACTTCGCCACGACGGTCTTGTCGAGGTCGAAGAAGGCGGCTTCGTGGTTCGCCTCCCCGCTCATGTCGCCAGCCTAACCCGGCCCCGTCCACAGCCCGCGGCGACGCGGGCGCCGTCGGAGGGCGTGGCGGCCTAGCGTCGCGTGCAACGGCAGCGGCGACGGGAGGACCTCGACCAGTGACGGGTGTGACGGTGGCCGTGACGTTGCGGGGCCGCCTTGGCCAGGAGGTGACGGCGTACCTGGAGTCCGAGGCCGGCTGGCAGGTCGTGGACCGTGACGGCCCTGTCGCACCGCTGTTCTGCCTGGCACCCGAAGCGGTCGGTGTGCCGTGCGTTGTCGTTGCCGAGGGTGCGCTGCCCCCGCAGGTGGTGCGTGACGCCATGATGGCCGGTGCCCTGGACGTGATCGCGTGGCCCGAGGAACGGGCCCGCCTGCTGACGATCCCCGCGCGCGTCCACACGGCACCCGCGGCCACACATGCCGTTCCGGTCTTGCGGATCGGGGCATGTCGCGGCGGCGTGGGTGCGTCGACGATCGCATTGACCGCCGGGGGGATCGTGGCCTGGTCCGGGCGGTCGGCGCTGGTGATCGGCGGGGACGGTGTCACGCGCCTCGCCGGGTCGGGTCGCTGGCGCGGTCCCGGCGCGGCCGAACTGGCAACCCTGGGCGCGCAGGCCGCGCACGAGGTCGAGCGGGTGGCACGGCCGGTCGCGGGAGTCAGGGGCCTCTCCGTGCTGGGCGGTGGACCCGTCGACGTGGCGGTGGACGCGTGGCCGTACGACATCGTCGTCGTCGATGCGGGCGTCGGCGGCCGGGACACGTCGCCGGTGGTGGTCGGCGCCGCCGACGGATCGCTGGCGATGGCGCCCGCCGGGGCCGACGTCGTGGTCGTCGAGCACGGACCGTTGGATCGCGCGGGCGTGCGGCGTTGCCTTGGACGGACCCCGGCGGCGTGGTTGCCGTACTCCGCGACAGTGGCGCGTGCGGGGACGGCCGGCCGGATACCGTCGGCCCTTCCCGGAAGCTGGGTGGGCAGCGTCCGCCGGGCGCTGTCGGCGGCCTCGCGAAAGGCTGCGAGCGCCGCAGGATGACCCTCCCGCCGCACGGTCGCTCTACGGTCCCCCAGGTCATGCGACGAATCACCATCGACGAACGACGCGACCGGCTCGCGTGGCGCCACCAAGCCGGGCCTTGCTGATCCTCGCGATGGAAGGTCGCGTCGTGCGCGGACGGCCCCGAGGGTCGTGGGCCAGCACGCAGTACCGGTGGGTGACGACCCGCTCATGGTTGGGCGCAGCGGCGCACCTGCCCTCGACGGCGGAGTCCTCGGCGGAACTCGCGCGCCGGTGGCTCGCCACGTTCGGCCCTGCCCCGTCGAAGACATGAAGTGGTGGGCGGGGTGGACCGTCACGCAGACCCGCACAGCGCTGGAAGCGGTGCGTCCGGTCGAGGTGGATCTTGGCGGGGTGGCGGGACTCGTCCTGGCGGACGACGTGCAACCCGCGCCGCGGCCGGGATCGTGGGTCGCCTGCCGGCGCTCGACCCGACCGTGATGGGATGGAAGGGCCGCGACTGGTATGTGGGTGAGCATCGGCCGGTGCTCTTCGATCGCCACGGCAATGCCGGGCCGTCCGTGTGGTGCGACGGCAGGATCGTCGGTGGGTGGGCTCAGCGGCAACAGTCCACAGCCGCAGACAGGTTTGCTGCCGGGCCACGGTCCCCGCCCGTACCGTCGCGTCGCGACCCACGCCGGTGGGCGCAACGGCTGGAGTGCGGATGCAGCGCTGCGACGAAACGGTGATGGTGACAGCCGAACGGGTCCGCCGTCGCGTCAGCGCGGATCCAGAGCTGCACCATGCCTCGGCGCCCAACCGCGAGGCCGTCCGGTCTGCGGTCGCCCGCGCGATCCGAGAGGAAGGAGTGCTCCTCCCGTATGACGAGCTGGCAAGGCTCGCGCGTGATCTCACCGATGACCTCACGGGCCTCGGCCCCGTCGAATCGCTGTTGCGGGATCCGGACGTCACCGACGTCATGATCAACGCACCCGACGAGGTGTGGGTGGAGCGTGCCGGGCGGTTGGAACGCGCGACTGTGCGTTTCGCGGGGGCGGAGGCGGTGCAGTCGGCCGTGCTGCGGGTGGTCGGCCCGCTGGGCCTGCGCCTGGACCGGGCGCGGCCCTTCGTCGATGCGCGGCTGCCTGACGGCAGCCGCCTGCATGCCCTGATACCGCCGCTGGTCGGCACCCCGACCGTCACCATCCGCCGGTTCGCCGCGGTGGCCCTCGGCTGGGACCAGCTGATCGCCAGTGGGGCCGTCCCCAGGCCGGCCGCGCAGTTGTTGCAGGAGGCAGTGGCACAGCGGCGCACGCTCATCTGTTGCGGACGCACGGGCACGGGCAAGACGACGCTGCTCAACCTGCTTCTCGCCGATGTCGGCAGCGCTGAACGGGTGGTCGTCATCGAGGATGCGCCGGAGTTGCGCCCGCAGTGCCCGCACGTCGTGCGCCTGGAAGCGCGGCCACCCAGCGTCGAAGGCGCCGGCGAGGTCACGATCCGCGACCTGGTGCGGCAGGCTTTGCGCATGCGGCCCGACCGCATCGTGGTCGGCGAGGTGCGTGGTCCGGAGCTCAGCGACGTGCTGCAGGCCCTGGCGACCGGCCACGAGGGCTGCATGACGACGGTTCACGCGAAGGCCGCCGACGAAGCACTGGTGCGTCTGGAGGGGATGGCGCTGCAGGCCGGCGTACCGCTGTCCGCCGTGCGGGCGCAACTGCGGGTCGGCCTGGATGTGTTCGCGGTTCTGTCGCGCGGTCCCGACGGGCAGCGCGGCCTGGTCGAGATCGCCGAATTGACGGGAGGGCACACAGGCGGGATGCGGGCGCGGGTGCTGTGGCGGCGGGAGGCGTGGTGACCAGCGGCACCGTCGATGTCATCACCCTGACCGAATTGCGCGCCGCGTTGCGTGCGGGCGCGGGTCCGTCCGAGGCGGTCGCCGCAACCCGCAATCCCGGTGTGCTGGAGGCGGTGGCCCGTGACACCCGCCTGGGTGTCCCGTTGACCCAGATCGCGGTCGACGTCTCGACTGGCGATGCCGCCGCCGATTTCCTGGTGCGTTGCCTCGCCCTTGCGGAACGGACTGGTACGGGCGCGCGCGATGCGGTCGAGCGCGCGCTGGACGACATCCGGGACGAAGCACGCCTGGCGCGGCTGCTCGACGTCCGCACGACACAGGCGCGGGGAACGGCGGCGATCCTGGCCGCGCTGCCAGGCGTGATCTGGCTGCTGCTGGTGGCGGTGGACAGCAGGACGCTGGCGTTCTATGCGACGGCTCCGGGTTGGCTCAGCGCAGGAGTCGCACTGTGCCTTGCGCTGACGGCATGGCGGTGGATGCAACGCATGATCCGGCGAACGGCCGCGGCAGCCGCGGCCGCTGACCCACTGACTCCACCTGCTCGGACGCTCGTCTGGCGGCGCGGCGTCGCCATCGGCGTCCTGAGCGGGGCTGTTGCGGCAGCCGCAGCGGGGCCGGGGCCGGCTGTCCTGGTTGCTGTTGTCGTCACGTTGCTCGTCGCCCGCGGGCGCCGTGACTCCCAACCTGTGGGCGGGGCGGTCGAAGCGATAAGTCTGGTGGCCGTGGCGATCGAGGCCGGCCTTGCTTCGGGCGCCGCGCTGGCGGAGGCGGCCGCCCTGGCGCCGCCCGCTGCCCGCGACGTGTTGGCGTCGGCAGCCGCCCGTGTCAACGCAGGGTGGCGCTGCGACGACGCGCTGGCCGACACGCCTCTGGCTCCGCTGGGAGAGGTGGTGGCCGTGTCCCACCGGTGGGGCGCGGCCGCAGCCCCCACGCTGCGCGATCTCGCCGCCGAGTTGCGCGAGGAACGCCACGCCGCCGTTGAGGCCGCCGCGGAGCGGCTGCAACTCGCCCTGATCTTCCCCACGACCCTGCTGACCCTGCCGGCGTTCGTGCTCGGCGTCGTACCACCACTGCTGTGGTCGACGGTCCGAGGCTGACCCGCGGGGTCCCGACACGAAGGAGCACACATGGACGTGATCACTTCCCGACCACCACACCCCCGGGGCCGGATCGACCCGCGGGCCGAGGACGGGGCCCAGGCCGTCGAGTACGCCATGATCGGTGGCC
>WHTG01000125.1 GCA_009377835.1 Nitriliruptorales bacterium
CGCGTCAAACAACAGCGTCCCGACCTCGGTCGCGACGCCCGCCGCCGCCAACGTCGACAGGATCGCCGCGATCATCGGCACCGCCTGCTCGCAGTCGTTGCCGTCTTGAACCACGTCGGCGGCGATGACGACCCCGTTGTCGTTGACCGCCGCCTGGGCGTTGTAACCCTGCACCCAGCCCTTGGCGGTGCTCATCAGGCGGCTGTCAGGATCGGTCAGATTGACGCGTTCCGGGTTGCGCTGCGCCGCGGCTGCGGCGGCGGCCGTGCGCCGCTCGGCGCGGGCCAACACCGCCTCGGCCTGCGCGATCTCCTTCGGTTTCGACGGTGGAAACCCTGGCGGCTTGCGTCCCTGCGCCGCATAACGCGCCTCCAACGCCGCCCGCCGCTCCGCCACGTCGCGCGTGACGCGTTCAAGGTTGGCCCGTGCCTCCGCCACCCCCGTTGCATCCGGCGCACGGCCGCGCAGCTTGCGACCTTGCGCCCGCGCCGCCGCCACCCGTTGCGCACGCGCCGCCGCGACATCAGCATCCGCCTGCCGCTGGGCCTCGTCACGACGCGCCAGCTCCGCCAACGCCGCGTCCAGCCGCTTGCCGCGCGGCCCCCGACCCCGCAGATCCGACGGCAGCTCATCACCCCGGTCCCCGCCGAACAGCCGGTCTTGGACCGCGTCGACCTCATCGGCCTCGGCCAGCATCGCCCGCACCTGCGCCTCGACCTGGTCACGGGTCGCGTTGAGCTTGCCGCTGGCATCCGCGCCCATCTTCGTGCCGTCCACCGCCACCACCCCCACGGTGGCCAGCCCCGCCTCGGCGCACACCATCAACATGTCGGTGAACAGGCGCACCGCGTGCGCCTCATGGCCCTGACGGAACCGCGCGATCGTGGTGTGATCCGGCGCGTTGCCGCCGCAGATCACCCGGTAGGCGACATCGACCTCGCACAGCCGCTCGATCTGGCGGCTGGACCGCTGCCCCGTGCAATACGCATACACCAGCAGCGCCAGCAACATCTCAGGGTCATAACCGCGCCGGCCACGCCCGCCCAGCCGCCGACCGTCGTGCAACACCGACGTGTCGACCCGTTCGAGCACCTCCAGCACGAACCACGCCAGATGATCCTCGCCCAGCCACTCACGCATATCCGGCGGCAACAAGAACACCTGCTCGCGCTCCACCGGCAGATATGACCTCGCCATACCCGCATGCTGAACCACGACCCGCCCCCAGCCGCGCATTTCGCAACAGCCTGATAGCCCGCCCGATATCAACCAACCCGCCGCTTCCAGCCAGTTATCAACCACCTCTCCGTGGGGGTCGTAGGCTCCACCGGTGATGGGAGCCGCCGCAGAACCGTCGCCGCGGACGGTGGTCGTTGTCGGTGCGGGGATCGTCGGGTTGTCCTGCGCGTGGCACCTGCAGTCCTACGGCATCCAAGTCACGGTGCTCGACCGCACGGGTGTGGCTGCCGGCGCGTCCCACGGGAACGCCGGGTACGTCTCCCCGGGTCTTGTCGCACCGCTGGCGGACCCGGCCCTTGTGCGGTACGGCGCACGGGCCCTGTTGCGCCGCGGGTCACCGGTCCGCATCCCCCTGGCGCCGCCTCCCGACACGATCCGGTTCCTCACACAGTTCGCGCGCAACGCGACGCAGCGGCGATGGCGCGACGGCATGGCGGCGCTGCTGCCACTTGGCAACCACGCGCAGGAGGCCTTCGACGAACTGGTCGGCGGGGGTGTCACCGCGACGCTGCACTCCGCGCCGATTCTGGCCGTGTTCGAGAAGGCAGGCCTCGCGTCGGGGCTGCTGCATGAGGTCGCGGCCGTCGTTGGTTGCGGGCAGACGCTGGACATCGAGACGCTCAGCGGCGACGAGGCGCGCGCGGCGGAGCCACTGCTCAGCGACCGGATCGAGTTGGGCATCAGGCTGCTCGGCCAGCGTTTTCTTGATCCGGCGGCGTTCGTGCAGTCGCTTGGCGCCGCTGTCGAGCAGCGTGGCGGCCGGCTGCGAGGCGGGGTGACCGTCCGCTCCGCCCGGGGTGGCGCAGACGGTCGTGTGACGCTGGTGGCCGATACCGACTCCGTGACCGCCGAGGCGGTCGTGCTTGCATCGGGCGCATGGCTCCCACACCTTGCTCGCGAGCACGGGGTGCGTACCCCGATGCAGGCCGGACGTGGCTACAGCTTCGTCGTCGACACCGACCCGCCGCCGCGTGGACCCATCTATTTCCCCGCGGCGCGATCGGCCGGCACGAGGCTCCCCACGGGCCTGCGCATGACCGGTCTGATGGACCTCGACCGAGCGGACGATCCGCTGGAGCCATCGAGGATCGAGGTCATCCGCAGCGGCATCGCCTCCGGCCTGCGAGGCGTCGACTGGAACACGCGGCGCGACGAATGGGTCGGGTCACGGCCGCTCACCGCAGACGGGCTGCCGCTGATCGGGCCCACCAGAACACCGGGGGTGTACGTGGCCGGCGGGCACGGCATGTGGGGCCTCACGCTCGGGCCGATCACCGGGCGGCTGCTGGCCCGCCTCATCGCGACGGGCGCAGCGCCGGATGAACTGGGCCCCTTCGATCCCACTCGATAGGGGTTCCCGATGGCCGAGCGCGCTCTTTCCAACCGCGAACTCAATCGCAACACTCCTTCCGTCCTCGGTGTGAAGGTGGCGAACCCCGGCCGGCCTGTCGACACCTGTGGCGGCCGGACTAGCTGCAGATAGGCCGATTTGGCCATAGGCAGCCGGGGCGGCGCCTGCTTCCATGGACGCAGCGGGTTCGAGTCAACGGTCGGAGGGGACGTGATGGACGAAGGTATCAACCTGCTGCGCGCGCACCGGGGCCCGCAGAAGGTGAGTTTCAGCGACATCGCGGACCACCTGTTCGACTACTGCGACCTGCACCCGGACGAGGCCGAGGTAATCGGTCGCTTCGCCGCATTCCTCGCGGCTGTCGAGTACATCCCCCACGACCACGACGCGCACCCGGACCGGGGAATCCCCGCACAGCCGGTTGGGGCCCAGGCGCGAGCGATCAACGTCGGCTGACGCCTGCCGTCGACAAGCGGCCCGACCTCCTCGACAGGGCGTGGCGCCCGGCCCGGCTCATGGCATTGTCTCCCCCGTGCCGGTGACTTGTTCGACGACAGCGGCGTAGGCGTCGAGGAACGGCAGCACCTCGTCAGGCGTGCCCGGCGGAGCATTCGCGACGACTTCCGTCACGCCGGTCTGTGCGAAGTACTCGAATTTGCCCACGTCCGGCGTCGAGCCGAACGGGACGATGTCAAATGACCCGACGTCCCGACCGCCCTCTTCCAGCGCCGCGCGCAGCTCCGGCAGCGCCTGTGCCAGACCACGGCCTCCGATGGGGATCCACCCGTCGGCGTACTCGACCAGCTGCGCGAAGTTCCGCGGCCCGGAGCCGCCGCCCAGCCAGATCGGCGGGTGCGGTCGCTGGGTCGGCTTTGGCCACTGCCACGACGGCTGGTACGCGACATGCTCACCCTTGAAGTCGGCCTCTGTCGACGTCCACAACTCACGCATCGCGAGGACGTGCTCGCGAACCCGGTCGCGTCGCGACGTCCATTCCACCCCGTGGTCGGCGGCTCCTCGACGTTCCAGCCGAACCCGACCCCGAACGTGAACCTCCCGCCCGAGATCATGTCGAGTGTCGAAACCTGCTTCGCCGTCACAATGGACTCGTGCTGGGCGACCAGGCAGATGCCGGTGCCGAGGCGCAGCGTTTCGGTCGCCGCAGCCGCGGCTGTCAACGCCACGAACGGATCGACGCAGCGGCTGTAGTAGTGCGGCAGCGGGTCTCCCATGGGGGCGGGCGTGGCTCGGCTGGTCGGGATATGGGTGTGTTCGGGCACGTACAGGCCGTGGAAGCCACGTGCCTCACACTCCCGCGCCATTTCGGCCGGGCCGATCGTCTGGTCGGTGAGGAAGATTGCGACGCTGAATCGCATGGCTGGCCTTGACTCGTCGGACGCGGCGTCCCGGGAAGGCGGGCTCGCTGTCGCTGCTGCATCAGTTACCAGGACGAGCCGGGCGTTGAGATCGATCTGCAGCGCCCTGCATCGAGAGGGTTCCACGATCTGACGGTGTATCAGAAACCACACCGCGGGTCGGAGCGGTTGCCGCGCAGGCTCAATCCGGCCGCCACGATGGGGAGGTGACCATAAGCACAGCCGCTGCGCTGCTCGCCTCCGCCGTCGTGGCCTGCACCGCCGCGCCGACGCCGGCGCCGTCACCACCGTCCAAGGCGCAGCCAGAGCCGTCGCCGACCACGACAGCGGGAGACAGTGGAATCGACGAGACCATCGTGCGGGTGCGGATCGAGCGTCTGACGCGGGATGCCGCAACAGCGGGGTTCGAGACAACGGTCATGGACGTGCTCACTGATCCCCGCGGCTGGCGTCGCGCCGGATTCATGTTTGTCAGCGACGATCACGCCCGCTACCAAATCGTCCTGGGCGAGGGCCGTCAGGTTGACCGGCTGTGCCGGCCGTATGACACCCGGGAACGGTTCTCGTGTCAGAACGGTCCGGCGGTGGCGTTGAACGCGGAACGCTGGCGGACCGCCACGTCGACATGGCCGGCGGGCCTCGAGGCGTACCGGGTGATGCTGGTCAACCACGAGGTCGGCCACCTGCTGCACCTGCACCACCCGCAGCCGCAGTGTCCCGGCCGGGGACTGCCGGCGCCTGTCATGGCACAGCAGAGCACGACCCTGGGCGGATGTCAGCCGAATCCGTGGCCGCTGCAGTGGGAGGTCCACCTGGCGTCACGCCGCGCCGAATCCCTGGCGCCGCCCGCCCGCCACGACCCGGCGGATCATCGCCCGTCGCCACCGCCGGTCCGGGGCGGATAGCGTCAGTCCGTCACCAGCAGGCTGATGTAACGTTCGCCGGTCGGCGTGCGCATTGCCAGCAGCGAGGTTCGGCAGCCAGTTGGCGTCGAGTTCCTTGTCTGTCGGCGGCTCCGCACCGCGCTAGATGAACTGATGATCACGCCAGTGACAGGAGCAACAGAGCGTGCCACCGGAACGTCGACTGCGGCTGGGGCTGTCGGCGTTCGTCGTCGTCATTCTGACCGGCTTCGTCGGTTACCAGATGCTGGAAGGTTTCACCCCCCTCGACGCCCTGTACATGACTGTGATAACGGTCACGACAGTCGGGTACGGGGAAGTCATCCCGCTTGACGCCTCCGGCCGTCTCTTCACGATCATCCTCATCGCCGGGGGCGTTGCGTCCGTGACGTTCGCCGTCGCGAGCGGCGCGGAGTTCGTGCTCGAAGGCCATATGCGGCGGATCATCGAAAGGCGACGTATGGACCGGTCGATCCAGCATCTGCAATCTCATGTCATCATCTGCGGCTACGGTCGCGTGGGCCGACGCCTGGCAGACGAATTGCACGACGAGCGCGTGCCGTGTGTCATTGTGGACATCGAGCACGACCGGCTGGAGCAAGCTGTCGAACAGGGCTTTCCCTATGTGGAGGGCGACGCCACGGAGGAGTCGGTGCTGCTGGAGGCTGGGGTCCAGCGCGCCAAAGCACTCGTGGCCTGCGTCAACAGCGACGCCGACAACGTGCTGACCACGCTGACGGCGAAGGGAATGCGGCCGGAGCTGAGCGTCATCGGCCGGGCCAAGGTCGAGGAGAACGAGGCAAAATTCCGGCGCGCCGGCGCGGACCGCGTGATCGCACCCACGACCATGGGGGGACGGCGCATCGCGCAGCTGCTGACACGGCCGGTCGTCGCAGAGTTCCTGGAACTGGTCGGCGGGTCCGGAGGTCTGGAGTACACATTCGAGGAGGTGCCGGTACGCAAGGGTTCGTCTCTGATCGGCACGAAGCTGGGCGACGCGCAGATCCGCGAGCGGTTCGGGTGCACCGTGCTGGCCATCGACCACGGCGACAGCCAGGCGCTGGACACCCATCCGGACGAGGACATCAAGCTCGAGGCAGGGGACGTGCTCGTCGTGATCGGGGCGGTCGGCGAGGTCTCCGCGATGCGCGACCACTTCACCGGCGCGCGGCGTGGTAAGTAGGAAAGCTCCTGCGGCGCCTGGATCTGGGGCTCGCCCAGGACTTCGTCAGGGCTGATCGCGCGACGTTCGATGCCGAAGTCGTCGCCCGTGAGGGGTCCCGAACAACAACCGCAGGGTCGGTCCGTCGTGGTCGCCATAGGGCCCAAAGATCTTCGGATCCGCTTCGATGAGGGGACAAACCCAAAGATCTTCGGATCCGCTTCGGTGGGGGGACAAACCCGAAGATCTTCGGATCCGCCTGACGCTGGCCAGGAGCGACAAGGGAAACCACGGGTGACAGCCCGCGACAGTTGGTGGTGGGAGGAGGATTCGAACCTCCGTAGGCTGAGCCGCGGCGTTTACAGCGCCGTTCCTTTGGCCACTCGGACATCCCACCGGCAGGCGACATGGTAGGGGGGCCTTCTGCGGACCTGCAACCGGACGCCTTCGCGTCGCCTACCATCGCGGCGAACCCGCAATCTCAGGAGGAACACAGCGTGGCGGACTCGAGCTTTGACGTGGTGGCCGAGGTCGACAAGCAGGAGGTCGACAATGCCTTGAACCAGGCGTCCAAGGAGATCCGCACCCGTTTCGATTTCAAGAACACCGACGCCTCGATCGCCTGGTCCGGTGAGAAGGTCGTGATTGCCGCCAACTCCGAGGACCGCGTCAAGGCGGCGCTCGACGTGTTCAAGGACAAGCTCGTCAAGCGCAAGGTGAGCCTGAAGAGCCTCGACTACGGGGAGCCAAAGCCGGGGTCCAGGGGTCAGTACTCCCTTGAGATGACGCTGGTGGAAGGCATACCCAGCGACAAGGCCAAGGCAATGGTCAAGCTCATCAAGACGAGCAAGCTGAAGGTCCAGGCCGCGATTCAGGGCGAGCAGCTGCGCATCTCCGGCAAGAGTCGCGACGACCTGCAGGAAGTGCAGGCGATGCTGCGTCAGAACGACCAGGACCTGCCCCTGAAGTTCACCAACTACAAGTAGTCCAGTCGTCCGTGCCGGCGGGGCTGCCCGGCGCGCGCCTGGCACGCGTGCGCGACACTGCAGTCCGTCTCGTATCAACGGGAGGCCGCCATGCGCCGTCTTGTCGCCGCATTCATCGTGTTCGCCGCGACCACGCTGCCCGGGCCGCACGCCGCCGCGGCGGCACCCACGCTGGGCACCCGCGTCATCCGGGCCGGGCTGAGCTACCCGTGGGACATCGCCTTCACACCGGGCGGGAAGATGCTCGTCACGGAGCGGCCGGGACGGGTGCGCGTCTACAGCGACGGCACCCGCAACGGCAGGCTGCTCGGGGTCAAGACGATTCCCAAGGTGCGGGCGGAGGGCGAGGCGGGGGTCATGGGCATCGCGACGGCACGGCGCGACGGTACGACCTACGTCTTCGTGTGCGCGTCGCGACAGGTGAGCGCCGGGTGGCGCAACCAGGTGCTGCGGTACCGGCTGACCAAGGGCGGGGCGCTGCGCGACCAGAAGGTGATCCTCGGCGGGATGCGGGCCAACACCATCCACAACGGATGCGCGGTCGAGTACGGGCCGGACAAGAAGGTGTGGGTGACGATGGGCGACGCGAACCGGCCCGCCACGGCCCAGGACCGATCCGGCCGCAACGGCAAGGTCCTGCGCGTCAACTTCGGCGGCAGGATCCCGTCGGACAACCCGTTCACGGGATCACCGGTCTACGCACTGGGCTTCCGCAACCCCCAGGGTTTGGCGTTCCACCCCGTGACGAACCGGCCGTATTCGGTCGAGCACGGACCGAGCGTCAATGACGAGATCAACCGCGTACGGCCCGGCCGGAACTACGGGTGGCCGTGCTGGACCGGATCCGGTACCCGTGGCCCGATCCGGGCTGGCTGCAAGGCGGCCTCCGAGTACAGCCGGCCGGCCTGGTCGTCCGGCGGCAGCACCCTGGCGACGTCCGGCGGCGCATTCGTGTCCAGCGCGAAGTGGCAGAGCTGGCGCAACGAACTGTTCGTCGCGACACTGAAGGAGCAGGATCTGCGCCGGTTCCGCATCGGGGACAACGGCAACACAGCCTTCGCCCGGTCGGTGCTGTTCAACGGCCGGTGGGGACGGCTGCGGGCAGCCACCCCGACACGGTCGGGCAGGGCGCTGTATCTGACGACCTCCAACGGCGGCGGGACCGACCGCGTCATCCGCGTGAGGCCTCGCTGATATCGGTCAGGCGATCTGCCCCATCCGCTGAGCGATCCGGCGCAGATTGGCCACCCGCGCTTCGGTGGTGGGATGCGTCCGGAACATGCTGCCCATCCCGCGCGCCGCGGCGCCGCCGAACGGGGCGCTGATGTACAGCTGACTGTACGCGGGAGATGTCTCAGCCGGTGTACCGCCCATACGGATCCGCTGACGGCCGCCCGCCTCGAGCTTCTGCAGCGCGCTGGCCAGCGCCAGTGGCTTGCCGCACAGTTCGGCCCCGGAGGTGTCCGCCTCCGTCTCGCGGCTGCGGGTCACGGCGAATTGGATGACCATCGCCGCGACGGGCGCCAGGAACACCATCAGCAGTGACGCGATCGGGTTTCCACCACGGTTGCGGTCTCCGCCGCCGAAGAACAGGGCGAACCGCGCCAGGAACGTGATGGCGGTGGCGATGGTCGCGGCGATCGTCCCGATGAGGATGTCGCGGTTGTAGACGTGCGACAACTCGTGGGCGAGCACCGCCTCCATCTCGTCGCGGTCCAGGATGTCAATCAGTCCCTGGTTCACGCAAACGGCGGCGTTCCGAGGGTTGCGCCCGGTCGCGAACGCGTTGGGCTGCGGCGACGGCGAAATGAACAGCCGCGGCATCGGCTGTCCCGTGCGCTGCGACAACTCCTGCACCATGGAGTGGTACCAGCCCAACTGCTGCGGGTCGGCCGGCACCGCCCGCGCCATCTTGATGGCCAGCTTGTCCGAGAACCAGTACGACCCCACGTTGAACACCAGCGCGATCACGAGGGCCATCGTGAGGCCGTCCTGCCCCCAAAAGCTCCCGATCGCCAGCATCAGCCCGGACAGCAGGGCCAACAGCACGAACGTCTTGAACGACTTGAACATCGCTCGCGTCACTCCTCGCGTGGCCGCCGGACGATCCGGCGTGCCCGACCCACCCAGAGTAGCGGGGGAAATCCCGCGTCAGCGCGTCGTCGGCGTCGCGTGCTGCCCCCGAGGTCGCGCAATCATGGAGAAGTCGTTGCCAGCGTCGAGCGGCTCGCGGGCTCCGTGAACGGTGGCGGGTACACGCCGAGCGCGAGCACAGCAACCGCCAGCGCCGCGATCGTGAAGTTCAACGCCAATCCGGGACGCAGGCGCGGCGCACGCTCGGCGGGGGCGTCCATCCACATCCGCTTCGCGACGAAGAGGTAGTAGAACAGGCCCA
>WHTG01000185.1 GCA_009377835.1 Nitriliruptorales bacterium
CGTGCCGAGGTGCGACGACAGTAGGACGTTGGTGAAGTAGTCCCCGCCGGACACGCTCTGCGAGTTCCCGACCAACACGCTGTCGCGCGCGGCAAGGTCTTCGATGCTCGTCAGCCCGGACGCGCGGGACGCGACGAGGACGTACGGTTCCTCGCTGACGCTTCCCAAGACCTGCGCTCGGCTCAGGTCGATCTCGAGGCCCGCCGCCGAGGCGCCCACCAGGCCGGGAAGGGCGAGCGGGCCGACGGTGTGACCGGTCGGGTCCGAGACGACAAGCTCAAACTGCTCGGCCCCGCCACCTCCGGTGCGGTTGGCCACGGGGATGTCATCGGCGCCCTCCAGGTGCCGGGGCAGCGCCTCGGCCACGGCCCGCGAGACGGCGTCCCACCCGCCACCCGGGCTGGACTGGACGATCATCTCGACGGGTCGGCTCGGGTAGGTGCCCGCCTCCACAGGTCCCTCGTCCGCGGCGCAGGCGGGCAGCAGGGCGAGCAGCGGCGCCAGCACATAGCAGACACGTAGTGGGCCCTTCTTCGTGAGGTACTCGATCATGGATTCGTCACCCTCTTCAGTGGATGGAAGTACGCCGTGGGCGTCGCTTCCGTTACCGTTCGCACGCGGCCCCGGGCGGGACCACTGCGATGGACCGGGCCCGCGCGGACGCTTTGGCGTGCCGGTACACGTCCTCGCACAGCTCCAGAATGCGGACGCCCCAGCGGAAGTCCTGAGTGGGCGCCCTGCCGTCGCGTATGGCCTGGAAGAACGTCTCGAGCAGGTGGTCCAGGCCGTCCTCTCCGGCCTCCACGGGGATACTCTGTGTGCCATTCCGCCCGTGCACGAGCACGCCGTCCTCGGTCGTCTGTAGGAGCGTGTCGTCGGTCTGCACCAACGTCATCCCGAACGGCCGGGGCGGCGTGGGGCGGCGGCGGGCGAGTGCCGCCGCCGCCCGGAGCCGGTCGGCCAGCTCGTGTTTGTCGCCGACCGCCCCCGCCCCAGCCGCGGCGGGGGCGGCCCCCCCAAGGGCGAACCCGAACGGCCAGTGCGCGGCGGCGGGGTCGGTCGGCGCGGGGCCGCCGTAGCCGGACACGACCACGGTCGCCAGGCAGTCCTGCTCTGAGACTAGGGTCGCGGTGAACGCCCCGTCGACATGCGTGGGGACTCCGAGGTCCAGCACGTGGGCGTCGACGACCGACGCGCTGCCCATGATCGCCAGCAGCATGTCGAAGTGGTGCGAGCCCTGCCGATACACGATGCCGCCGCCGGCCTCGGCATCGTACTCGTCGGGGCGTCGGGGTCGCCACACCCAGTCGTTGACGTGAAGCATGCTGACGAGGCGCGCGCGAGGCCTGCCAGGCTGGCCGAGCAGGCTGGCGATGGCGCGTATCCCTGGGTCAACGCCCCGCTTGTGGCAGACCATTGCGACGCTCGGGGTGCGGGCGGCCCGCCGCGCCAGAGCGCGCGCGGCGGCGGCGCGGTGTGCCAAAGGCTTCTCAACGAGGACATGTAGCCCACGGTCGAGCGCCCACTCGGTCTGCGGTTCGTGTTCGATCGTCGGCGAGCCGACGTAGACGGCCTCGACCTCCCCTGTCCGTAGCCTCTCCAGATCCGGCACAAGCCGGACCCGTGAGTCCGCCACCTTCGCGCGGGCACCGTCGTGCGGGTCGACAGCCGCGACGACGTGGTACCGGTCTGGCCGCGCGAGCAGCTTGTCGAGCGTGATGAGACCCGCTTGGCCAAGGCCCAGCACGGCGACGCGGACGGGCCCGCGCTCCCGGGTCTGGGCTGGAGCCGGGCCACCAGCCACGGCCGGAGTCACGGCGTCCGGCCCTTGTCGGACTCGACCGAATGCACGCGGTGCACCTCGACGATCTCGCCCTGCCAGCCGCAGCCCGCACACCAGCAGAAGTGGACCACCTCGCGGCCACACGAGTAGCCGACGACCAGCGCGTCGTCCCGGGTCAGGGAGCGGGTGCAGTGCGGGCAGCCGCGAGGGCTCCAGTCGGCCGTGTGGTCTAGCCTCATCAGAGCAGAAGCTCCAGGGTCTCGGGCGCAAACAGCTCGTGCGCCTCTACCGCCGAGAACAGCAGGCCCTGCTCCGCGGCATAGCGCAGGAAGGCCTCGACCACCCGCCGGTTCGTGTCGAACCCGTACGGCCACGGGTCCTCACCGAGGATCGCGCGGGATTCGTCGAGCGCACTGGGCAGGAACGGCAGCGTCACGTCGAGCGCGCCGTCATAGGCGTGCGCCCGCAGGGCCGCGTCCTTGGCCTCGGCCAGGAGCTCGCAGAAGGAGCGGACGAAGGCGCTGCCGAGCTGCCCGTAGGCGTCCCTGCGCAGGACAACCACGTGCATGATCGGGAAGATGCCGGTCCGGCGGAAGTAGTCGACCTCCACGTCGTGGTGGTCCGGGAAGAGGCGACGGAGTCCCGCGGGCAGGCCTCCGTCGGCACCGACGGGCGTCGGACCCAGGTACACGTCCAGTCGTCCGGTGTGGAGCATTTCGACCAGGTCGGCCTCCGGCTCGTGCACGAGCCGGAGGCCGACCGGCAACGGCAGGGCACCGACCTCGGGGACCAGCGGCTCGCGGGAGGTCACCCACGCCACGTCGAGCGGCGAGAGGCCGAAGTCGTCTGCGAGGATGCCACGGATCCACACAGCCAGCGTCATCGCGTACTCCGGCAGCCCAATCCGCGCTCCTGCAAGGGAACGTGGGTTCAACACGGCGTCGTCGCGCACGAAGATGTTGCGGTGCCTAAACGCGCGCGACAGGAACACCGGCAGAGCGACGAACGGGCAACGGTCGCGGAGCTTGGAGTACAGGCTCGTGTAGAAGGAGAACGACATTTCGCTGATTTCGAACTCCTGGCCCTGTCCCATCCGCCTGAAGACCTCCTCGACCCCGGACAGGACCATCGTGCTGACCGGCACCCCGTTAACCACGGGTGGATCATCGAGCAGGTGTCGGACCCTGTCGTAGTAACGGCCGACGGCGAAGACCGCGGCACGCGGCCTTCCGGCCGGGTCGCCCCCTCCGGGGGACATGCACGCCTGCATCGACGGCTTACGCGGACGCGGTCTGGCCAAAGAGCCGGACGATGTCATCGTAGTGAGGGTTGTAACGGGCGTGCTTGCCCTTCAGCTCCTTGAGTGCGTGCTCACCGCTCAAGAATTTGTCCTTCTCCAGCGGCAGGTCGATGCGGACATTGTGGTCGGGGTCCCGCACTGTCCCGAGCGGGTCTTCGTCGCGCTCGACTAGCTGTATCTGCTCCTGTAGCAGGCGCCGAAATAGGATGACGCCTTTGTCGGTCTGCCCGAGGTGTTCCCGTGTTCGGTCAGTCACCGAACCCTGCGTCACCCAGGCCATGATGTCCTGACCGGGGATGAAGTCGACGATGAACTCGTCGTTCTCGTCCTTGTACGGGACGCGGAAGTGCGGGACGACGGTCTGCGGAGTTGGGACACCGCCCGGCGGCTCGTAGAGCGTGTACCAGATGTGCAGGGTGTGGGTATCGTCGACGGGCACCCGGTACTGGAACTCGGACACACCACCGCCGCCGACCTTCAGGAGGTTGGGGAAGATCAGCGGGTGGCCGACCGCCCAGGCTTCGTCCTCCCTACTCCCGCCCTCGAGGACCCGCCGCTTGATGATCCCGTACTCGAAGACGTCGAAGCCGATCTCCACGTGGTGCGGACGCCCGGCGAATAGGTCGAGAGCCTCCTGGCCAAAGCCGTGCTGAATGTAGTCGAAGTACTTGCCGTGCAGCCATTCGGCGTGCACCGGGTCGACGGAGTTCTCCATGATCTGCAACCAGTTGCACGGCAGGACAGCCGTCCCGACCGACCGATAGCCACCTTCCTGCACGAGCACGTCGAAGCGCGGTAGCAGGGGCGGTTCCCCCGGGCCGAGGTAGGCGAACAACAGGCCCCCGAGCTCCTGCACGGGGTAGGCAGCGGTCCTGATCCGCCGGTGGAACGTGCTGTTCTCCGGCTCGTTAGGTTGCTCGAGGCACTGGCCGGTGCGGTCGAACAGCCAACCGTGGTACGGGCAACGCAGCCCACCGGCCTCAGGGATGCCGTAGTTCAACGACGCCAGACGGTGCGGGCACTGCTCCGCGAGCAGGCCGAACTCGCCCACTGCGTCGCGGTATAGGACCAAATCCTCGCCGAGGACGCGCACCTTGCGGACCGGCTTGTCATCGAGCTCACTCGCTGCGGCGATCGGCTGCCAGTAGCGGCGGAGCATCTTCCCTGCCGGGGTACCCGGCCCGACCCTGGTCAGCCGCTCGTTGACTTCCGCGCGCAGTGTCATTGGGCCTCCTTTACGCCTGGGACATGTATTACTGGGCGACCGGCGGGCTCGGCCTTCGACCGCACCCGCCCTCCAGCGCAGTCATGTAGCTCTGTCGAGGTGGTTGGTTACCAGTCGAGAGAACTCTGTTGGATGTTCGATTTGGGTCCAGTGGCCGCTGCGGTGGAAGACATGGAGCTGGGCGTTGGGGAGTAGACGGAGCATGGTCCAGCTGGTCTCCACCGGCACAACCTTGTCGTGCAGTCCGTGGACGAGCAGGGTGGGTGCGGTGATGCCGCGCACGGCGTCCTCGTCGAGCAGCAGGTCGTTCCCGTTGTGGCGGGGATCGTGGAACATCGCGCGGTAGATCTCGTGGGCGTCGCCGTCGGTGCTGGCCTGGTACCGGGCCTCTACCAGGTCGTCGGTGATGATCGACGGGTCGTAGGCGAACCAATGGGTCAGCAGGTCACGCATGTTGTCGAGCGACGGCTCGTAGTTGCGTACCGCGGTCAGGCCGTCGGTGGGCCGCATGCCGACGCCCGGTGCGCCCATCAGCACCATGCGGTGGACGCGTTCCGGGCAGCGGATGGCGATGTGGAGGCTGATCAGCCCACCCATCGAGTTGCCGACGAACGACGCCCGACGCACATCGAGCCTGTCGAGGAACGCGAGCATGTGATCGACCCAGGTGGCGATGCCATAGCGGATGTCGGTCGCGCCGCGGCTGGCGCCGTATCCGGCCATCTCCGGTGCGACTACGTGGAAGTCCTGCGCGAGTGCCGGGATGATCAGCCGCCAATTCGCCCAGGCGCTGACCCCCGGTCCGGAGCCGTGTAGCAACACCACCGTGTGCGAACCGGTTCCGGCCTCGAGGTAGCGGGTGCGCACTCCACCGGCGTCAACAAACTGCTCGACCGGTTCGGCGGCTGGCTTCGTCGCGGTCACCGGTTCGCACCCTTGAAGATGCCGAAGCTCTTGTTGGAGTTGAACACATCGGACTCGATGAACGTCGTCCAGCTGGGCTTGTGGCCCAGCTCGGCCATCGCCCCGACCAGGCAGAACCACAGCAGCATCTCCTGCTGCCCGGATGCGATGATGTCGTCACCGGTGGTCTTGAGCCAGGCCTCGTAGTCGCCCGCGGCCAACGCCTCGTACAGGGCCCGGTCGGCCGCGGTGTCCGGACGTAGATGCCAGGCCGAGTCGACGAGGAAGGCATGAGACCAACTCGACGACGCGATCAGCGCCACACGGTGCGGCCCGTCGCGCAACGCGGATGCAAGAGCGGCACCCAGCGCGTAGCAGCGCGCCGGTGACGGCCCAGGCGGATCGAGCCGTTCTCGCGCGATGTCCGCGAAGCGGGCGAACCCGCCCTTGCGGGAGATCACGTGTGGTCCATAGCAGTTGACCGCGATCGGTAGGAGCGGGTAGGGGAACTGGCCGCCGGCGTGCTCGTAGTCCAAGAACATCTGGGTGTTGGCCATCGCGTGCGGGAACTTCAGGCCAGCCGGCGGGCGGTAGGCGTACGCGATGTCGAACCCCGCGCCGAGCAGGTGGCCGGCGATCTCTCGGCCGAGATCGGGCGCGCCGCGCACCCGCATGGTCACGTCGCTGGGCAGGCCCCACACGTTGGGTGCACGCAGCGGCAGCGACGAC
>WHTG01000005.1 GCA_009377835.1 Nitriliruptorales bacterium
CAGGCGCCGGCGACGACGCTGCACTCGCGCATGAACGATGCCCTTGACACTGGATGCTACCTGATGGATATTTATGAGGCGATTTTATTCATGAAAGGTTCTCATTGTCTCCTCGGCGTTATCGGATGGCCGCGCGCGCCGAGGCTGTGGCCGACACGCGTCATCGCATCGTGGAAGCAGCCAAGGCCCTTCATGCTCAGCAGGGCGTTGTGCGCACGAGTTGGGACGACATCGCCGAGCGCGCCGGGGTGTCAACGGCGACGACGTACCGGCACTTTCCCTCCCTGGCGGAGTTGATACCGGCGTGTGCGCGATCCGTGTTCGACATCATCGAGCCACCGGGCCTTGAGGAGGCCGAACTGCAGTTCCCATCGGATGGCTCCCCGGCGGATCGCTTGGAGCACCTCGTGCGGGCGTCGTGCGTCTGCTACGCAAAGGGGCGCGGGTGGCTGCACGCAGCGCATCGCGAGCGCGACTTCGTCGCGGAGCTGGATGCCGCCGTGGGGATCCTCGATGAGTCCCTGAAGGTCCTGGTCGCGGCGGCTGCGCATCGCGAGCTGCCCCGAGCGCAGCTGGGGTTGCTGTTCGCGCTGTGCGACTTCCCGTTCTGGTGGTCGCTCAGGGCTGCTGGCCTTACCGACGCCGAAGCTGAAGAGCAGATCGTTCGCCTCGTACGCATTGCGAGCGCAGCCTGACAGACGAAAGGAGCACAACGTGACGATGAAGCCCGTCGTGCTGCAGCTCGGCGAGGGTGAGGCGATCTGGCAACTGGGAAATCGCTTCACGTTGAAAGCGGCCGGCGAGCAGACCCGCGGCCACTTCGCGATCCTCGAGCAGGTCTGCGCCGGCGCGCCGGCGCCGATGCACGTGCACGAGAATGAAGAGGAGACATTCTACCTCTTGGCGGGAAGCATCGACCTGTATGTGGGCGATGACGTTCACGGCGTCGACGCGGGCGCGTTCTGCCTGGTCCCGCGAGGAACACCCCACACGTTCATCACCACCAGCGCCGAACCAGCGCGGATGCTCGTCATCGTGTCACCGCCCGGTTTTGAGCAGTTCTTCGCAGACGTGGAGCGACAGTTCCCGGAGGCCAACGGGATGCCGGCGGCCGAAGACGTCGGTCCTGGCCTGACCGACATTGCGGCCAAGTACGGCTGCCACATGGTTGGACCGCCCCCCAAGTGAGCATGTGATAGCGGCTGCCTTCGTAAGGGGTGGCTGCCTTCATGGCTAGAGCACTGACGAGTGTCACAGCCATCTGCCACCATGAGGGAACCAGTCGGCAACGAGGGGAACGAAGACCTGCGATGGGATCCAGATGCAACCGGTGAGGCGGGACGAGGACATCGCCGCCGTGCTTGATCGTGCACGAGCGGATGTACGGAACGGTGACCCTCGCATCCGCCGGGCGGCGATCGAGATGTTCGTGCGCCACCGCGTCGATGTGGACACCGTCACCGACGCGGCACGTCACGATCTCAACCCATACGTGGGCCAGGCCGCGTTGGAGGGCCTTGCGAACTACCCGGTTACGGAACGCGTCGTCACGGCACTTCGCGATGCGTGGGATGAAGGCGATGATCACGATCGCCCATCGGTCGCTCTTGCGGTGGGCCTCCTTGGCGTGCACCAGTTCCGGATGAATCTGCGAACTGAGGTGACTGAGGCGCCGAGCCGCGTCGTGTCGCAGCGGCATTGCGCGCGCTCGGCCGTCTCTGGAACGAGAGTGATCTCGAGTTGCTCACCGGCGCGCTCACGCATGCGTACACGAACCGCAAGATTGCCGCCGCAGCGGCGCAGGGCCTGCAGGCGCTCGGTAGCCTAGGGCGGTGGCCGCGTTGCAGGCGGCAACACGGCGCATCCTCGCGGAGAAGCGTGTCGACGTTGGCGTTTGGCGAACCTCTGCTCTCGGCGCTCGACGCCTGTGCGGTCACGCCGGACGAGCGCACGCTCCTCATCGACGCGCTCGAAGCCCCCGGACTTCGCGGTGTGGCAGCTCGCATCTTGGCTAGAACGCCGCATCCGGCGGCGCCACCTCAACTGCGTGCACTGCTGACCGATCAGTCGCCGAAGACACGGCGAGCAGCACTGGTCGCCTTGGCCGCACACGGTTTTCCTGACGGTCTTCTTGACGCCGTCATATCCGCTGAAACAAGCGACAACCTTGCTGCCCTCGCAGCAGTCCGCCACGCGCCGGCAGTCGAAGACATCCACGCCCAGGTGGTCACACTGCTCGCGGCCCACCCGGTCCCCGACGTTCGCTCCGCGGCGCTGCGCACGGCGGCGCGCATTGACGGGCAGCTCGCGGTGCGGCTCTTGCCAGCCTTGTTGGCGGACCCGTCGGTGCGGGTCCGCGAGGACGCAGCCGCAGTCGCCGCCGAACTCCACCACGACCACATGGCAACATCAGGAATCGCGCCAACCCTCCCGCCGGCGATCGTAGAAGTCGCCGACGCATGCCATGCCGCCATCGAAGCTCAACGGCCTGTAGCACCAGCGACGGAATACATAACAGTGGCTTCCGCAGCGTTGGGCGACACCGCCAAGATGCTCGACGGCAGCCGAGTCGTGGCGGTCCGTCGCCGGCTCATCGAAGCGGCAGTTGCCTGTGTGCTTGCGGCTGAAGCAGTTGCGGGCGGCCAAACCACTGAGTAATGCCCATGCCGCAGCGTCCAGCAGCCATCTGGTATCAGGCTGATCGCGATATCCGTCTGCGCTCGACCTGACCTGCGGCGCGCGCTTGCCGGCGCTGGTCATGAGGATCGTTCCAGCGGCTCCGCATTCGGGATGCCTGTGCGTTGACTGGGAGCACCGGTCGCGCCTCGCCCTGAACAGTGCCGCCCGAGTAACGTCGGTCGTCACGCTGACGTGCGTTGCGGTGTCCTACAGTCGGTGCATGTTTCTGGAGAACCTCGTCTTCGACGCCGTCGAGCCGCAGAGGTTGGGGCGGTTCTGGGAGGCGGTGGTCGGCAGCGAGCGGCTTACCGATGAGCCCGATGGTTTCGAGACACGGCTCAGCATCGAGGGCGGACCGGTGCTCGACCTGTGCTTCCAGCGTGTGCCCGAGCCACCATCTCCGCCGCCGAGACTCCACCTCGACTTGTTGGGCGGGGACAGACAAATTGAGGAGGTCGAGCGGCTCCTCGGGCTAGGCGCACGACACCTCGACATCGGTCAGCGTGATGTGCCCTGGGTGGTGCTGGCCGATCCGGAGGGCAATCCGTTCTGCGTCATGGAGGAGCGAGCGGTGTACGCCGACACCGGGCCAATCGCGGCGCTCCCGCTCGACTCGGCGGACCCGGACAGGGACGCGGACTTCTGGTCCTGGCTGACCGGCTGGCCCGACGCGGCCGGCGACGCACCCCGGTCCCTGCGTCACCCGTCGCTGCGTGGTCCCTGGCTCGAGCTGTTTCCGGAGCGAGCGGGGGGCAAGTCGGCCAAGAACCGGCTACATCTCGACATCCGGCTGGAAGCGGCCGATGATCCCGACGGCGTCGCGGCGGGCATCGCCGAGCGCGGCGGCCGTGAGCTCCACCCGGAGTGGGGGGACCTGCCGTGGCGGGTCTACGCAGACCCGTCCGGCAATGAGTTTTGCGTGCTTCTAGCGCGCTCGTGAGCTCGGGTAGCCGCTGAGATCAGCAGGCGTGTCACCACGGGTCTTCGATGCGCGAACCGGCGAACGAACGCTGGGCCCGGCCGTTGTCGCGGTCAGCCGGCAGTTGGCGAGACTGCGCTTCGGGCGTCCTGGACCGTGAGCACGATGACGCGGTCGTCCTCTTCCTCGTAGCGGTAGACGATGATCATCCATCGCCATGGTCCGAGCAGGGAGCGAAGGCCGGTCCAGCGGCCGTGCAGTTCTGGGCCGAGGCGCGGCAGGCGCTCGAGGACGCGTAGTCCGCGACTCACGCGGTCTCGCGTATCGGTGGGCAGGCTGAGTACGGCGATCAGCCGGTCGAGGTCCTCGATGGCGTTGACCGTTAGCTCGACGACGGCCACGCGTCTACAGGTCGTCGAGTGTGATGGTCTGGCCTCGCGCGGCCTGCTCCAAGCCCTGCTGAGCTCGCCCGAAAGCGCCGGGGATGGCGTCGAGGAGCATGACGACGTTCTCGGGGTCCGGGTCTGCTTCGTCGATGGCGCTGGCAAGCAACGAGCGAGCGAGGGTGCCCTCGTTGACGTGCACCCTGGCAGCCAGCTGGGTGAGCTTGGCGGCTCGCTCGGTGTCGAGCGTGATGTTGAGACGCTGTGAATCCGGCATAGGTCGTACGGTACACGGCGCAACGCGGGCCGTGTAGTCCCGGGTTCTCCGCCGGACGAAGGAGGACCGTGGTCAACCTTCGGCTATCGGCTGTACGCACGGCGTGGCTTCAGCGACCGCGGCCCGACTGGCGGTAGGTGAGGTGCGTGACGTGGGGCGTCGAACGCGCAGCGACGACGTCGAAACCGATGGGCGGGACGCCATCGAAGATGCGCGAGCCACCCACGGCCCCCGCCACGAACGGGACGACGTGCAGCCGGAGCTCGTCGATCAACCCTGCGCCCAAGTACTGGTTGATGGTCGTGGCACCCCCGGCGATGGCGACATTGCCCAAGCCGGCGGCCACGCGCGCATCGTCCAGCGCGGACGCGATGCCGTCGGTGACAAAGTTGAACGTCGTGCCGCCCTGCATCGGCAGCGGCTCACGCTCGTGATGCGTGAGCACAAACACCGATGCGTGATACGGGGGATCCTCGCCCCACCAACCCTTCCACGTCAGGTCCCAGTCGCCGCGACCGGGACTGAACATGTTGCGGCCCATGATGTAAGCGGACGCCTCGGTGATAGCGGCGATCTCGGCAGCGCTCTCTTCGGCGTGGTCGAACATCCAGCTGTGGAGACGGCCCTCGTCGAGGTCGCCGAACGGGGCCTTCAGGCTTTGGTTTGGCCCGGCGCCGTACCCATCGAGGGTGACCGAGATGTCAGCAGTCACGATGCCCATGGCGGTCATCGCCGCGGCCGGTAGCGACAGATCTGCACACCGGTCTTGGCCGTCTGCGCTGAGATGAGATCGAACTTCCGTGCCTCGCCATCAGCGGGAAACAGGGTCTTGCCGCCACCCAGGGTGATCGGCTCGATCATGAGCACCAGCTCGTCGACCAGCCCATCTGCCAAGAGGGCTCGCACCACGGACAAGCTGCCGTAGACGTAGATGTCTCCGCCGGGCTGCTCGCGCAGTGCCGCTACCTTCTCTACGAGCTCGGATGGACGGATGATCGTCGCCGGCCCCCATGCCAGGTCGGACTCCGACAGCGTGGCCGACACCACGTACTTCTGTGCGCTGTTGATCCAGTCCCACAACGTGTCGCCACTGCGTTCGGGCCAGGCAGCGGCCGAGACCTCGTACGTGCGCCGGCCCTGCAGGAGAGCCTCGCTGCGCTGGGCGTATTCGTCGACGGCCGCGCCCATCACCGACGGATCGAAGAACTCGAACGACCAGCCGCCGTGAAGGAACCCGCCGCTCGCGTCCTCTTCCTTGCCTCCCGGCGCCTGCACCACGCCATCGAGACTCATGAATTCGCTGACGAGAACTCGCATCGCCTCACCGTCTTTCGTCGGGCTTTGGAACCGTATAGACGCCCTGCTCGCGTGGAATTCATCGCAACGCTCGGGCGGGGCGATGAGTTGTGGAATCCCGAATGGTCATCATGGGTAGCCGTCCAGAATGGAGCACCGGTGACAGATCCCATCACTTCCACCGTCCACGCGCCTGGTGCCGTGTTGGCCTTCGACGTTCGCGAACCGCAGACGCCGAGCGACCACCGACCCGTGTTCATCTTCGGATCACCGATGGGGGCGTCGGGCTTCGAGCAGCTGGTGCGTCACTTCGATGACCGAACAGTCATCACCTACGACCCGCGCGGCATGGAGCGCAGCACGCGGGAGCCCGAAAGCGAGCTCACCGCCGAGGTGCACGCCGACGACTACCACCGCGTCGTCGAGGCAGCGGGGCTCGGCCCGGTGGATGCGTTCGGCTCGAGCGGCGGCGCCATGTGTGCCCTGGCTTGGGTCGTCGCCCACCCCGAGGACGTCGCCACTTCCTGACAGAACCGTGACAGTTCGCGGATTGGTCAGGAAGTTGCCGGTCGCCGACAGTTGCGGCGTTCGACTTCCTGATGGAACCGCGACAGTTCGCGGATTGGTCAGGAACTTTGTGGGAGCGGCTGATCTCGGCCGGTTAAGCGAAGGGATAAGCCTGGGGGCGACCGCCGCCACCTCGGGCTGCCCCTTCGTTGATAGGAAGTAGTAGCGGAAGTATGGTAGGAACCTAGTCGGCCGTGGAAGGAGCCAATCGATGGCGATGACACTGGACCGGGCCGTGGAAGCCGGCGAGATCGTCTCGGCACTGCGAGGCTACGGATTCACGCAGGCCGACGTGGCGCGGGCAGTCGGCGTGTCTGACAGGGCGGTGCGCAACTGGTCGGGCCAGGTTGCTTTGCGCCGAGGCCACGAGGAGCAGCTCCAGACCCTTAGGCAGATCGTCCTGCTGCTGAGCGACTCACTCACCCCACGCGGTGTGGGGCAGTGGTTCCGCGCGCACAACCGGACGCTGGACGGCCGACGCCCCCTCGATGTGCTCGCCGACGGCGACGCCGAAGCGGTCCGCGGCGCGGCTGCCGCTTTCGCCGACGGCGCGTACGTCTGAGCCTGTCGAACCTGGGCTGAGTCCGCATCAAGGGGTGATGAACGATCTCTCGCGTCGCCGGCTGCCCCGGCCGTCTGGCATCAGACCCGTCCCCGCAACGCCCTGCTGCAATTCGAAGACCCCGCGAGCTACGACGGGCGCTACCACCGCGCCGGAAGCCCCGGCGGCTGGTACGCGTCGCTGACCGAGCGCGGGGCGTGGGCCGAGTTGTTCCGCCACTGGGACCAGCACGAGATCTCCCGTTCGAGGTGCGGCGTCGCGCCGGACGCGCGCATCACCGACCTCGTGGTCCTCGACCTCACCGATCCCGCCGTTCGGAACCAGTTGGAAGTCACGAAAGCGGACCTCACGGGCGACAACCTAGCCACGTGCCAAGATCTTGCCGAGCAGGCCCGCGCCGCCGGCGGCCCAAAGGCCGCGGCAGGTGCTCTTGGCCCGTGACCGCCCACCTGCTCTTCGAAACGGTGCCCGACCGGTTGACCTGTCGCGGGATCTGTTCCGGGCTGGCCCGACACAAACTCCAGCCCCTCGGCTCGGACGGCTTGTGAGTAGGGCCCTGGCGCCACCGCGAGGATCGTCTGGAGCGTGAACTCCGCGCGGTGGACGCCGGTGGGAAGCCGACGCACGGTCCTTCACCACGGCGCGGGACTCACCCGACGAACCCGGTAGTGGCAGCGGAGTTCAGGCCACGGACATGGTCCGATCGCAGTTACGATCGATCGCGAACGCCGGATGTCTCGGGAGATGACGTGGGTGAGTACGAGCAGGAACTGGAGCAGGCCCGGCAAGCCTTCGCCGAGCAGGACTGGCCAGTTGCTGCCGACCACTATGGGATGGTGCCTTTCGACGAGCTGACGTCCGACGATCTCGTGGCGCTTGGTCAGGCCGAGTGGTACCTCGGGCGCTTCGATGAGTCGGCACGAGCCAACGCTGCTGCGTTCGAGGAGCTGGTGACTGCCTCGAGACCTGCGGAGGCTGCCGAGGTCGCTCTGCTTCAGGCGTACATCTTCCTGGTGCGGGCTGACGAGCCGCAGATGGTCGGCTGGATCGGGCGTGCGGGACAGCAGTTGGAGGGCCTCCCGGAAGGGCCGTCTCACGGGCACCTCCTCTTCTTCACCGAGGTGCTTTCGAACCTCCTGGACCGACCAGCTTCGGCAGTCGATGCAGCCCGGCGTGTCCAGGACCTGGGCCACCGCCACGATGCCCCTCGACTGCGGGCACAGGGGATCAGCGCCGAAGGCTGCGCCCTGGTGAGGATGGGGCAGATCGTGGACGGCATCTCGCGGCTGGACGAGTCACTGGTTGCCGTCCGAGATGATCGCATCTCTCCCCTGTTCGTTGGACAGGTGTACTGCTTCGCCGTTGAAACGTGTCGCGCGGTCGGGGAGTTCGGGCGCGTCGCCCGCTGGACCCAGACCACAGAGGAGTGGCTGAGCGAGCAGGCCGCGGCCTTCCAGTGGGGTGGCATGTGCCGGCTCTCCCGCGCTGCTCTGGACCTGCTGCGGGGTGCGTGGGAGAAGGCTGAACATGCTGCTCTTGAGACGGCCGAGGAGTTCGACGGCAAGTACGTGTTGTTCTGCGCAGAGGCCTGGTATCTCGTGGGTGACGCGCGCCGTCTACGCGGGGACGCGACTGCCGCCGAGGCGTACGACGAAGCGCACGCCCGGGGGCGCGATCCGCAGCCAGGCCGGGCCCTGCTCCAACTCCAGCAGGGCGACGAGCGCGGCGCGGCAACATCTGTGCAGACGGCCCTTGCCGCCGCTGGCGACAATCCGTTCGTGCGTGCTCCGATCTGTGCTGCCGCGGTGGAGATCAACCTTGCGGCGGGCAGGCCGGATCTGGCTGCCGCCGCCGAGTCCGAGCTGGCGGAGACGGCCGCCGGATGCGCCACCTCCGGGCTGCAGGCCATGGCTGCCTCCGCCAGGGGTGCAATGCTGCTGGCCCAAGGCCATGCCGAGCAGGCCCTGCCCGTGCTACGCGACTCGTGTCGCCGTTGGTTGGACCTGGGAGCGCAGTACGACGCCGCCGGGACCTGTCTCCAGCTGGCGAAGGCGTACCGGGCACTCGGGGACGAAACGTCCGCAGCAGCCGAGATCGCACGGGCGCAGAAGACCTACCAACGGCTGGGGTTGGAGTGGTCGGCACCGGAGCAGCCGGCACCAGATGGGCTCACCGAGCGTGAGTGCGAGGTGCTGGCGCTGGTGGCGGACGGACGCACCAACAAGCAGATCGGCGAAGAGCTGTTCATCAGCAACCGCACCGTGGGCCGCCATCTCACCAACATCTTCCACAAGATCAACGTGACATCGCGGACCCAGGCAGCGCGCTACGCCCTCGAGCATGGGATTGCATCGACCCCCTGACAATCGGCGGTCCATTCGCCGCCCGTGTGGGCACTACGGGGTATTGCGTAGTCACGCTGTGAAGGTTGGCAAGGTGCGCCGATGCGGTACAGGGGGTTGCCGTTGTCCCATGACCCCGGACGCACCAGGAGACCGCCTCCAGCGCCTGCGTCCAGGGAGTGATCATCATGACGAAGGCGAAGCAACGTCCCACCATCCCGGTCCTGGAGAACCCGACGAACACCGTTCGGGTCTCCCAGCAGGACGAACTCGATGTCTGGGTCACCGGCGAGGGAAGTCCTGTCGTGCTCAGCCACGGTGCCAACTGGCCCGATCTGCTCGTTCCCCTCCGGGACGAACTCGTCGAGCGTGGGTACCAGGCCATCTACTACCACCGCCGCGGATACAGCGGCCGGCCCTCGACTCCTTTCGACTACTCCGCCAATGCCGTGGACATCGTGAAGATCCTCGATGCGCTCGGAATCGAGAAGGCCCACGTGATCGGGCATTCCTACGCAACGGACCTGGTGCTCGACCTTGGGGCGGAGTTCCCGGAACGTGTGCGCTCCGTTGTCGCCATGGAAGGGCTGGCCGGCGCACCCGAGGAGGTCCTGCAGGCTGCCTATGCGAGGGGTCCCGAGCTCGTCGCGCGGTATCAGGGCGGCGACGGCAATGGTGCGGTAACCGACCTGCTCGCCGGCCTTGGCATCGTCGCCGACGACCTCGTCGAGCAGCTCACGGCCGAAGGTGTCGCCAACTTCTTCGAGGTGGATGTGCCAACGGGCGCAACGCTCCAGGTCGACCTGGCCAAGTTGGGACAGAACGGGTCATCCGTTGCGGCGATGCTGTCGTCCGAGGCCGGTCCATTGTTCGTGGAGGCAAGCGCGGGCATCACGGCGGCAGCGCCCCAGACACGGCAGATCGTCATGCCTGACTCGGATCACATGTTCCCGATCAGGAAGCCAGCCGAGACCGCTGCGGTGCTCGACGAGTGGTTCCGGAGTCTGGACGCCTGACCGATCATATGGGTCTCGAGCCTGGTGGGTCGGGAGCGGGAGCGGGTCGAGGTCGCCGAGCTTGTTGGGGAGGGTCGTCTGGTCACTCTCACCGACTCGCACGTCCGCGAACCACTGCCGGGCGTCGGACACTATGCGCCCTCGACCGCACCCGAGCCCCTCCCCGAGGAACTGATCTCCTTCTTCGGATCCGTCCGACGAACCACCTGACCGGCCGTGTTGGTGTGCCCTACGTTGGGGGCATGGCCAATCGACTTGCGAACGCGACCTCTCCGTACCTGCGCCAACATGCCGACAACCCCGTCGACTGGTGGGAGTGGGAGCCGGCGGCGTTCGACGAGGCCAAGCGCCGTGACGTGCCCGTGTTCCTGTCGATCGGCTACTCGTCGTGCCACTGGTGCCACGTCATGGCGCATGAGTCGTTCAATGACGACGACATCGCCGCGCTGCTCAACCAGCGCTTCGTGCCGATCAAGGTCGACCGCGAGGAGCGCCCCGACATCGACAGCGTCTACATGTCCGCGGTGCAGGCGATGACCGGCCGGGGCGGATGGCCGATGTCGGTGTTCCTGATGCCGGACGGGACGCCGTTCTACGGCGGGACGTACTGGCCGCGAGAGTCGCGCCACAACATGCCGGGCTTTGTCGACGTGCTGAAGGCGATTGGCACGGCGTGGCGCGACCAGCGGGACCAGGTGCTGTCGTCAGGGCAGCAACTGTTGGCTCACCTGGCGCAGACGAACGAGCTGGGCGCGGGAGCGGAACACGTCGACCCCGCGACTGCCCAGCGGGCTGCGGCGCTGACGGTGCGGATGTGGGACCGTGAACTGGGTGGCTTCGGTCCGGCGCCGAAGTTCCCGCAGGCGATGACGATCGACTTTCTTCTGGCGCACCATCTGCGGACCGGCGACTCTGACGCCCAGGAGGCGGCGGTCCACACGCTCGACGCGATGGCGGCCGGCGGCATGTACGACCACGTCGGGGGCGGGTTCGCGCGTTACTCGACCGATGCGCAATGGCTGGTCCCGCACTTCGAGAAGATGCTCTACGACAACGCGCTGCTACTGCGCGCGTACACCCACGGTGCCCAGGTCGCGACGACGGAGGAGCACCGCCTGCGATTCCGGCGCGTCGCAGGCGAAACGGCCGACTACCTGCTGCGGGAGATGCAGCATCGATCCGGTGGGTTCTTCTCGGCGACCGACGCCGACTCGGAAGGCATCGAGGGCAAGTTCTTCACCTGGTCGGGCCCTGAGTTCGACGAGGTGCTGTCCGCCGCGGGCGAAGACCCCGCCGAGTTCCGTGCATTTTACGGAGTCACCGACGCCGGCAACTTCTCCGACCCGCACCACCCGGAGGTCCCGGCATCGTCGATCCTGCATGAGCCGGTTCGCCGGGATGAGAGTGACGAGGACTTCGCCAAGCGGCTGCAGCGGGTTCGCGAGGCGTTGTATTCGCGACGTGAGCAGCGCGTTCATCCAGGCCTGGACGACAAGATCCTCACCAGCTGGAACGCGCTCGCCCTGGGAGCGCTGGCGGAGGCAGGTGCCGTGCTGCACGAACCGCGCTACGTGGCTGCAGCACAACGATGCGCGCGTTTCCTGCAGGAATCGCTGGTGGTGGACGATCACCTGAAGCACACCTGGAAAGACGGACACGGGGCGACCATCCCGGCGTTCCTCGAGGATGTGTCGTACCTCGCGCAGGCGCTGCTGGTCCTCTACGAGACCGACCACGACCCGGCGTGGCTGAGGTGGGCCGCCGAGCTGGCGCACAACGCGCAGAGCCGCTTCGCCGAGGAGGACGACAACGGCTCGTTCACCGGCGCCTATTTCACGACGGCGCACGACGCCGAGCAGCTGCTCACACGGCCCAAGGACCTGTGGGACAACGCGCAGCCGGCGGGATCCTCGGTGCTGGTCGATGTGCACCTGCGCCTGGCGGCTCTGACTGGTGCGCCCGCGCACCAGGAGGCGGCGGAGCGGACGCTGGCGTTGTTCAGCCCGCGCGCCGAGCAGGCGCCGACGGCCTACGGGGAGCTCTTGCGTGGGCTGGAGCGGCTGCTGTCGGGCCCGGTCGAGCTGGCGATCGTCGGGCCCCCGGACGACCCGTCCACCGCCTTGCTGGTCGACGCGTATCGGCAGCGGTGGCGTCCGGGCGCGGTACTGGCTGTTGGCGCCGAGGGCGACGAGCACGTGCCTTTGCTGGAGGCACGGCCAATGCTCGACGGCAGGCCAGCCGCGTACGTGTGCCGCAACTTCGCCTGCAAACGTCCCGTCGCAGATCCCGGCGAGCTGCAGGCGCTGCTCGAGCGGAGTTGAACCTGAATCTCGCTGTCCTGCGCCGGCGGGACGTCACCTGGCGGACGTCGGCGGGAGGGGTGTTCTTCGCTTGGAGGCGCTCAGGCGGGTGCATCCGGGGACCTGTCGCAGTCGCCGGTTACCCTGCGGTGTCATGCCGACCCCGCCCTGGCTCGCCGACCTGAACGACGAGCAGCGCGTCGCCGCCGAGGCCGTCCACGGCCCGGTGTGCATCATCGCCGGCGCCGGCACCGGAAAGACGCGGACCATCACGCACCGCATCGCGCACCAGGTCCACAGCGGCGCCGCGGTACCGTCGCAGATCCTCGCCGTCACGTTCACTGACAAAGCCGCGGCGGAGCTTCGCGGGCGACTGCACAGGCTCGGGCTGCCGGCCCCGGTGCGCGCCGCCACGTTCCACGCGGCGGCCTGGGCACAGTTGCGCTGGTTCTGGCACCGCCTCGACGAGGGGCCGCTGCCCGACGTCCTGCCGTCGAAGATGCCCCTGCTGATCCCCCTCGCACGGCGCACACGCGTAGAGGCGAAAGACCTGGCGTCGGAAATCGAGTGGGCGAAAGCCCGCCGGCTCTCGCCGCTGGACTACGCCGCCGCAGCGGACGGCCGCGACGCGCCGCTTCCGCCGCAAAGGATGGCCGCGGTGTTCGAGGAGTACGAGCGAAGCAAGGCCGTGCAGGGACTGCTCGACTACGACGACATGCTGCTGCGAACGACCTCGATGCTGGAGTCGCACGACGACATCGCAGCGGAGGTGCGCAGCCGCTACCGACACGTCACCGTGGACGAGTTCCAGGACGTCAACCCCGCGCAGTTCGCTTTGCTGCGCGCATGGCTGGGCGATTCCGACAACGTGTGCGTGGTGGGGGACGAGGACCAGACCATCTACTCCTTCACCGGCGCCACGTCGGACTACCTGCGGAGGTTCGAGCGGCACTTCCCGGGCGCGCGACGGGTGACACTCACTCGCAACTACCGTTCCACGCCGCAGGTGCTCGCCCTGGCCAACCGCGTGTTGTGGACCAAGCCGGTCCAGGCTCGCAAGCACCTCGCCACCACGAGAACTGACGGGATGGCGCCCTCGTTCACCGCGTACGCAGACGACGCGGCCGAGATCGCCGGCGTCGTCCGCGACATCAAGACCCTGCTCGCCGCCGGGACGCCCGTCGGTGAGATCGCCGTGCTGTATCGCGTCAACAGCCAGTCCGAGCCGCTCGAGGCAGCGCTGGGTGCCGCCGGCATCCCGTTCGTCGTGACAGGCGTCGGGGGGTTCTACGACCACGCAGAGGTCCGCCAGGCGCTCAGGGTGGTCGCCGCGGCCGCGGTCAAGAACGATCCGGCTCCCCTTGGCCTGGAGCACACGACGCGCGCCGTCGAGCGCGGCGTCGCGGATCGGGTGCGACGGGCGCTGAAGCAGCAGATGGGCTGGGACGGGGGCAACGAGCCGCGCGGTGAGGCGGCGCGGGAGCGCTGGCGCAACATCGGAGTGCTCGTCGAGATCGCCACTGCGGAGGCGGAGGCGGAGCCGGACCTGACGCTGGACGACCTGGTCCAGCGGCTCCAGGCGCGTGCCGCGGGGGGCGCCGACGCGGCAGGCGACGCCGGGGCCGTGACCCTGTCGACCCTGCACCGCGCGAAGGGCCGTGAGTTCGAAGCCGTGTTCCTCGTCGCGGCCGAGGAGGGCCTGCTTCCGATCTCCCACGCGAAGACCGACGAGGCGGTCGAGGAGGAGCGGCGACTGCTGTACGTCGGGGTGACGCGGGCACGCCGGCACCTGTCGATCTCCTGGGCGCAGCGGCGCCCGGGCTACAGCGGGAAGGTCGTCACGCGGCGGCCCTCTCGACTGCTCTACAACCTCGGCGCCGGCGCCCCCACCAGCGGCGGGCAGCAGAAGCCTCCGACCTCGAAAGCTGCGCCGGCACGGGAATGCACCTGCGGCCGGCCGCTGGTCGCAAGCGCCGATCGCAGACGCGGGCGTTGCTGGTCGTGCTTCTCGGACGGGGCCAGCCCACAGGTCGCGGAACGTCTGCGCGCCTGGCGCCAGAAGCGTGCCGCGACCGACGACGTGCCTGCATTCGTCGTCTTCAACGATGTCACGCTGGCAGAACTCGCGCGGGTGCAGCCGCGCACGCCGCGCGACCTGCTCACCGTGACCGGCATCGGTCCCGCGAAGGTCGAGCGGTACGGCGAGGCGCTGCTGGACCTGCTCGGCGCCGAGTGAGCCCGCTTCCCGCCGCCGCCCACCGCGTCGCCGTCGACGTCGTGACCGTGTCGCTGAGGGACGACGGAGCAGGAGCCGGTACGCCGGTGTTCCTCGCGCTGCGCCGTCCGCGCCCGCCATTCGCCGGCGATTGGGCCCTACCAGGCACGCTGGTGCGCGAGGGAGAGGAACTCGAGCAGGCCGCGCTGCGGATCCTCGCCGACGGCGCCGGTCTGGCACGGCCACATCATCTCGAGCAGCTCGCGACCTTCGGGACGCCCGATCGCGACCCCCGCGGACGGGTGGTTTCGGTCAGCTACCTTGCGCTGGTTCCTCGGCCGGCGCCCGTCCACGAGTCGGCGGCGTGGTGGCCGGTGTCGCGGCCGCCGCCGCTGGGCTTTGACCACACCGTCATCCTCGCCAGTGCCATGGACCGGCTGCGCGCGAAGCTGACGTACTCCAACGTGGCCTACGGCCTGCTGCCGGCCACGTTCACGCTGTCGGAGCTGCAGGCCGTCTACGAGTCGGTGCTCGGTCAGGCGCTGGACAAACGGAACTTCCGCAAGAAGGTGCTCGCGCTGGGGCTGGTGACCGAGACCGAAGGGCAGCGTCGCGGCCCCCACCGACCTGCGCAGCTGTATCGATTCCGCGATGCTGCACTTGTGGTTCTCGACGACGTCATCGCCACCTCGGCGGGGCCATGAGCGACGCGCTGTTCACCGATCTGTACGAGCTGACGATGATGGCCGGCTACCACGCCGCCGGTCGCGCGGGCGAGGAGGCGACGTTCGACCTGTACTTCCGCCAGCCTCCGGCGGGAGTGGACCTGGTGGTCGCCTGCGGACTGGACCCCGCCCTGGACTACCTGTCCACCCTTCGTTTCACACCGGAGGACCTCGAGCACCTGCGCACCCTGAAGCTGTTCGCCGACGACTTCCTGGCCTTTCTGGAGGGGCTGCGGTTCACGGGCGATGTGTGGGCTATTCCGGAGGGCACACCCGTGTTCGGCGACGAGCCGCTGCTGCGCGTTACCGCGCCACTGGCGGAGGCGCAGCTTGTGGAGACAGCGTTGCTGAACACGATCTGCTACAGCTCGCTGGTCGCCAGCAACGCCGCCCAACTGGCCGCAGCGGCGCGAGGCAAGTCGATCCTGGAGTTCGGGGCGCGTCGCGCTCACGGGCGTAACGGCGCACTCACGGGTGCCCGCGGCGCGATCATTGGCGGGTGCACGGCCACCTCCAACGTGGAGGCGGGACGGCAGCTCGGCGTTCCTGTTTCGGGCACGCAGGCGCACGCCTGGATCATGGCCTTCGACTCGGAACTGGAGGCGTTCCGCGAGTACGCACGCACCTTCCCCGAACACTGCGTGCTGCTGGTTGACACCTACGACACCCTGCTGACGGGTGTGCCGAACGCCATCACGGTCGCGCGTGAACTCGCCGAGGACGGCTGCTCGCTTGCCGGGATCCGGCTCGATTCCGGCGATCTCGCGGCACTGGCCACGCAATCGCGCCGCATGCTGGACGCGGCCGGGTTCAGCGACGTCGAGATCCTTGCGTCGGGAGACCTGGACGCTGTGCGCGTGGCCGAGCTGGAGACGATGAACGCGCCGATCGACGCATACGGGGTCGGCACGTCGCTCCTCACTGCCCGGCAGGATCCCGCGCTCTCGGGTGTCTACAAGCTCGCCGAGATCCACGGCAGCCCGGTCATGAAGCTCAGCTCGTCGGCGGCCAAGACCACCAGCCCGGGCCGCAAGCAGGTCTGGCGTTCCAAGCACGGCGACGTCATCGGGCTCGCCGACGAGCAGCGAGACGGCGAACCGCTGCTCATCGAGGCGATGCGCTCCGGGCGGCGGCTGCTCGACCGCGAGCACGTCACCGAAATTCGCCGCAGGTGCCTGGAGAAGACCGGAAACGTCCGACCGCACGTCGTCGGTGGCGTGTGGACCGTGCGCCGTAGCCAGCGCCTGGAGGAGCTGCGCGCGGCGACGATGCAACGGCTCAGGACATGACAAACGGGCCGCCCCGTAAGGGACGGCCCGTTTCGGAAGTCTGAAAACCGCTTAGGAGACGGTCTCCTCGGTGGCAGCGCCGCCGCCCTCTGTGGCGGTCCCGCCCGTGTCTCCCGTATCACCGTCGCCGCACGCAACGGCGCCGAGGGCGAACATGGCAGCGAGCACGATGGCAAGCATCTTGTTCTTCATGTGGTTCCTCCGTACATCTCGGAAAAGATCCGACCCAATGCGGCAGATCGTGCGGCCCTCCTACCCATGTAGGAGACTGGTGAATCCTTGCACAACGAGACCCCCTCATGCCAATCCGGTGTCAGACCCGCCGAAAGCGCCGTCCCAACGACCTCGGTTCCCGCTCAACCAGCCCGACTTCGCTCAAAGCGTGCAAATCCCTCCAGGCGGTCTCGCGGCTGACCGCACACCGCTGCGCATACTCGGCGACCGTGATGCTCTGCCCGGGATCCAGCTCCGCGACCGCCGCTGCAGCGCGGCTCGGCAGCGAGGGGGCCGGTGACGGGCGCGCGGCGCGCAGCGCCGTGGTGAGCGCCTCAACCAGCGCCTCCGTGTGCCGCTCGACCCATGGGGTGAGGTCGCCGCGCCGGCGGATCGTCGCCGCAACCTCGGTGTAGTACCCGCCGACATCGCGTGCCCAGTGTTGTTCCGGCACCGCCACGCCGTGGGGGTCGAATCGGCGCGCACGCAGCACCAGCCGGGCTGCCGCGCGGGCCACACGCCCGTTGCCCGCCTCGTAGGGCTGCCACTGCAGCAGCAGTTCATGGACGACGGCGGCGACGACCGGAGCGCTGAAAGCGGTGCTTCCTTCAGTGCCGTCGCCCCGCAGCCACGCCTCCAGGTCTCCCAGCAGCTCAGGTAAGCGCGCGGGGTCCGGCGCGTTGAAGATGACCCACCCCTGCGCGCCGTCATGGATCGCCTGCTCCGTCGTGCGCAGCCGCCCCACCACGTCCGGCTCCACCAGCCCTTGGCAGATCAGGCCGTGCAGCCGAGCCAGCGTGGGCAGCGGCTGGTCGAAGAACTGCGACGCCAGCAGTGGCTCCTCGTCGTGCGTCGCCAGCAGGTTGGCGTACTCAACCGCCGCCACATCCTGGGTCGCCATCCCGTCCAGGCGCAGGGCGGCGGCCCACCCACCTGCGGAGCCCCCAGCGAGCACGGCCAGCGGGCGTTGCCATTCCCCGGCGTCCACCGCGTCGGCCGTCGACCGCTCCAGCGGGCTCCCGTCAAGTTGCGCCGACAGTCGCGCCGCCTCGCGGCGTGCCTGCGAGACCAGCGCGTCGCGCTTCCCGTGCACGTCGAGCAACCTCCCAGCGATCAGGGAGGCGTCGGTCAGGAGCGAGACGAGGTAACTGGTGTGCGCGACGCGGACGTTTATCGAGCCCGCCGGGCTCACGCTCGTCGCACGCGCAGCCGCCGCGCGCGGGCGAGGTCCTGCGCCTTGCGTTCGTGGTGCACCCCGGCAGCCCAGCCGCCCGCCGCGCCACCGACCGTGAATGCCGCCGCGGCTGACAACTTGGCCACCTGCTTGGCCTGCCGGTTGAACTCCACGATCGGCCATCCCCGCCGGTGCGCGACCGACTCCATGGCCCGGTCCGGGTTCACCGCCACGGGATGCCCGACGATCTGCATCATCGGCAGGTCGCTGGCCGAGTCCGAATACGAGTAGCAATGGGCGAGGTCGTAGCCCTTCTCTGCGGCGAGCTTGCGGATGTGCTCAGCCTTGCCTTCGCCGTAACAGAAAGGTGCCGCGAGCCTGCCGGTATATACGCCGTCGACGATCTCGCTCTCGGTACCCATCGCGCCGGCGATGCTGAGCGCCTTCGCAAGCTCGCCAACGATCTCGATCGGACTCGCGGAGATGATGTAGACGTCGCGGCCAGCTTCTTCGTGCATGTCCAACAACGCCTGGGCCTCAGGGCGGATCTTGCGCAGCAGCTCCTCGGTGACGGCCGGCGCCAGCTTGATCAACGTCTCCGCCTCAGTCCCGGCGACGCTCTCCAGGATGCGGTCGCGTACCTGTTCGGACTTCTCGTCGGACGCACCGAACAGTTTGAACATCAGGCCGTTGAAGCCGTCGGCAAGCAGCCGCGGCAGGGGCAGCAGCCCCTCGCGGTACGCGGCACGGCCGAAATAGAAGGCGCTGCTGCCGGACATCAGCGTGCGGTCGAGGTCGAAGTACGCCGCGGAATTCGTCATGCCGTCGAGTATGAAGACCCAGCGCCTGCTGTGTAAAACCCCGCTCCGTGCGTCGCTGCATCAGTCCGCGGGTGGACCGGGTCCGTTGCGGCGGATGTCGACCACTTCGACATCTATGGGGTCCTCGGTCGCGCGAACCCTTCGCGGTGTTCCTCTCGCCGGGCCCAGACCGAACGAGTGGCGGACGCGCGACCGTACCGCCCGGTTCGCCAGCGCCCGGCTGGGCGGAATCACCAGCGCCAGCCCTACGGCATCGGTGAGGAAGCCTGGCGTGAGCAGCAGTGTTCCGCCGATGAGCACCAGTGCTCCGTCCACCACCTCGACGGTGGGAACCCTCGCCCCGAGGGCCTCGCGGAAGCGGCGCCACGCCGCCCGTCCCTCGCGCTTCACAAGCCACGCGCCGGCAACGGAAACCGCGAGCAGGATCACCAACGTCGCGGGCAGACCGATCCAGCCGCCGACCCGTGAGATCACATACAGCTCGGCGAGCGGGACGACGATGAAGGCAACGAACAGGGCCGCGGGCATGGTCGCCGTCTTATCCCGTCACCGCGGTCACGACGCCTTCTTGCGCGACCGGGGCTTGGGCTTGTCCGGCTCCTGCGCCGGCCCGCGCGTCTTCGACGCCTCGACCGAGGCTCGCAGCGCCTCCATCAGATCGACGACGCCGGTCGGCTCCCCAGCATCGTCGACGACGGTGACCTCCTGGCCCTCGACCTTCGCCCGCACCGCGTCGAGCAGCTTTTCCCGGTACGTATCGGTGTACGCCGTCGGGTCGAAGTCCTCGGTGAGGTTTTCGATCAGCGCCTCGGCCATGGCGACTTCCTGCTTGCGCGGTTCCGGGATCTCACCGATGTCCAGATCCTCGATCGACAGCGACCGGATCTCATCGGGCCAGTACATGGTCTCCAGGACGAAGACGTCGTCCCGCAGCCGCAGCGTGGCCAGATGCTCCTTGTCGCGCAGGGTGATCTTGCACACGGCGACCGTCGATTTGTCGCGCATCGCCTGGGACAGCAGCCCGTACGCCTTGGCCCCGGCAGTCTCGGGCGCCAGGTAGTAGGAGCGCTGGAAGTAGATGGGGTCGATCTGCTCCAGCGGCACGAACTGGAGGATGTCCACGGTGCGGCTGGACGGCGGTTTCAAGGCGTCGAGTTCGTCGCCGTCGAACACCACGTAACGGTCCGGCTCGTACTCGTAGCCCTTGACGATCTCGTCGTACGGCACCTCCTCGCCGTCGGCCTTGGCCACGCGCTGATACCCGATGCGGCTGTGGTCGGACGCCCGCAACTGGTTGAACGAGACCGACTTCTCCTCGGTCGCGGGATACAGCCGGACCGGGATCGTCACGAGCCCGAACGACAGCGAGCCCTTCCACATGGTGCGCATTCGGCCTCCATTCGGCGCGGGGGAAACACGCCTGCGACGCAGGATCTACCGCCATCCTGCCGCGGTCAACCAGCGCACCGGGAGAAAAGCCGCAGAAATTTCCGTTGGGACTTGATCGCACACATAGGAGGTGAGGTATACTGAGCGCATCGTACTCAGGTTTCTCCTCTGTGGTCGAAAGGAGGCCCACACCCATGGCAGTGATGCGCTGGGACCCGTGGAACGAACTCGCGCTGTTGCAGCGTGACGTGAACCAACTGCTGGGGCGGCCGGCACGCCGCTCCGATTCGCTCATCCCTCCGATGGATGTGTTCCGGACGCCTGAGGGCTTGACAGTCCGTATGGAGCTGCCGGGCCTGCGGCCCGGGGAGGTCGACATCTCCGTCAACGACGGGATGCTGACGATTTCGGGCGAGCGCAAGCTCGACGCAGGCGTCGCGGAGGACGCATGGCTGCGCCGCGAGCGTCCCGTGGGTCGCTTCGAACGCGGCTTTGGCCTGCCCGAGGGGACCGATCCCGCCGCGGTCACCGCGGACTTCGAGGCGGGCGTGCTCGAGCTGCACATCCCGGCACCGCCGGAAAGGCGCCCGCACAAGGTGCAGATCGGCACCGGCGACGAGACCGCGAGCGAGACGGTCGACGTCAAGGAGCAGTAGTCGCAACGATCGACGGGGGGCGGCCGAGCCGGGGCGCCCCCCGTCGTGCGTCCAGGGCCGCGGGCGCTGCCTACGATGGAACCGCCGTCGCACACCGAGGTGCCCTGATCGACGCTCCCACGACCATCGACTTTCCCGAGCAACTGCCGCTGCGGGCGCAGAAGCGCGACCTGTTCGTCGATGTCGACGGCGTGCCGATCAAGGTCACGAACCTCGACAAGCTGTACTGGGAGCCGGAGGGGTACACCAAGGCCGACCTGCTGACCTACTGGTTCAACATCGCACCATGGACGCTGCCGTACCTGGAGGGGCGACCACTCACGCTGAAGCGGATGCCCAATGGCGCCGACGCGGAGTTCTTCTACGCCAAACAGGCGCCGGGTCACACACCGTCATGGATGCACACCTCGCCCGTCACGTCACGCGACGGCAAGACCGTCGACTACCTGATCGCCACCAGCCGGGCGTCGCTGGTCTGGCTGGCCAACCTCGGCTGCATCGAGCTGCACCCGTGGCACAGCCGCGTGGACGACATCAGCCATCCGGACTACGCATTCTTCGACCTCGACCCGATGGGCGACGCGACGTTTGACATGGTGCGCGAAGTCGCCCTGCTGGTGCGCACCGTGCTCGACAGACTGGGGCTGAAGGGCTACCCCAGGACGTCGGGCGCCACGGGGATGCAGATCTACGTCCCCATCGAGCGGGTCCACACCGCCGCACAGGTGCGGGAATGGGTCGGCCGGGTCTGCCGGCTGATCAACCGCGCCGACCCCGATCGGACCACGATGGAGTGGTCCGTCGACCGCCGTGGCTCGGAGGTGTTCCTGGATCACAACATGAACACGGAGGGCAAGAACATCGCCGTCACCTACTCCCCTCGTCCCGAGCGTCATGCGTCCGTCGCGACGCCGCTGCGCTGGGAGGAGGTCGAGCAGCCCTTCTTCCCCCGTGACTTCACCATCGCCACGATCTGGCAGCGTCTGGCGGCAGTCGGGGAACTCTTCGGCCCCGTCGTCGGCGGGGGGCAGGACCTCAGCGAGGCGATGCGCGCCCTGGGGATGGACCCGGCCGCGCGCAGCGACGAGCAGGCGCACGTCGCCGGGCCCGCGCGCCCGACGGCGTCCCCGCCGGCGCGCCGGACGGCGTCACCACCACAGGCACCGCAACCGGAATCCGCCGCCGACGTCGTGACACGGCTCGAGGAGTACGACCGCAGACGCGACTTCAACAAGACTCCGGAGCCGGCGGGTCGGCGGGATGGCGAACCGGGCCGCGACGGGCCGCGCTTCGTGCTGCAGCACCACCTCGCCACGAGGCTGCACCACGACCTGCGCCTCGAACGCGACGGCACCGCGCCGTCGTGGGCGCTGCCCAAGGGACTTCCCGACATCAAGGGTGTGCGGCATCTGGCGGTCCAGACCGAGGACCACCCGATCGAGTACATGAGTTTCAGCGGCCAGATTCCCTCCGGTGAGTACGGCGCCGGCCCTGTACGGATCTGGGACGAGGGCACATACGACCTGCTCGAGTGGACCGACCGAAAGGTGACGTTCCGCCTCAACGGGCGGCGCCACCACGGCGAGTACCACCTGTTTCGAACGGGCCGCGACGACCCGTCGCAGTGGCTGGTGATCCGTGCCGACGAGGACGCGCTCGCGGAGGTCAGCGACCTGGTTCCGCCGCCCCCCCAGATCGCACCGATGCTCGCCACCGACGGCGGGACCGCCTTCGACGACCCGCACTGGATGTTCGAGATCAAGTGGGACGGGGTCCGCGCCATCGCCACAGTCGTGCGGCCCGGGGCCGGGGGTGACGGCACCACCACCCTGGTCAGCCGCAACGGCAACGACATCACCGCGGGCTATCCGGAGCTGCGGCCCCTGTGGGAGCGGGTGCTGGCGCGCAACGCCGTGCTCGACGGGGAGATCGTGGCGCTGGACGAACAGGGCAGGCCATCCTTTCAGCGGCTGCAGCACCGAATGCACTCGCGGGACGCCACTGCCGTCGCGCGTGCTGTCAAACGCACCCCTGTGACCCTCGTCATCTTCGACGTCGTGGCGCTCGACGGCGATCTGATCTGTGACGAACCGCTGGCGCGGCGCCTGGAGGTCCTCGACGAGCTGCTCGTCCCCGGCGGCCCGTTCGTGCGCAGCAACGCGATCCGCGGAGACGGGATCGCGATGTACCAGGCCGCTCAGGCGCAGGGGCTGGAAGGCTTGATCGCAAAGCGGGCCGACTCGACGTACAAGCCCGGCAGGCGCAGCCGCGACTGGCGCAAGCTGAAGGTGCGCCGCGAAGTGGAAGCCGTCATCGGTGGGTGGCTTCCCGGCGACGGAAACCGCACGAACCGACTGGGCGCGCTGCTGGTGGGGCTGTACGACGAGGGTGTGTTGCGCTACGTCGGCCGGGTCGGCACGGGATTCGACGACTCCGAACTGAAGCGCCTCGGCGCGCTGCTGGACAGACACTCGGTTGCGTCGTCGCCGTTCTCGACGGCTCCCAATCCGCAGGGGCGCTGGGTCGAGCCGATCATGGTCTGCCGCGTGGAGTACGGCGAGGTCACCGAGGACGCAAAGCTTCGCCATCCTTCGTACAAGGGAACCGTCCCGGACGCGGACCCGCGGCAGTGCCTGGTGGACGATCTGCGCCATGCTTGACGCTGGTCACACCGCTGACCCCTGACGTAATCCCCAGCCAGGAGTTATCGTCGATCACATGGCCTCCGCCCCAGTCGTCGTCCCCGAGCGCACCGAGTCCACTGACGAGGTGCGCGAGCTCGACCAGGTCTGGAACGTCATCGTCTGGAACGACCCGGTCACGTTGATGTCCTATGTGGTGTTCGTGCTGCGCAAGCTGTTCGGGCACGACGAGGCGACCGCCACGAAACTGATGCTGCAGGTGCACAACGAGGGCAAGGCTGTCGTCGCGAGCGGCCCGCGCGAGAAGGCCGAGTCGGACGTGGCTCGGCTGCACGCACACGGCCTCCAGGCGACGCTGGCGCGTGACTGACAAGATGCGGGGCATCGTTGCGCGCGCCGACGGCGGCGTCACCGTGCATCTGTCCGCACGGGAACGGGACCTGCTGCGTTCATTGCCAGGGCAACTCCGGCCGCTGCTCGCCGGCGAGGCCGAGGCGCCCACGGTGTCTTCGCGCCTGTTCTCCAGGGGCTACGAGGACAACGAGCTGGAGGCCGAATACCACAGCCTGGTCGCCGAGGACGTGGTTTCGCAGCGCCTCGCTGCGATGGACGCCTTTGCGGTCACGCTGGAGGAAGGCTCGCAGCGCGGTGGGCGATGGCGCACGGAGCTGGACGCCGAGGCGGCCACCGCGTGGCTGTCCGCGATCAACGACGGCCGCCTCATCCTCGGCGCGTTGCTCGGCGTGACCGACGAGTCCGCCTGGGAGCAGCACGCCGACGACGAGAACCCGACCAGCATCGTCCTGTACTACCTCGGATGGCTGCAAGAGGAGTTGGTCGCGGCCCTGACGACGGCATTGCCGGAAGACTGATTTCGTGGTTACCGTGGGGTAACTTTACGGGCGCATGCGCGAACCCCGTATTCGTCTCTCAGCTCCGCAGCGGCGTACCCAGTTGCTCGCCGTGGCTGGTCGGCTGTTCGCGGAGCAGGGGTACCACGGCTTGTCCATGGAGCAGCTGGCGGACGCGGCCGGCGTGAGCAAGCCGGTCCTGTACCAGCACTTTCCCTCCAAGCACCAGCTGTACCTGGCACTGGTCAACGACGCGACCGAGGAACTGCAGTCACAGGTCCGCAAGGCGCTGGAGGGGACGGCGGACAACGAGGCACGGGTCCACGGGGCAATCGCCGCGTACTTCGACTTCGTGGAGGACCAGCGCTTCGCGCTCGTGTTCGGTACCGCCCAGTCCAGCGACGACGACGTCCGCCGTGCCATCGACAGCGCCTTCACGCGCATCGCGGACATCGTCGGCCGGCTGATCGCGGACGACGCGGGCCTGTCAGAAGAGGCAGCGAATTTCCTCGCGTCGGGCGTCCGCGGTCTGGCGACGGAGGGCGCTCGATGGTGGTTGGAACACCGCGAGGTCGACAAGGACGAAGCCGTTGCGCTGCTGTCGCTGTTGGTCTGGCGCGGCCTTGGCGCGTTCGGTCCCGGGCCTCGCCGAACCTAGTCCCGCGGTTTCCCGTCAGGGTCGGTGGGAACCCATCCCCGGTCCGGCAGGTAGCGCCTGACGATTCGCGCGGGCGCGCCGACCACGACGGAGTAGTCGGGAATCTCGCCGGTCACCACCGAGCCGGCCGCCACGACCACGTGTCGCCCGATCGAGGCGCCGGGCAGGATGATCGACCCGTGGCCGAGCCAGCAGGCAGGCCCGATTCGCACCGGCGCGTTCTTCCACATCTGCCTGCCGATCGGCACGTCGATGTCGCTGTACCCGTGGTTCTGGTCCGTGATGTACACGTAGTGCCCTGCAGCGGTGTCGTCGCCGATCTCGATGTGTTCGTGGGCGACGATCGACACCCCCTTGCCGAACACGCAGCGGTCGCCGATCGTCAGCAGCGGGTCGCGCCCGTGGTCGAGCGGCACGAGCATCCCGGCACTGAGGGTCGCGTGCGGCCCGATCGTCGTCCTCGCTCCGATCTGGATCCGCTCGACACCGTGCAGCGCGGCAGGCGGAAATCCGATGACGCTGTCCGCGCCGAAACGGGCGAACCGCCGTGCCCGCCGTGTTCCGTGCAGCACCCGACCGGTGCGTTCGACACGGCGCCACACCCAGCCGATGACGTCACCAGCGACGCGTTCGACACGACGCACTCCGTCGTTGGGATCGGTGGGCACGCGCGGGAAGATAGCGCGACACCGCCGCCCGCCAGATTCCCTCGGTGGACTACGCCAGGGCGTTCCGCAGGTCCCCCGCCAGTGCCATCGTTTCGTCCCAGGACTTCCCCGCACTCTTGGCATACTCCATCGCGCCGCGGATGAACAACCGCCTCACGATTTCGTCGTCCGTCCACACCTCGCAGTTGCCCTCCACTGCGGTAAACAGCGGGCGCAGGACCTCGAGCAGATCTTCGTTGACCGACAGGTTCATCACGCAGCCTTCCCGAGCAGTGCCCGGCGCAGCACCGGGAATGGTGGCGTGCCCTGGGCGAGCACGTCCGCATGGAACGTGGCGGCGTCAAACGCGGCGCCGTGCTTGCGCTCGACGTCACGCCGCAGATCGTTCATCTCCTCGCCGCCGACGAAGTACGTCGACAGCTGCCCCGCGGTCGTCTTTGCCCGGATGAGCTTCGCCTGCGCCTCGGCGTGCTCCTGGTACGCCTGGTCAACCATCAGGGTCATCGCGTCGTCGTCGGACCAGCCCCGAACGTGCAGCCCCTGGTCGAGCAGTGCGTTGGCGATCGACCGAAGGGACATCTTCGCGCTGATCAGCCGCATGCGGTCACCGTTGGCCGTCATCACCTCACCGAAGCCGCCGTCGACCAGTTGGCGCTCCACGTAGCACGCCCAGCCCTCGGCGAACGCCGAGTTCCACAACACGCGGCGCAGCAGGCGCGGATGGCGCTGCGCCGCAGCGAGCTGCACGTAGTGGCCGGGATACGCCTCGTGGATACCAACCGACCGCAGGGCGTACGCGTTGTACTCGCGCAGGAACGATTGTGCCTGCACATCGTCCCAGGACTCGGGAATCGGCGACAGGTAGTACGTGTGGGCGGCCGCCGTCTCCAGTAGGGGTGCGGGGACGATGTAGGCCACCGCCGCGCCCTGCATGAACGGCGGCACCTCCTCCACGCGCAACGCGTCCGGTTCCGGCAACTCGAACTGGCCGGACTGGCGCACGAACTGCTTGACATCGCTCAGCACTGCACGGGCGTCGGGAACCAGTGAAGTGCGTGGGGAGTGGTCGGCGGATGCGACCGCCACACCTGCGCGGATCAGCTCGTGACCACCCAGTCCCGTGGCGTCCCCGCCGAGCACCGATCGGGCGAGTTCCACCAGTTCGTCATGACCGGCACTCAATTGCGACTCTGCCCGCTTCCACAGCTCGTCCGCGGGCATGCGCACCCCCAGCGCCAGACGCAGCGCGTCCGCCCACAGTTCGCCGCCCAGACGCCAGTCCGGGGCGGGTTCCTCGCGCTCCTCCAGCCATGCGCCGAACGACTTGCACGCATCGACCGCCGCGGTTGCGCCCTCAGCAGCGTCGGGCGCGAATCGCGGCAGCACATCGCCGAACAACGACGTCGCGCCCGGGAGGCGCAGCAGCGTCAATTCTCGGTGCGGCTGCGGCACCTCGATCAGGTTCCGCCGCGCCTGGTCCAGAAGCCGGGGCACCTGCGCAACCCGCGCCCCGGCAGCGGCAGCACGCGGCGCGGCGGGTAGGTCGTCACGGCGCACCAACTCGTGCACCGACTGGGTGGCGAGGCCCAGGTAGAAGAGGGGGTCGCGCTCGTGGGCCCGCTGCAATCCAAGCTCGAACCGGATTCCGTCCAGCGCGTCGCCCAGCAGCAGTACGTCCCCACCGGTCTCGTCGTCGCACTCGTCCACGTCGATTCCGTCCAGCTCCTGGCGCAACTGGTCAACCCGGCGCAGCCGCCTGTCCGCTTCGCCCGGTGCCCAGTCGTCAAGCTCGGCGTCACGGCTGTGGTCCCCCACCTGAGTGGCGGCGACCGGCGAGGACTCGACGAGATAGGCAAGCAGCTGCGCGAAGACCTGCTCGACACGCACCGACGGGGCGGTGTCCTGACGGGGTGCATCCAAGGCCGGAAATCCTCGACTGGTAGGGTTGAACGGACAACCTCAAGACCTTACTCCGCTGTGGTCGCCTTTCTTCCAGGCCAGGTGGAGATCGGAACATTCGCTTGACTGACACCACGGCACCCGCTGCCACGCCCGCTCTCAAGACCTTCGCCGACCTGGACGTGGACAGCCGCATCTGCGCCGCGCTGACCGCCGCCGGCATCGACAACCCCTTCCCGATCCAGGAGCTGACGCTCCCGCTGGCACTGACCGGAGCCGATCTCATCGGACAAGCGCGCACCGGCACGGGCAAGACGCTCGCCTTCGGGATCCCACTCCTGCAGCGCGCCCTCAAACGCGACGGCCCGCATCCCTCCGCGCTGGTGATCGTCCCGACACGGGAACTGTGCCTGCAGGTGCGCGACGACCTGGCCGCCGCCGCCGCGCGCACCGACGTCCAGGTCGTAGCCGTCTACGGCGGCAAGTCCATCGACGTCCAGGTAGACGCGCTGGAAAAGGGCACCGAGGTGGTCGTCGGCACGCCAGGTCGGCTGCTGGACCTGCTGCGCCGAGGCTCATTGATCCTGTCAGGTGTGTCTGCGCTCGTGCTCGACGAGGCCGACGAGATGCTCGACCTGGGGTTCCTTCCCGACGTGGAGCAGCTCATCCAGGCGACAGCCGAGCAGCGGCAGACGCTGCTGTTTTCGGCGACCATGCCGTCGGCCGTCGTCGCGCTCGCACGCCGCTACATGAACAAGCCGACCTTCATGCGCGCGGACGTCGAGGAGGTCCGGATCGGCCCCGACACCGTGCAGCATTTCTTCTCGTGCCACCGGATGGACAAGCCCGCGGTGCTGGCGCGTATCCTGCAGTCGCCCGAGCGCGGCCTGTGCGTCGTGTTCAGCCGCACGAAGCGCATGGCGGACGTGCTCGTCGAGGAGCTGCGGGCACAAGGTGTGAACGCGGCGGCGATCCATTCCGATCTGCGGCAGGACGCGCGCGAGCGGGCGCTGCGTTCCTTCCGGACCGGCAAGACCGACGTCCTGGTCGCGACCGAGGTCGCGGCGCGTGGGCTGGACATCACGGACGTGACGCACGTCGTGAACTACGACTGCCCCGACGACGAGAAGATGTACTTGCATCGCATCGGCCGCACGGGACGGGCGGGGGCAGCGGGAATCGCCGTGACCCTGGCGGTGTGGAACGAACTCGCACGCCTGGAGATGATCAAGAAGGCGCTGGGCATCACCGATCCGACGCACGAGGTGTTCTCCACGTCACCGATCCTCGAGGAACTGTTCAACCTCCCGCCGCACGACACAGCCCGGCGCGCGCAGCCCGCGCTGCGCGGCGAGGAGGCGGACGAGACGCCGTCGGCGGCCGACGCTGCAGCTCGGCAGCCAGCGACCGCGCGGCGTACGGGGCGCCGGCGGGCGCGCGGATCCCGCAGGACCCAGGCGAGTGCAGCCGCACCGCAGGCGGAGACACGCGTCGCAGCGGCCGAAATTTCTGAAGTCACCGAGGCCATCGGCGCTGACTCGGCCGTTCGCGCACCTATCGACACAGAACCTCCGGCGGATGCGGCCTCGGCGGGCGTTGTCCGCCGCGTGCGCACCCGTCGCCGCAGCGGCACCTCGCGTCCGCCGGCGGCCCCGCCCTCACGACCGCAGACGAGCGAGGAGGAACCGCAGCCGGCACGACGTTCGAAGCCGTCGGCCCAGGAAGCGGCACCAGCGGCCGCCGATGAGGAGTCGCCCGCCGCGCGACGCTCCGGCCGGCGCGACGGCCGGCGGTCGCGGGAACGCAACACGGTGCGCTCGTCGGACCGACGCCCGCCCGACCGGCGCACGGCTCCGGTGGACACGGAGGCGGCCCGCGGCAGCGGGCGCCCACGCCTCGCACGGCCGTTGGTGATTTCCTACTTGCCCTGATGCACCTCTGCCTCGGCGAAGACGTCGGCGAGAATGGTGCCGCCGGCCGACCTCGACGCTAGCGTCGTGGGTGGCGGCGGGATGCATGAGTCGGGCAGACGTGGCGGGGCAGACGTGGCGGAGCAAGGAGGGGGCATGGAGCAGGCCGAAACGCGTGATGACATCCTCGTTGCCTGCGGCGTGCGGAAGATCTACCGCACGGGCGCGCTGGAGGTCGAGGCGCTGCGGCGGGTGGACCTGACCGTCACGCGCGGCGAGTTCGTCGCGGTGATGGGTCCGTCGGGCTCCGGGAAGACGACGCTGCTCAACTGCCTGTCGGGGCTGGACGACATCGACGAGGGAACCGTTGCCGTCGAGGGGCAGGACCTGCACGCAATGCGAGACGGCGCTCGTACAGCCCACCGCGCCCGCCGCATGGGCTTCATCTTCCAGGCGTTCAACCTCATCCCGGTGCTCTCCGCGGTGGAGAATGTCGAGTTGCCGCTGCTGCTGAACAGTTTCTCGTCGAAGGACGCGCGCCGGCGGGCGCAGGACGTCCTCGACCGCGTCGGGTTGTCCCACCGCTACGACCACCGGCCCACGGAACTGTCGGGAGGCGAGCAGCAGCGGGTGACTGTCGCGCGCGCGCTGGCGATCGAGCCGGCGCTGGTGTGGGCGGACGAACCCACCGGCAACCTCGACACCCAGACCGCGGACAACGTGCTGGAGCTGCTGTCCGAACTGCACAGCGAGGGCTTGACGCTCATCCTCGTGACCCACGATCCCGCGATCGGCGGGTCTGCGCAGCGGCTCATCGCGATGACGGACGGGGCGATCGTCAGCGACCGGCGGCTGGGTGACGAGGACCTGCCGTATCACCAGCCGGCGCAGCGCTCATGACCGCACTGGCTGCTGCCGCGGGGATCGTCCTCGCGGTAGTCGTGTTCATCGCTGTGCGGCGCAGGTCGCTTGCCAGGATCGCGCTGCGCTCTCCGGCGCGACGCCTGGGCGAAAGCGCGCTGGTGATCCTCGGGTCGTTGCTCGGGACCGCGATCATCACCGGGTCATTGATCGTCGGCGACACGCTCAACGCGTCGCTGCGCGCGATCGGTGAAACCTCACTCGGCCCCACGGACCTGATGGTCCGCACCGCGGACGACGACGCGGGCGAACGGACGCTCGACGCGCTTGACGGGTTCTCCTCCGACGACGTGGACGGGATCCTGCCGATTCGCGCCGCCACCGCCCCGGTCGCGACGCCATCCACGGCGGACCGCCTCGCCCACCCGACGACGACGCTGATCGAAGTCGATTTCGCTCAGGCGGGGGCGTTCGGCGGAGCGCCCACCGCCACCGGAATCAGCGGTGCGACCCCGCCTGACGGCCATACGGTCATCAGCGAGAACCTCGCCGCCGATCTCGACGTCGAGGTGGGCGACACGATCGTCGCCTACACGTACGGGCAGACGACGGAGTTCATCGTCGACGCGACGCTGCCGCGCGTGGGCCTGGCCGGCCTCGACGTGGGGCGCAACCCGCTGAGCTTGGAATTCCCGCGTAACGCGTTTGTCGCCCCGGGGACACTGGACGACCTGGCGGGGGCAGTCCCGCCCGAGGCGGCCGGGACGGCGCAGCCGCCGCGGGACGTCGTACTCGTCTCCGCCACCGGCGGTGTCTATACCGGTGTCGACCGTACGGGGGTCGTGACCACCCAGCTACGGGACGCGTTGCGTGGCATCGCGGGCGTCGACGTGGAGCCTGTGAAACGCGATGTCCTCGACGACGCCGAGGAGCAGGGCGACTCGTTCCGCGAACTGTTCATCACCGTTGGGTCATTCGCGGTGATTGCGGGCGTGCTGCTGCTGGTGAACATTTTCGTGATGCTGGCCGAGGAGCGGAAGTCCGAACTCGGGGTGCTCCGTGCGGTCGGATTGAAGCGGCGCGATCTCGTCCGCATTTTCGTCATCGAGGGCTCGCTGTACGCGGTCGCCGCCGCCGTGCTGGGTGCGCTGCTCGGGATCGTCGTCGGGCGGATCATCATCATCGTGACGAGCGGCATCTTCGAGTCGTTCGGCGACCTGAGCCTGACATTCAGCGCGCCGGCCTCGAGCATCGTCACGGGCGGGCTCGTCGGGTTCCTCATCGCGATGATGACGATCATCGGCACGAGCCTGCGCAACAGCCGCCTGAACATCATCCGCGCGATTCGCGACCTCCCGGAGCCGGCGGGTCGGCGGCCGCGGTTGATCGTCACGGTCCTGCAGGTGCTCGCGCTGGTCGCGTTCGCGGGCCTGGTTGCGGTGTCGATCCGCAACGAGGATCTCATGGGTGGGCTGGCCTTCCCCGCGCTGGCGGGGCTCGCGCTGGCCTCGCTGCTCAGCCGGGTGTGGCCGCGGCGAATCGTCGTGTCCGTCATTGCCGTGGGCGTGCTGGTGTGGGCGATCTTCGCCGAGGAGTTCGCGACATTCTCCGGCGGCGACGTGAACGTGTTCATCGTCCAGGGCGTTGTGCTGACCGCAGCGGCCGTGGCGCTGGCGAGTCAGAACCAGGAGACGATCGGTGCGGCCATCCGCCGTGTCGGCGGTAACAGCAGCCTGGTTGCCCGTATCGGGTTGGCCTACCCACTCGCGCGGCGGTTCCGCACGAGCATGACGCTGGCGATGTACAGCCTGGTCGTGTTCACCCTTGTGTTCATCTCGGTGCTGTCGCACATCCTGGGCAGCCTCACGGACAAGACCATCGCCGATGAGGGCGGCGGCTACGACATCCTGGCGTCCGTGTCGCCGACGAATCCCGTTTCACAGTCGCAGCTGAAGCAGGTCGCCGGGGTTTCGGACGTCGCGACGATGACCGTGGGGCAGGCCCAGTACAGGCGGCCGTTCGACGACGACTTCTCGGTCTGGGGGATCGGCGGGGTCGGCGAGGAACTGGTCGACGGTGGCCCGCCGGCGCTGAACGAATGGGCGCCGGAGTACGCCGACGCCGACGCGGCGTGGCGTGGGGTGCTCGACGATCCGTCGCTGATGATCGCGGATGCGTTCTTCCTGCAGGGCGGCGGCGGGCCGCCGGAGGAGAACGTCAAGGTCGGCGATGTCATCGAGATCCGCGACCCGACGACAGGCGAGGTCAGCGAGCGCACTGTGGCAGCGCTGGCCGCGGCCGGGCAATCGCTGACGGCCTGGATGTCCGAGGAATCGGTGGCCGACGCCGTGGTGCAGGTCGCGCCCACGCGCGTGTACGTCGCCGTCGACGAGGACGCGGATGCGACGGAGGTCGCGCTGCGCCTGCAGGGCGAGTTCATCGTCAACGGCATGCAGGCGGACAGCTTCCGCGACATAGCCGTCGAACAGACACGTGTGAACACGCAGTTCTTCAGGCTGATGCAGGGGTTTCTCGCGTTGGGTCTGGTCGTCGGCATCGCCGGCTTGGGCGTGATCATGGTCCGCGCCGTGCGGGAGCGGCGGCGCGACATCGGCATGCTGCGCAGTCTCGGGATGCAAGGCCGCAAGGTGCGCAGCGCCTTCCTCCTGGAGAGTGGGTTCGTCGCGTTCGAGGGGATGATCATCGGGACGGCGCTCTCACTGGTGACCAGCTATCAACTGGTGCTCAAGTCCGACATCTTCGGAGAGCTCGACGTACCGTTCTCGGTGCCCTGGTTGCAGCTGGGAACGCTGTTGGGGATCGCGTTGCTGGCCTCGCTGCTCGCCACCGCCGGCCCGGCGCAGCAGGCGGCCAAAATCAAACCCGCCGTCGCCCTCCGCATCGCCGACTGATTACCCAAATCCGAAGATCTTCGGGTGCGCTTCCTTGAGAACACCGATCCGAAGATCTTCGGGTTTGTGTCACGTTTGTCGCGCCTGGTGGAGGGCGCCGCACAGCGGGTCGATCAGCGCCCGGCCGGCGGCGACGATGCCGTCGCCGTACGTGCGCACTGCCGCACCGGCTTCCGCCGCGATCAACGCGCCCGCCGCCCTGTCCCAGATCGCGGTGGTGTCCTCGTAGTACGCGTCGACCATCCCGCCGGCGACCATGCACAGGTCGAGGGCGGCAGACCCCAAGCGTCTAACGTCGCGGACCTGCGGCAGCAACGACGCGAGCACCGCTGCCTGACGGCGTCTGTCGCCGGCGTCGTAGGAGAAGCCCGTGGCGACCAGGGCCCGTTCCAGTGGCACCGGGTCGTTCACGGTCAAGCGGACCCCGTCGAGGAACGACCCTGCGCCGCGCACGGCCGAGTAGACCGCTCCGGTCAGCGGCTGGTGGACAACACCGACGACGGCACCGTCGTCATCGGCGCAGGCGATGCTGATCGACCAGGCGGGAATGCCGTACAGGTAGTTCACGGTGCCGTCGAGGGGGTCGACGATCCAGCGCAGGCCGCTGGCGCCCTCTCGGTCGGCGCCCTCCTCACCCAGGATCCCGTCCTGCGGGCGCTCGGCGAGCAAGGCCGTCGTGATCAGGCGTTCCGACGCCTGATCCGCCTCGCTGACAGGGTCTGTGGCGGTGGTCTTGTACGTGACCTTCCCAGCGTCGCCCCGGCGGTCCGCCAGCGCGGCGCCGGCCTGGTGCGCCATGCGGAGCGCGAGGTCGAGGAGTTCGGCAGTCACACCAAAACGCGCAGCCATGACCTGGCGCCGCACGCCGGACACACAGCGAACACGGGGTGGTCCCTCCACGGAGCCAGCAGGAACAGCGGCACCGCCATCCGCACCGCGGTGCGGCCATCGACACGGGTGGTGTTCCCACAGCGGCTGCAGTGGACCCTGAAGCCCTCCGGCGGCCCCACTTTCGCAGTGTGCACGGCCCGGTCGACGCCGGTGAACAGCGCCGCCCGGCCCACCGGGTCCTGTGGCTGCTCGCGCCGCGCCCATACGTCGGGCGCCTTGATCCGGTCGAATTCGCTCACCTGAGCGCCTCGCCGGCGTGCTGCCGCCAGGCCGGCTCAACCTCGATGCCCGCCAGTTCCGCCGCGATCACCCGGTAGGCGTCGGCACCCCTGGGCTGGGAACCCGCGGCGAGGATGGAGCGGCCGTCGTGCGGGGCCTCGGCGAACCGCACCGATTTCCGCACCGGAACGCCCACCAGCCGCAGGTCGTAGCGCGACTGCACATCGGCCAGTACGGCCCGTGAGTGGCGTGTCCGGCCGTCGAACATCGTGGCGACGAAACCGGCGATTTCCAACTCTCGGTTCGTCAGTCGCTGGATGTCAACAATCGTTTCCAGCAGTTGCGACACCCCGCGGTGCGACAGCGTCTCGCACTGCACCGGGATGAGCACCCGATCAGCCGCCGTGAGTGCGTTCAGCGTGAGCACACCCAGGGAGGGTGGACAGTCGATGAGGATGGCGTCATAGCTGTCAGCCAGTGGCTCCAACTCGTACCTGAGCGCGTACTCCCGGCCCGTCCGGGTGAGCAGGACCACCTCCGCGCCGGCGAGGTCAATGTTGGCAGGCGCGATGTCCATCTCGTCGTGCTGAAGGATCGTCTTCTGCAACGGTGCCCGCCCGACCAGCACGTCGTGGACGGTGGGATCGATCGAGTCGGGGTCGTAGCCGAGGCTGAAGGTCAGGTCGGCCTGCGGATCCAGATCCACGACCAGGACGGCCTGCCCGCGCTCTGCCAGCGCCGCAGCGACCGACAGCACGGTTGTCGTCTTCGCCACGCCGCCCTTCTGGTTGGCAACGGCGTAGACGGTGGCACTGGAACGCATCCGCAGCAGGGTACCCGCCCGCCTGTGAACAGAGGGTCCTGGATACGGACCCCCTGCGCGTGCAGGACGGCCGGATCGTCGAGATCGCCGATTTTTCGAAGTTCGGCGATCTGGCTGTGGCCGTCGCATCCGCGACAAAGGACGACTGCCCGTTGGAGCTGTAGGACGTCGCCACCATGGCCGGTCGCGAACAGCACAAGGGCGGGACACCCAGGTCCCGCCCTCCGGTACAAGCCCGTCTCAGAGCGGATTATCCACTCCAGAGGCATAACCGGCGCGGCCACGCCGCGTAAACCGGTCAGGGGCATCCAGTATGGGGTCTCTGGCACCGGTCGCCGCGGTGACCCGAAGGTCTGCGGCGAGGAGCACCGACGTCGACCCGCTGGTTCGTGTAAGTCTCCGAGCGGTTGTGGTGGAGGACGGGGCCTGGACGGCCCGACCTTGTGCAACGTCAAGCGTACCTGGGAGGGGGCGGTCAGTCACCCCGTCACTCGTCGGACAACAGTCCCATCCGCATCGCCGCCGCGACCGCAGCTGTGCGATTCCGCGCACCGAGCCGGTCGAACACTTCCTGGCAGTGGGCTTTCACGGTGCGCTCCGTGACGCCGAGCTTGACCGCGATCTCCGGATTGGTCAGGCCTTCCTGCAGGTAGCTCAGCACCTCCTGCTGTCGTGGCGACAGCACCGGCTTGTCCTCGACGGGCGGCAACTCGATCATCTGCGTCGCTTCGTCGGCACTCGCCATGGAGCCGCGATCCTCGAACCTGGTCTCGACGGTGCCGAATCTCACCACGTCGCCGTGGCGCAGCGCCTGGGATCCGGTCACTGGTTCATTGTTCACGATCGTCCCGCCGGTGGAACCGAGGTCCTCCAGCCACACGGCCCCACTGGACTTGCGGATCACCGCATGCGAGCGGCTGACGTGCGGGTCGGGCAGCAGCAGGTCACTGCCCTCGCGGCGGCCCAGGACGAGTTCGTCGTCGTCGACGACGAGAATGCGTCCGCGCAGCGCCCCTTCGCTGGTGACCACGAACATGGGGAGCGGGGTGAGACGTTTCGCCTGGCCTACCACTGGGCCTCCTCGGTCTCGCCGGCAGCTGGTCTCGCCGCCAGGTGCAGCAACGCATCGACGACGGCCGGGTCTGTGACGGCTGCCCCGATGCCAGTGTCTTTCCTCGTTCCGTGAAAATCACTCCCGCCGGTGACGCGCAGATCACGCTCGGCGGCGGCGCGGCGCCAGAACCATCGTGCATCATCATCATGCGCGGCGTGGTCAGCTTCCACCCCCCGCAGTCCGGCTGCCACCAGTCGGTCAAGCAGAGCCAGGTCGACGGCGGCGTCCCGCGTCGACACCCCCGGGTGCGCCAGCACCGCGACGCCGCCGGCGGCGGCGATCAGTGCGGCACCATCTTCCGGCGCCAGCGCGTGCTTGGGGACGTACGCCACCGCACCATCGCCGAGATATTCGTCGAAGGCCGTGTCCAGATCCGGCACCCTTCCGGCGTCCACGAGTTCAGCGGCGACGTGGGGACGCCCGATCGGTGCTCCCCCTGCCCGCCTCAGGACGTTCGCCAGCGGGATGTCGATGCCGAGGTCACGCAGCTTGTCCAGCATCACCTCGGCACGGCGCAGCCGCTCGTTGCGCAGGCGATCGCATTCCGCGACCAGCGGTGGGTAGGTCGGGTCGACGTAATAGCCCAGGACGTGCACGCTGCGACCGCACAACTCCGTCGACAGCTCGATACCCGGCACGAACCTGATACCCAACCGCGCAGCGGCGCCCGCCGCCTCCGCCCAGCCCTGCATCGTGTCGTGGTCGGTGAGCGCCAGGCCCGCGAGTCCGGCCTGAGCGGCCAATACCACCGTCTGGGTGGGCGTCGTCGTGCCGTCCGAGCACCTGGAGTGAGTGTGGAGGTCGATGCCGGCCACGCGCTTACGCTCAGACGAACGCATTTTCGCCCGTGAGGTGGCGGCCCAGCAGGAGGCGGTGGATCTGGCTGGTGCCCTCGTACAGGGTCGTCACGCGGGCGTCGCGGAGATAGCGCCCCACGGGATACTCGTCGGAATAGCCGTAGCCGCCGTGCACCTGAACGGCGCGGTCGGCATTGCGCACCGACGCCTCCGAACAGAACGCCTTTGCCACCGATGACTCGACGGTGTGGCGTTCGCCCTTGTCGTGCTTCCACGCGACCTTCCAGTACAGCGCGCGGCTGGCCTGCAAATCCAGGTAGATGTCGCTGATCAGTTCCTGAACCAGTTGGAAGCTGGAGATCTTGCGCCCGAACTGTGTGCGTTCGTCGGCGTAGCGGATCGCTGCGTCCAGGCACGCCTGCGAGATCCCCGTCGCGCCGGCGGCAAGCGAGAATCGTCCCGAGTCCAGCGCGTTGAGCGCGATCTTCAGCCCCTCGCCGACCTCACCCAGCCGGTTCCCATCCGGTATCCGGACGTCGCGCATCGATATCTCGGCAGTGTCGCCGGCTCGCAGTCCGAGCTTGCCGTGGATGGGCCGCCCCTCGTAGCCGGGTGAGTCCTGCGGGACGAGGAACGCGGTTATGCCCTTCGCGCCCGAGCCGTGATCGGTCTGCGCGAAGATGACCGTGAGGATCCCGCGGCTGCCGTTGGTGATCCACATCTTCGAACCGTTGAGGATCCAGTCGTCACCGTCGCGGCTCGCCCCGCTGTTCATCGACGCGGGGTCGGAGCCGGCATTGGGCTCCGTCAGGCCGAAGGCACCCAGGCCCTCGGAGGTCAATCGCGGGAGCCATTCCCGCTTCTGCTCATCGGTCCCCCAGTTGAGCAGACAAGTACAGACCAGGCCGCTGTTGACGCTGACCAACGAGCGGATCGACGCGTCCGTGCGACCCAGTTCCTCCACGATGAGCCCGTACGAGAGGTAGTCCAGCCCCATGCCCCCGAACTCCTCGGGAACCGACGCGCCGAGGAAGCCCATCTCGAACAGTTTCGGCAGCAGCTCGTCGGGAAACGCCTCGGTCTTGTCCAGCTCGCGCGCGTGCGGCGCGACCTCCTTGTCGCAGAAGTCCCTGGCGAGGCTGCGAATCTGCTGTTGCTGCTCGGACAGGTCGAAGTCCACCGTGATGCTCCTTGGCTCCAGTTGTCGGGCCGCTGCCGCTGCGTGCTGTGACGGCGGGAGGCGACACTGTACGGCCCAGGGCCGGCGCGCCGCCCCGGATGGCTACGCTTGCGCCGCCACGTGACACTGAGCCGGGGGCTGGGGATTGGACGATCTTGCGACGCAGGCCCTGGACGACGCCATGGCGGCCGGCGCCGAGTACGCGGACGTGCGGGCGGTCCACGAGGACAGGGAGTCGCTGACAGTCCAGGACCAGCGGGTCGAGGGGGTCGCGCGCGCGACCAGCCGGGGCGTTGGCGTGCGGGTTCTGGTTGAGGGATCGTGGGGCTTTGCGGGTACTGCGCGGCTGGACCCGGCGCACATCGCCGAAGCGGCGCGATCCGCCGTCGCCATCGCCCGTGCCGGCGCCTCGCTGCGGCGCCGCAGCATCGAACTTGCGCCGCTGGACGTCGAGGTCGACCGGTATGTCACGCCGCACTCCACCGACCCTTTCGACGTGCCGGTGGAGGACAAGCTCGAGCTGCTCCTGAACGCGACCGCTGCGGCGAACTCCGTCGACGGATTGGCCTTCGCCAAAGCGTCGTGCGACGCCTGGAGGATCACCAAGTGGTTCGTCTCGTCCGACGGCGCCCGCCTGAACCAGACCCTGCTTCAGGTGGCCGGGGGCGTCGAGTGCGTCGCCGTCGACGACACACAGGTGCAGGCGCGCTCTTTTCCGAATTCCTTCCGCGGCTACTGCGGAACGGGGGGCTGGGAGGACATCGTCGCGCTCGACCTCGCAGGTCGCACCCCGCGGTATGCCGAGGAGGCTGTCGCGCTGCTGAGGGCGCCACCGCTGCCCGAGCACACCGGCACCGTGATCCTCGACGGCAACCAGGTCGCGCTGCAGGTGCACGAGAGTGTCGGCCACCCCCTGGAGTTGGACCGGATCCTCGGCTACGAGGCCGCCTATGCCGGGACGTCGTGGGTCGCGGTCAACGACGTCGACCGCCTGCGCTACGGGTCCGAGCTGGTGAACCTGACGCTGGACAGCACAACCCCCAAAGCCCTGGGCACGTACGGCTACGACGACGAGGGCGTCCCCGCCGGGCGCCATACTCTCGTCGAGCAGGGCATGCTGCGCGGCTTTCTCAGCAGCCGCGAAACGGCACCGGGGCTTGGCGGGGACGTCCGCAGCAACGGGACGATGCGGGCGGAGTCGTGGGGCGCAATCCCGCTGATCCGGATGTCGAACATCCACCTGGAACCCGGTGAGGGGTCGCTCGAGCAGCTGCTCGACGACACCGGAAATGGCATCTTCATGACGACGAACCGCTCGTGGTCCATCGACGACAAGCGCCTCAACTTCCAGTTCGGGTGTGAGGTCGCGTACGAGATCCGCGGCGGTCGGCTGGGGCGCATGTACCGCAACCCGACCTACACCGGCCGCACCCCGGTGTTCTGGGGCTCGTGCGACGCGATCGCGGGCGCCGAAGCGTGGGAGGTGTACGGGACGCCCAACTGCGGCAAGGGTCAGCCGAGCCAGCTCGCACGGGTGGCGCACGGGGCCGCACCCACCCGCTTCCGCGACGTGCGCATGGGCGTACGGTGATCGCCGAGCCACAGTTGGGCCAGACGGCGTGCGAGCAGCTGGCCGACGCCGCCTTCGACGCTGTGAACGAAGCCGCCGTCGACGTCGAAGTCGTCATCCACCACAACGTGGAGGGCCTGACGCGGTTCGCAAACTCGCAGGTGCACCAGAACGTGGCGCGCGACGACCTCGCCGCAGCCGTTCGTGTAGTGCTCGACGGTGGTCGCTCCGGCGTGGTCAACGTGCACACGGACGGGCCGGGCGTCGTCGCGCGTGCGGCAAGGGACGCCATGGCGCTGGCGCGTATGGCACCACCCGATCCGGAGTTCCCCGGCCTGGCACCGGCCGCGCCCACGGTCGCAGTGCCCGTCGACGAGGCGACGATCGCCGCCTCGCCGGAGAATCGGGCCGGCGCCGTTCGTGACGTCCTGTCGGAGATTCCGGACGAGTACGAGGCCGCGGGGGCGTATCGGACCGTCGCGTCCGAACTTGCCGTGTTCACTTCGGCGGGACAGCGGATCTACGCACCGGGGTCGGTAGCGACCCTCACGATGGTCGTCATGGGCCCAACCTCGTCCGGCTATGCCGAGGGGGGCGAACGTGCCATGGCCGACATTGACGCCGCGGGCACCGCGGCGTCGGCGGTTGCCAAGGCCGCTGCGGGACACGACCCGGTCGACGTGCCTGCCGGCTCCTGGCCGGTGGTGCTCGAACCTCCCGCGGTCGCGACGATGGTCCAATTCCTGGCGTACCTCGGATTCGGGGGCCGCGACTACCTCGAGGGACGCTCCTTCACCGCCGGTCATCTCGGCGAGCGGTGCGTCGACCCGCGGCTGACGGTGGTTGACGATGCCCTGTCGCCGTTGGGCACGGGTCTGCCGTTCGACTACGAGGGCACGCCAAAGCAACGCGTCGAACTCATCCGCGACGGGGCCGCGGTCGGGATCGTGCACGACCGCCACTCCGCCGCGAAAGCGGGGACGTCAAGCACCGGCCATGGTCTGCCTGCGCCGAACACCCACGGGCCGCTGTCGATGAACCCCGCGCTGCTGGCGGGCGACGGCGGCGCGTTCGACGACGTCATCGGAGGGTGCGAACGCGGATTGCTGGTGACGCGCTTCCACTACACCAACGTCGTACACCCCAAGGAAACGTCGATCACGGGCATGACGCGCGATGGCACGTTCCTGGTCGAGGACGGCCGCATCTCTGCCGCCGTGAAGAACCTGCGGTTCACACAGTCGATCCTGGCCGCGCTCGAACATGTGGAAGCGATCAGCTCCCAGACGGCCTACGCCACCGAAATCTTCGAAGAAGGTGGGCACTTCCCGTCACTGCGGCTGCCGACGTTCACGTTCAGCGGGGCGACCAGCTTCGGCTGACGCCTGGCACCGCAACGTGGCGACCGCCGGAGAGACCCGGCGGTGACCCTTCCAGGATCGGGCGGCTACCCGTCCACCTCGACCTCCGCGTTCGGATCGACGTTGACGCCCCCGCCTTCCTCGGCTGCGTCGCCGAAGATGTTCAGCGCCTGCAGCAGGAACCATGCGAGTATCAGCACCAGCAATACAGCGACGATCGCAGCGATGGCCCCGCCACCCCCGCCGCGGCGGGGACGGTCGTCGACGACGACTTCCCGCTCGGTGGCGACAGGCTCGGATTCGCGGACAACTTCCCGTTCCTTCATGATCGTCAACCTCCTGTGGGCCGCATGAGCGCGGCGTTACGAGGCCTATACCCACGGTGAACTCGGACACAACCGGCAGCACGCCCGTCCAGCCGGAAGGGGCACCAGTGATCGCCGTCGGCGCGGTGTGCGTGAGCGGGGCGAGACTGCTGCTGGTGCAGCGCGGCCGCGGGGTCGCGATCGGGAGCTGGTCACTTCCCGGGGGGCGCGTCGACCACGGGGAGACGTTGCAGGACGCCGTCCGCCGGGAGCTGTTGGAAGAAACGGGTCTGGACGTCCGGGTCACAGGGCTGTGCGGCATCGCAGAGCGCATGTTCGACGAGCACCACTACGTCATCCTCGACTACTGGTGCGAGGTCGACCACGGCCGCGCAGCGGCAGCCGACGACGCCGCCGACGTGATGTGGGCGTCGCGCGAGGATCTCGAGCGGTTGCCGCTGGTGCCTCGGCTGCTGGACTTCCTGGACGAGCACGGCGTGCTGGAGAGGCTGCGTTGACGGCTGGACCCGGAACGAAGGCGCGTGGAACGAGCTCCTCGACTCAGGCGTCCTACTGGCATGCGACGTACGACGATCCTCGTTGCCCTGCCCCTGGCGCTCATGCTCGGTGCGTGCGGCCAGGATCCCGACGCTGCCGGCGGTGGATCCGGTGGCGGCGCCGACTACGACGGTGAATGGCGGCTGGTCGAAGGGCGGGGGCCGTCAGGCCGCATCCCTGTCCCGTCGAAGGTGACCCTGACCATCCAGGGCCGGACCATCTCGGGCGTGTCTGCGTGCAACCACTACAGCGGCACCGCGACGATCGACGGGACGTCCTTCGCGGCCACCGACGTCGGGGGGACGGAGATGGGCTGCCCCGGCAGGCGCGCGACGGCCGAGACCCGTTACCACGAGGCGCTGCTGGCCACGCACTCGATCGAACGCGCCGGCGACACGCTGCTGCTCGGCGGCGAAGGGGTCGACCTCGAGTTCGCGCCGGTCCCGCCGCCGGAGCCGGCGACGCTGGAGAACACGCAGTGGCACCTCGACGGCCTCATTCTGGGTCGCGGCCAGGACGGGAGCGTGATGAGCAACGACCCGGCCACGCTCACGCTGCACCGCGACGGCACACTCACGGGATCGACCGGGTGCCGCACGATCACCGGCCGCTGGGGCCAGGCAGCCGGTGAGCGCTACACAACGTCCGATCTCGCCCCTCAGGGAGAGCTGCGGTGCGACGAGCACGTCCACGGGCAGGACGACCACGTCCTCGCGGTGCTGGGTGGGCAGTTCACCGCCCAGGTCGACGTCACACAGCTGACGCTGTTCCAGGCAGACGGGGAGCTGGGACTGACATACAGCGCCGACTGACGAACACCCCTACATCAGGTGCTTGCGCAGGAACTGCGCGACCTGGGGCACCAGCGCCTCGGGATGCTCGAGCAACAGCTGGTGGCCGCCGCCGGGGAGGACCCACAACTGGCTTTCGCACGTGAGGCGCGAGACGAACGCGCGCGAGGCGGTCTCCGGCAGGACCCGGTCGCCGGTTCCCACCGCGACGAACGTCGGGGTGGTTTGTGCCTCGACCGCCGGCTTGTCCTCAGGCGTCAGAAACAGCGCCGTGAGGCTGCCCATGTCGTAGCTGCGCACCGACTGGTCGTGGCGCCGCAGCACCCGTGACAGGTCGGGGTCGGCAGCGAGGTCCGACGCGGCCACGACCGCCGATGTTGGCACGCGCACGTACTCGGGCAGCGCCTCCCAACGACGTAGCCTGCCGGCCAGCGGCAGCAGCAGGCCCTGGCGAGTCCGCTGCAGCACCGGATGCACGTCCCGCAGGTCGAGGACGTTGTGACACGCGACCGCCACGACCCGCTCGTCCTCCAGCGCGGCGTAGAAGCCGAGAACGCCGCCCAGGGCGGTGCCGAACACCCCGACCGGGCCGCCCCACTCGCGCGCCGCGGCGTCACCCGCGTCAGCCACCGCGTCCATCGCCAGGCGGTACGTCAGCCGCCCCCGCCGCCCTCCGCTGCGGCCGTGCCCGGGCCAGTCCATGCCGACGACGTTGAAACCCTCTGCGGCAATGCGCGCGAACGGGTCGAACCCGGGGACGGCGTCGCGCAGCACATCGACCGCTGTGCCCAGCCCGTGCAGGGCCACCACCGTCGGACCGCCGCGGCCGGCGCCTTCATAGAAGCGCAGCCGCAGCGGCACCTGGCGGCTGGCGATCCAGCGTTCCTCCTGGCGCACGGCGTCCCCATCAGCTCCTACGGCCCCGTGGATGCTACGTCCGCATGGGCGATCCGCGCCTCGCCCGAGGTCCGCGACCCGAGGACACTGAGCCAGACCCCCCCGACCAGCAGCGGGGCCGCCAACCAGAACCGAGGCGACGGCGCCTCGTCCAGCAGCAGGTACGCGAGGATCGTCGAGCCGACCGGCTCTGCTATCACGACAACGGCGATGACTGTCGGCGGTACGGCGACCAGCAGCGAGTTGAAAACCGTGTGCCCCAGCAGCTGCGGTCCTACCAC
>WHTG01000184.1 GCA_009377835.1 Nitriliruptorales bacterium
CAGCAGCAGGCGCGGCGACGTCGCCAGTGCGACCGCCAGGTCAAGCCGCCGCTGGTCGCCGTGCGACAGGTTGCCGGCGATCTGCCGCGGCCGGTCACCCAGTCCCACCCGTTCGAGGATCTGGTCGGTGTGGGTGATGGCGTCACGCATGCGTCCCGCCGGGCGCCAGAACACGTACTTGAACGACGCGGACTGGGCCGCGAGCCGCACGTTCTCGAACACGGTCAGCCGCGGGAAGACCGTCGTGATCTGGTACGACTTCGCAAGCCTTCGGCGCACGACCTGGTGGTACGGCAGCCCGGTGATGTCCCGGCCCTCGAACACGACGCTGCCGCGCGACGGCTTGGTGTGGCCGGTGATCAGGTTGAACAGGGTCGTCTTGCCCGATCCGTTCGGGCCGATGACGGCGTGCAGCGCACCCGGCTCGACGTCGAGCGTGACGTCGTCGACCGCGTGGATGCCGCCGAACCAGCGGTCGAGGCCGCGTGCCTGGAGGAGCGGTGAGGTCACGCGCGGGCCCTCCCCAACTGGGAGACACGTCCCAGCGCGCCTGTCAGCACGCCCCACAAGCCCTGCGGGAACGCCAGGACGCACAGCACGAAGACGGCGCCGACGATGATCTGCCACGACGCGAAGTTCTGGCTGAGGTAGTGCTCGAGCAGGAGGAACACCACGGCGCCGAGGAACGACCCGAACAGCGATCCGCGCCCGCCGAGGATGGCCATGATGAGCACGACGCCCGACAGCAGCCAGTACGGGCTCAGCCCGACGAAGTTGTTGAGCATCGCGAAGAGGCCGCCGGCCAGGCCCGCGACCGAGCCGGAGACCGTGAACGTCAGCAGCTGGATCGCGCGTGCGTTGTAGCCGCACCCGCGGGCGCGTTCCTCGCTCTCGCGGATGCCCTGCAGCGCGCGGCCGACCGGCGAGTCCGTGTAGAGGATGAGGAACGCGAACACCGCCGTCACGATGATCGCCGTGACGATGTAGAAGGTCATCGGGTCGCCGATGGAGCTCATGCGGATCGTGAACCCGGGCAGCGTCAGGTTGGGGCTGGGGATGCCGGCGAGCCCGTCGTCGCCGCCGGTGACACTGCGCCACTGCAGCGCGATGAAGAACCCCAGCTGTGCGAACGCCAACGTCAGCATCGAGAAGTACACCTCGGTGCGGCGCAGGCACACCGCGCCGACCAGTGCCGCCAGCACGCCCATGGCGAGCACCGACCCACCCAGCGCCAGCCATGCGTTGGGCGCCACGTGCAGCAGGAGGAGACCGCTGATGTAGCCGCCCCACCCGAACGGCAGCGCGTGGCCGAACGAGACGAGGCCGCCGTACCCGAGCAGCAGGTTCACGCTGGCGGCCCACAGCCCGAAGATCAAGATCGAGATCGCAAGGCTCGGGTCGGGAACGGTGAAGAAGATGACGACGATCGCGCCGAGCAGCAGCCACAGCTGCTGCCACGTCGTCGCCGATCTGGTGCCCGCACGCTGCGTCGTCGTGGCGGTGGCCTGCTCGATCGGGACTGCGGGAGTCTCCGGCTCGACGGTCACTGGTGCACCATGACCGTACCTGCGCCGCCGCGCAGGCCACGGACCCCTACAAGGAGCGGCGGCTGACCGGTCATGTGGTCCCAAGCAGGCCGCGGGGTCGGAACGTCATAACGAGGATCATGAGCAGGAACGGCACGATGCCGGCGTAGATGCTGGCGTACAGCGTCGTTATTGCCACGATCAACCCGATGAGCAGCCCCGACACGACCGACCCCCAGAAGCTGCCCATGCCGCCGACGACGACCACGACGAACGCCAGGATCAGGATGTCGGCGCCCATCTCGGGATAGACGCCGGTGATCGGCCCCGTCAGGACGCCGGCGAGTCCGGCGACCGCCACCCCGACCGCGAAGACCACGATCCGGTAGCGGTCGAAGCGGACGCCCAACGCACGGATCATGATGTGGTCGCGGATGCCCCCACGGACGATCAGCCCGACGTTGGTGCGGTTGAGGAACAGCCACAGGCCGAGCACGACGAGGCCGACGACCACGACGACGAACAGCAGGTACGCGGGGAGCGGGCGGCCGAACCCCAGCGAGACCTGGAACGCGAGCTCCTCCGGGCCGGCGACGCTGCGTCCTCCTGAACCGGCGATCATCCGCACCCCCTCGATGATGACGTAGGTCAACCCGAACGTGAGCAGCAGCGCGTCGACCTGGTTGCGCGGGTACATGGGCCGGATCAGCGTCCGCTCCAGCGCCGCACCGATCATCGCCATGATGATGGGCACGAGGATCAGGGCGATCCAGAAGTTGCCGACCGCCCCGAGCACGTACGCAGCGACGTACGCGCCGACCATGTACAGCGCACCGTGCGAGAAGTTGATGAACTCCAGCATCCCGAAGATCAGATTCAGCCCCAGGGCCAGGAGGACGAGCAGCGCGCCGCTCACCAACCCCAGGGCTATCTGACTCGTCAGCTGCTCCATGCGGTCCCTCGCGAGTCGCCGCCAGCTACGAGGACGGCTTGGGAGTCGCAGGCGCGAACTCTTCCTGCACCTCCTCACAGGTGGGAGCGTATTCCTCGTTGGCGGGGATCGTCTCGATGATCTCGCGGAAGCCGTGATCTGCGGAGCCGCCGCGCTCCTCGGCCTCGTCCGCGCCGAGCCCTTCGAGGATGTACACCGGCGCCAGCGCCTGGTGGTCGCACTCGCGCATGACCTCGGGGCCCTGCGCGTAGCTGAACTCCAGGCCTTCCATCGCCTCACGGAACTCCTCGGGCGTGTCGTTGCCCTGTGCGACCTGCTCGGCGATGAGGTTGAGTGCGTTGTACAGGAACACCGAGTACCCGCCCGGCGGACGCCCGTGCTCCTGCTCGTAGGCCTCCACGTAGTCCTGGACGCCCTGGTCCTCGATCGTCCAGTAGAAGTGCGCCATCGCGTGGGTGCCTTCGACGAGGCGGAACCCGAGCTCCTCGTCGAACGTCAGGTCCTCGATGTTGAGGAAGATCTCGAGGTTGTCACGGAGGCCGAACTGGTTCGCCTGACGGAGGAAGTTGACCTGGTCACGGCCGGCCCCGCCGAAGACGACCACGTCGGCGCCCGAGTTCTCCACTCGTGGGATGTACGGGTTGAAGTCGGTGGTGCCCAGCGGGAACCACGCCGTCCCGACGATCTCGCAACCGGCGTCGCCCGCCGCGGCGCGGTACGCCGCGTTCTGCTCGTGGCCGTACGCGTAGTCGGGCATGAGCAGGAACAGCTTGCTGCCGAGGTTCTCGCAGATCCACGGGCTGGCGGCTGTGACGTTCAGCGACGTCGCGGGCGCCAGGTGGTAGGTGATGTCGGGGGAGAAGTGCGGGGGACGGTTGAGCTGCTCGGTCTGGCATGTGCCGATGTACGGCACGCCGGCCTCCTTGGCGACCTGGTTGACCGCCAGGGTCGTCGCCGCGGACACGCATCCGGTGAGGAAGTCGACCTTCTCCTCCTGGACCAACGACTGCGCCTCGCGCAGCGCCGCCTCCGGCTTGAGCTGGTCGTCGCGCACGATCACCTCGATCGGGCGGTCACCTGCTTTGCCGTCGAGCAGCTTCACGGCGAGCTCCGCGCCGTTGCGCTGCTCCTCGCCCAGTGAGACGTACGCGCCGGTCAGACCGGTGATCACCCCGACCTTCAACGGCTCGTCGGACGCAGTGTCCTCGCCACCACCGTCACCGTCACCGTCACCGTCACCGCCGCCGGCCCCGCCGCCGATGCTGCCACCACAGCCGGCGAGCAGCAGAGCCAGGACGATCGCCAACAGGTGCCGCACGGCGGCGCTGGATGTCGTTACGCGCATGCTGTCGTCCTTCCGGTCGGGGAGCGACGAGCAAAGACCGTAGGGACCCGTCCCGGCGGAGGACTATGTGCCGGATGACAAGTATGCACTAGCCGATATGGGGCTTGGACCAGAACGTCCGGATGTCGCGGGCTCGATGGTGTTCATCCAGTCGCGTCGGTTCAGCGTGGCCGTGGCGACGGCGCCGTCGGTGTCGTGCAGGATGAGAGCTGCGTCGCTCACCGGTCCTCGGCCTCCAGGTAGTGCTGGGCCAGCGCGGTGACCGTCACGTCCAGCCACGGGAACATCGGCAGGGACGAGATCTTCTCGTGCAGCACCGTCGCATCAGGGGCCTGCCAGTAGCCGATGTTGGCGACTCGCCCAGGCACACGCCACACTCGCTGGATCGTGCCCTCCGTGCGCAGCTGCAGGCCGCGTCGCTTCTCGCGCGCGCGCAGCTCCTCGAGTCGTTCCGGCGGCATCTCCGGCGGGATGTTCACCTGCATCTGGACCAGGTACTCGGCCATGGATCGCTCGCTTTCAGGGTTGTCTCGTGCCTGTCGTCCCGGTTACCGCCCGTCCATCGCCACCATCGCCTTGATAACGCTGCGGTCATGCATCGCCTCGAATGCGGCTGGGAGTTCGTCCAGCGCGAACGTCGCGTCCGCCAGCGGCGACGGGTCGATGTCGCCCGCGGCGACCAGCGGTCCGATCTTCTCGACGTAGATGCTCGTCGGTGCGATGCCCACTGCCAGTGTGAGATTGCGACGGAACATGTCGAATATAGGCACGCCGTCGACTCCCACGGGCACGCCCACCATACCGATGCGGCCGCCGTCACGGCAGACGGCAGCGGCATCGGCAAGAGCGTCCGTGGTCCCGACGCACTCGAGCACGGCAGGCGCGCCACCGTCTGTCAGCTGGCGCACGTGCTCGTGCAGCGCCTCCCCGCGCAATGCGGTCGTGTGGGTCGCGCCGAACTGCCGTCCGATCTCAAGCCGGTCGTCGTGCCGGCCGCACAGCACAACCGTTTCCGCACCGAGCAGCCGGGCCGACAGCACCCCGCTCAGTCCGACGGCGCCGTCACCGACGACGACCGCCGTTGCGGGCGTCGCATCGGCGCGGTCAAGCCCGGCCAGGACCGCGGCGTGGTAACCGGTCAGGAGGACGTCGCTGAGCAGATGGACCGCGTCGTAGCGCTCCTCGGGCGTGTCGGCTGGAACGACCCAGCAGGAGGTGTCGGCAAACGGCACCCGCACCAGCTCGGCCTGTCCGCCGCCCCGCGGTCCCCCGAAGAACGCGCCCTGCGGGCACGACGTCGGCAGGCCGCCACGGCACAACTCACAGCGACCGCAGCCGTACGCGAACGAGACCACGACCAGATCCCCGGGGCGAACGGTATCGACCTCGTCGCCGACCTCCTCGACCAGGCCGGTGATCTCGTGTCCCGTCCGCCAGCCGGATTCCCATTCCTTGCGGATGCCCCGGTAGAACCACAGGTCGCTGCCGCACACACTGGCACGCACGACCCTTACGAGGGCGTCGGTGGGCGCCTCGACCACGGCGTCCGCCACCTCTTCCACGCGGATGTCGAACGCCCCTCGGTACACGCCTGCTCTCATCGGTCACCCTTCACGAGCTTGTTGCGGTGGCTGCGTCGGTCGCGGTGGCGTCCCGCCGCAACAGCCGCTTCACAGCGGGAACGAGCGCTGCGGCGAGCAACATGGCAACTCCGGCGCCGATCCACGCGCCGCCGTAGTGGCCCCTGCTCGCAGCAGCCCCAAAGGCAAGTGGTCCCACGACGCTACCGGCGAGATGCCCGCTCATGACAATCCCTGTCGCGGCTGCCGGCGCGCCGGGGCTTGAGCGCACGACCGCTGTGAGGAACAATCCCGTCCAACCGCTCCCGGCGGCGAAGGCCAGGAGCGTCCCGACACCAAACAACGCGAGGGATTCCGCAGGCGCGAGCAGGACTAGGCCGACGCCACCGGCGACCCACAACCAAGCGACGACGGTGAGGTCGCTGCGAAGCATTCGGTCACCCCCGGCGCCGAAGGCCACGCGGCTGATGACCGCCGTGATGCTGCCGCCGGCGAGCCACCACCCCGCCGCCGGCGCTGACAGACCCAGGCGCAGCGCAGATTCGGCGTAGAAGGCCCCCATGGTGTTGATCGCGCCGA
>WHTG01000254.1 GCA_009377835.1 Nitriliruptorales bacterium
CGAGGCGACGGCGCCACGCAAGCCGTTGAGCGGGACCTCACTGTCGGCGACCACCCTGGCGGCAAGCTCGGCGGTGTACTCCTGGACGGGGTCCACGACGTTGGCCTGAATGAACGGGTCGGGTTCCAGCTCGGCGGTCACCGGGAGCAGGCCGCTGCTGTCTGCCGCTGTCAGCGGTTCCCCGTCGCGGTCGAATCCCACCACGAGCTTCCCCAGCCAGTGGTAGTCACCGGGGGTCGTCACGACGAAGGTGTCTTCGCCTTCAGCGTCCGTGACGCTGAGCGGGTAATCCTCGCCGAGGTTCTCGTCGCCGCCGCCGGCGATGACGATGTCGACGTCGCGAAGCTGGGGGACCAGGGCGAGTTCTTCGTCGATGTCCTGCAGGTGACTGGACAGAATGATGATGGACACACCCTGAGCCGTCAGCCGGTCGACCTCGGCCTGGACTGCGGGAAGGACGGCATTGACGACGACGTCACCCGGGCTGGAGATGTCGGGCAGCCGGGGCGTCGTGGCGCCGACGATGCCGATGCGCCGGCCTCGCTGGCTGACGACGGTGCTGCCGGTGAGCTGTCCCATCGTCGCCAGCTTGGCGAGCGCGTCGTTGGCGGAGACGTCGAGGTTGGCGCTGATGAACGGCACGTCCGGGGAGAAGCCGGCGATGAAGTCGGCCAGCACGTCAGGACCGAAGTCGAACTCGTGGTTTCCGATTGTCATCGCGTCGTAGCCGATGTGATCGAGACCGATCGAGTCGTAGAACGGGACGCCCTTCTCGAGGCTGGCGTTCCACTCCGGTCCGGCGAGGAAGTTGTCGCCGGACGACACGAGCACGACACCACGACGTCCCGAGAACTCAGGCCTTCCGGAGACCGCAGCGGTCCGCTGCTGGTCGACCAGCGTGGCGAACCGGGCGAGGCCGCCGTTGCCGTCGGCGTCGGGCATGAGTTTGGACTCGCCGTCGTTGTTGTGCAGCAGCGTGAGGGTGTACTCGACGGCGGACGTCTCCCCGGAGGGCTTTGCCGCGTGGCCCGGGAGGGCTGTACCGAGGGTCAGCAGCAACGCCAGCAGCGCCGTGCCCACGGCGCGTGGCGTCCAGACAGAAACAGTGGAATGCATGAGTGTGAGACCTCCAAGCGAGAACGCGGGCGACTCCGACCAGCCGCGGGAGCACGCTAGGAGATCACGTTTGCAGGTCGGGGAACAAGACCCTGCCTTGCGGTGACGATCTGGTGGCCACGTCCACCTGAGGCACGCGTAGTGCCACGGGCTGAAATCGACAATTCGCCCCGGGGTTTGCGCACACGCTGGGGAGTCGCCGCCTGGACCCGCGTTCAGGTCGCGCGGGCGATGATGGCTACCGTTCGAGGTGCGCCATCATGGGCTTCGGATACCTCTCACCGGCGACGTCGTGCGCCTCAGCCGAAGCCCGCAGAGCGTCCAGGTTCTGGGCGGAGAGGTTCAGTGCGGCCGCGTCCAGGTTCTGCCGCAGGTGTGACCGCTTGGTGGTGCCGGGGATGGCGACGATGTCCTCGCCCTGTGCCAGAACCCACGCCAGGGCAACCTGCGCCGGAGTGGCGCCGACATCCGACGCGATGTCCTCCAACGACTCGAGCAGCGCGAGGTTGTGTTCCAGGTTCCCCTCGGCGAAGCGCGGGTGACGTCGCCGCGAGTCGTCCTCAGCCAAAGCGTCCCGATCGCGGATCGCTCCTGTGAGAAAGCCACGCCCGAGTGGGCTGTAGGCGACGAAACCGATGCCCAGCTCACGCACGAGTGGGAGCACAGACGCCTCGACGTCGCGGGTCCACAGCGAGTACTCGCTCTGAACCGCGGTGATTGGATGCGTCGCATGAGCACGGCGGATGGTGTCGGCGGCTGCCTCCGACAGGCCGAGGAACCGCACCTTGCCGGCAGCGACCAGCGAGCCCATTGCGCCAACGGTCTCCTCGATTGGCAGCGACGAGTCGACCCGGTGCTGGTAGTACAGGTCGATCACGTCGACACCCAGTCGCTGCAGCGAGGCGTCGCACGCCTCGCGGACGTACTCGGGACGACCGTCGATCGTGCGGGTGCCGTCGGGCATGGTCCGGTTGCCGAACTTGGTGGCGATGATCACTCGGTCGCGAACCGGTTGCAGGGTGGACCCGACCAGGACCTCGTTTGTGTACGGCCCGTACGCGTCAGCGGTGTCGAACAGCGTGACGCCGGCGTCGACCGCCGCGCGCATCGTCGCGCGGGCCTCGTGCTCGTCTGCAGCTCCGTAGGCGAACGACATGCCCATGCAACCCAACCCAACGGCGGCTACATCCAGGGCGTCGCCGAGCGTGCGCTGTTGCATGTGCTCCCTCCGCGTTTTCGGTCGGTGTAGGTCTACAGCATCTCCGGGATCACCGGGTCGGCTGAGGGGTTCGCTCGCGAGCCGGGTCAGGTCCGTCTTCCGGCTGCGCCAGGACATCTCGCCCGCCTGACTCGTTCTAGTCACGATATCAGTCGGAATATGGTTCGAAATGAGGATGGTGCCCCGGAGGCGTCCGAGGTTCACTGATCCGTGCAACGAAGAAACGTCACCGCCGAATCTGGTCTTGATGGCCGGGTGGGGCTGCCCTGCAAGGGGTGGCAAAAACCCGCCGGAACACGAGATTCTGGCGAAGATGGAACCTGAGTTGCGCTGGCCCGCATGCTCCTTCGGGAGAAGGTGGTCCAGGGAGGATCCTCAAAGAGCGCGCCTCTCCGGTTTCGACCGGAGGGGCGTTGCCCTTTTTCGGAGGGCGATCTTGCTGCTCGCAGCGGTTCCGATTGGAGCAGCATTCGTTTGCTCGTCTCGGTAACCCGGGGGGCGTTCTAGCGGGCGGTGCGCGGGCTGCGCGCGAGCCGGACATGCGCAACGGAACTGGAGCCGGCGAAGTCGACGCACTCGTAGCTGTCGGCCACGCCGTCGATGTTGAAGGGGCTCCAACGCGCATTCGTGCAGCCGATGGCTACCGACACCCGGCGGGTTGTCGGGGTTCTGATTCGGCCCCGCGGCATAGCCGTCCAGCGAAATCGCGAAGTTGTGCACGCGCACCTTCGGCATGTCGTCTCCTCGTCCTGGGCTTGTACTTGCTTCGACTGGTGACATGTGCCGAACTCATCTCGGCAGCGGCGTACCGTGAAGGCGCGACGGTCTGGGCAAGCGTGATCTCGGCGCAGGCGCCATTGCCACCGGCGCGACTGGCAACACCTCCCCGGGAACAGGAGCCGCATAATGGTGCTGCGCGTGCAAGTCTCGCCAGAGTTGGTCCACGGCGACGTCGAGGATGGCTACGGCGCGGTCGCCGACGAGTTCCGCCACAACTTCGCCGAGCGCGGTGAGATCGGCGCCGCGTATCGGTCTACCTCGACGGCCGCCAGGTCGTGGACCTGTGGGGTGGGTACCGCGACGGCGTTGCGAAGAAGCCGTGGGAATCCGACACCCTGGTCACGGTGATGTCGACCACCAAGGGCGTGTCCTCCGTCGCCCTGGCTGTCGCACACTCGCGCGGACTGATCGACTACGACGAGCGGGTCGCGACGTACTGGCCAGAATTTGCCGCCAACGGCAAGGAGGAGATCACGGTTTGGACTCTGCTGTCCCACCCAGGGGGGCTGGCGGTGATCGACGAGCCGCTGGATCTGGAGATCCTTGGCGATCTCGACGCTGTCGCGGCGATCATCGCCGCCCAGGCGCCGAAGTGGACGCCGGGCGAGCGCCATGGGTACCACGGCATCTCGCTGGGGTGGTACGAGAGCGAGCTGATCCGCCGGACCGACGCCTTGGGGCGTTCCATCGGACAGTACTTCTCTGACGAGGTGGCCGCGCCTTTGGGCATCGAGTTCTACATCGGCCTGCCCGACGAGATCGATGACGATCGGCTGGCGACTATCCACGCATACAAGCCGGCCGAGATGCTGCTGCACCTCCA